>JBDTMB010000017.1:0-28585 GCA_039934485.1 Vicinamibacterales bacterium
TGGGGGGCTATCGATCGGAGCCGTAAAGCACCAACGCACACCAAGCGCCGAGTCGACGGCCGTTGCTCTGTATTACGTTGCGTTGGATGTTGTTGAGGGCTTGTGCGGCGGTGGCGCCTGACGCCAACTGCCGGTGGAAGCCCACGATCAGGTTGCCGCTCGCGGTTTCGTCGACGCCGGGCAGCGTGCCCAGGACATTCGGAACACCGGCAGCCAGGAAGGCGCGGGCGACGCTCAGCGTGCCGGCGTTTTCATCGAGGTTGGCCGCGCGAGACTCCGCGAGGACCACGAGACTGGTGTTGGCAAAGCGGCGGGCGGCGATGTCGCGCCCGAGCACCATGCCCGAATATCGCCGGCCGGGTTCATCAGCAAGCGTCATCCTGGCCAGCAACGGATACGCCTGGTTTTGCGCGGTGCGCGCCGAGACGTGCACGATCGCACGACCGGGTGCATCGGCAAACAAGTTGGCGCCGGTGGCCGCAGGGCCCGTGAGCAACTCGGCCGATGGATAGACGGAAGCGACGGCACGAGCCCCGGCGTCGGATGCCGGATCAGGTCCGCCAAGGACGAGCGGTGGGCCGGGGATACTCGTGAGCCTGGGGCCCTGCACCGATAGCGCAAAGGCCGACGCGCTCGGCGCGAGGCTCAGGACGACGTCCTCGACCAGGTAACGGCGCCGCGACGAATCCCAGAGGCCGGCGAAGGCGGCGTCCTCGTAGGTGGAGTCGGGCACGATGACCAGGCGGGTGACGCCGCGCAACTGGCCGGCGAGCGGTTTCAGCAGTTCGTTGTAGAGCGCGGCGCCGGCGTCCGGGGTTGCGGTTTCGCGCCGGATCTCATCCTGTTGACGAGCGACAAGACGTTCGGCATCGCGCCTGGTGAGCGACCGCGTGGTCACGGTGGTGCCGTCGCGCTTTATCAGCCACAGCGCCAGTTCATCGTCGAACTGGTTCACCGCGAGGATGGCCTCGCCCTGTTCCACCGTGTCTTGAACTTCGGTGAGGGAGCGGCCGGCCGGTATACGCCTGGCTTCCGCCAAGGTGCGCCCGCGGGCGTGCTCGGCGAGGGCAAAGGCTCGCGGGTAATCCTTTTTCTTGAGCGCCAGTTGAGCGGCCGTGTCGAACAGCTTCCACGATTCGTCCAGTGTCGAGATGCGACCCTCGTCGGACAACGACGCCCGCTCGTCGTCGAACGCGCGAATGCCCTGGCTCAACGCCAGTTCGGCCGCGTCGACCTTGCCCCACGCGATGTTGGCGCGTGCCAGCTGGAGGTTGAATTGCGCCAGGCGCAATCGATCGCCGCGCTGTTGGAGCCGTTCGATGGCGCGAGAGGCCGCCAGCACTGCCCCGGCCGGGTCGCTCTGCCGCAGCGCCTCGCCTTCGACGGCCAACACGCGAAGCTCGACGACCCTCCGGAACGCGAGGTCGGGAACGTTGGCCAGCCGGGCGCGCGCTTCCGCGATGTCCCGGTTGGCCTCGGCGTTGCGTCCCAAGGACAACAGGACCGATGCGCGCTGCGACAACCCTTCGAGGATGGCCGCATCGCGGCCCCAGGCTCTGGCCGTCTCGAGAGCCGCGTCCTCGAGCATGAGTGCCGTCTCCGGGCTATCGAGGCGCAGCGATGGCACCGCCGAATTGAGGATGGTGTATCGGGCCCTGGGCGATCGCGAGACGGCGAGCCCCTCAAATGCGAGCAGCCGCTGACGCCAGGATTCGTCGTAGCTGCCGATGTAATTATTCAACGCGGCCAACAGGCTGTGTACGGCCGCCGCTTGCTCGGTATCGTGCATCGTGTCGAAAGTCTGAAGCGCGTCGTCGTACTTCGACCGGGCGTCGGCAATTCGACCCTGGTTGAAGGCAATCAACCCCTGAAACCAACTGGCACGTCCGGCAGCGTAGGTATACCCATGGCTCTGCGCCGCGGCGAGCGCGTCCGACAGCGGGCCAAGCATCGTTTGAGAAGTGCCGTTGACCAGCGCCACGCCAGCCAGATCCTCGGCCGGGCGAATCGCGAGCGGGCTTCCCGCCGCGGTCAACTCATCGCGCGAGCTGGCCAGGCCGCCGCTCGCTTCGCCATATCTGTCGTCGGAAAACAAGGCCGCGGCGTTGGCGTACTTGGCGTGCGCCCGCGCGAGGTCAGTGAGTGCAGCCGGGCCGCGCGATTCCGCGCGGTCGATGGCCGCCACCGTGTCCCGATACAAGGCGTCGCCGGCCACGCGTTGCATCGCGTCGGCCATCTGCCTGACCGGCTCGAGTTCCGCGCTGCCGCTGTCGCCGCGCGCCACGGCCACGGCCCAGGCGGGCAGCAACACGCTTTCGATGTACTGGCGCGCCTCGGTGGTTTGCACGCGAACGGCCTCGTCGGCCAGTGCCGCATCAATGGTGCCGCCAAGCCGCGCCTGGATGCCGCTCCACGCGCGCGCCGGCGTTGAGTGCGACAGGGCCGCCAGCCGGGTGCGGGCTTCGCCGGCCCACGGCGACGAATGGTCCAAGGCGAGATATTCCGTCCACGCCTGCTTCGCCTGGTCGGTGAGCGACAGCGCCGAGATCGCCAGGGCGCGGTTGAACCACGCTTCGCGCAACGACGGGTCAATCCTGCGGGCGCGATCGGCGGCGGCCAGCGCGCGCGGCAGATCGGCAGGCCGCAGGCCAACGCGCGCGCGCTCCATCTGGACAACGGCAAGGTCGCTGAGATACTGCGCATTGCCGGGCTGCTCGCGCGACGCGGCCAGCAGGGAACGCGCCGCCTCGTCGTAGTGGCCCAGCAGAAGTTGTGACAGGCCCATCGCGTGCAGGCGCGAGGGAGTTTCGCGTTCGCCGAAAGACTCGCGAATCTTGCCGTCAATCAGGACCAAGCGCTCGGTCGCGGCGACACGGCCATCTTGCCCCCCAGCAGATGGCACACCCAGTGGGGCATGCGGGAACCCCCCGGTCAGCCGGCCAGCAACCGATCGCTCGGTCCCAACTGTTTCGACAAGACTCACGAGCCCCATGTCGCGATCGAGCCATGGCCCCATCATCGAGGGCACGACCAGAACCGCGATCACGGCGGCCGCAGCCGTCAGCACACCCACCAGGCGGTGCCGATCCAGGCGCGGGATGGCTCCCGTGCCAGTCGCGGCCCCAGTGGTGGAGTGGTCCGACAATGCTTCGACCGTTCGCACGACCCCGGCCAGCAGTGCAGCGCACTGAAAGCACGAGGCAAGATGAGACTCGACGCGCGCGCGTTCAGACAGGCTCAGGCCGCGGTCAACGTAGGCCGCCAGGACCTCGGGGTCCAGACAGTCGCTTCGGCGGTCCATGCCTGACTTACTCATCTCGCTTGAATAGACGGACATTGCCGGAAAGTCTCTCAATCGCGTCCCGCAGGAGCGGTGAAAGGATGATCGATTGGTGGCCGAGTAGCCTCGACATGTCGCCCGCATTGACTCCAGCGGACTGAAGGGCCGCGCGCAAGTCCCCGAGCACCTTGGCCAAATGCCTGTGCAATGTGGGGGGGGAGCCGCCGATCGCCGCGGCAATTTCGGCGATCTTGAGGCCCTGATCGAATCGCAGTGCAAGGAGCATGCGTTCATGATCCGTGCAGCGGGCGATCGCCTCCGTCAGGATGCGCTCAATCCGTCGCAGTTCCTCGCGATGCGCGGCCTCCTCGACGTTCACCTCGGCCGTATCGGACGAGGCGACTTCCGCCGCCGCCTCTTCCGGGACCCGGGTCTGGCGCGTGCGCACGGGCAGCGTCTCCCAGAGCTTCCTGAGCTGCGATTCCGACAGCGAAACGTGGTGCTGGTTATGCGCCAACTCGAGCGCTTCCTCGAAGGAATGGCTGTCGCGATGGACCAGCCGCTCGAGCAGGACCGCGTCGGGCCCAAGCCGCTCGGCCATCGCCGACGGCCGCCACCGGCCCCAGCGCTCGATGCAAAAGTCCATCGACAGCCGCTCGATGACCGACGCGAGGTAGGTCCAGAACGTGCTGCGGTTCTGGAACTTTCGCAGCGCCGCGTAGTTGTTCTCGATGAGGCGCAGCCGGACAAATCCCGACAGGTCTTCCTGTTCAGCCGGCGACAAATGCCGGCGGCGGCCAGTGGTGCGGACGATCTGATCGATGAGATCGAGATGTCTGAGGAAGAGCCGTTCGTAATCCACGAGTGGGGGGAGATCCCACGCGATTATGCGAATACTGGCCTGTCAAACACAAGGACAGAAGCGGGGCACCGGGGCATCGCGCCCTGAGTGCTTTTGCCGGGCGTGTCCGTCTATCTTATAGAGACCGTGGTTTGGCTCCCCAATCGCTGGCACAACTCCTGATACGGATAGGGTCAGGAAGGTTGGACGCCCATGGCAACTACGGCAATTTGGCAGCATTTTGACGAATTGGCAGCGGAATCAGCCGTGCACGGTGTGTGCGCGCCCATGTGCGCCGCCGTGCGGGGCCCGGGGGGGAAGCGGGATAGTATGGGCGTGAGTTTCTTTGGCGGCCCCGACGGAGCCGGCTCCAGGGTCTGGTCCGCCTCGCGAGTTGTGAACACCGCAGATCACGATCGACTGCTCGCCCGGGTCCGCGAACTCGAATCGCTGTGCACGGAAGTGCTCGTCGCGGGCGTGGATATCGGCCTGCCGCAACGCCTCCTGAACCAACTGTGGGGGGCCGTCGGTCACGGAGAATTGCCGCACGCGTATCAAGTCGAGCTGCCTCCAGTACCGGTCGTGATGCCCACACCAGGACCGGTGGCGGTCGAGCCGATGCCGATCCCCGACATTCCACTCACCTCCAATCCGCTGATGGCCAAGGATGATGGCCCGCCCCGGCCGCCGCAGGCCGAGCTCAAGCCGCTGGCGATCAAGAAAACCGTGGTCGTCGTCGACGATGACCCGATGATGCTGGATGTGCTGACGCGAATCCTGCAGCGCGAGAACTTCGAGTTGCTGATGGCGCAGGGCGGTCCGGAAATCATCGAGAAACTCGCCAATCACGCGGGCGCCGTGGATCTGCTCGTTACCGACTACGCGATGCCCGACATGCAGGGGCGCGAACTGGCCGACCGCGTGCGCGAGCGCTTCCCGGCCGTGAAAGTGCTGTACCAAACCGGCTTCAGCGACATGCTGTTCGAGGATCGCACGGAACTCGAAGAGGGCGCGGCCTTCCTCGAAAAGCCGTTCACGGCTCGCGGCTTGCGCGAGGCCGCGCGCCTCGTGCTCTTCGGTTCGATCAATCCGTAGGGGAAACGGCCGCGCGCTAGCGGGCGCGGTGGGCGAGCTGCCATTCGTCGGTGTTGCGAATCGCATCCGACACGTCTCGCCGTGCGGCCTCGTCAGACTGGCCGGCGATCCGCGCCGTCAAGTACACGTCAAACAGCCAGGCGCCAATCGCCTCCGCGTCGATCTGCCGCGGGCCGGCCAGCCACAGCCCATCGGCGCGTCGCAGGCCATCGTCTGATTGGTAATACTCCTGAAGCCATCGGGCGGCGCGGACGATGTCCTCGCGATGACCGCTCAGGCGCTCGTTGGCCAGCTTGGCCGCGCGCTGATCGACGTCTTGCTGCGCCGTGGCCAATTCGCCTTTCAATCGATGGACAATCCGCTCTTCCCGGGCGATCTGCCCCAGCAGAATGACGATGACGAGCGTCACGACGACCGTCATTGAGCGGCCGCGAGAAGGAGCCTCTGCCGATTGCTGCGCTGACATGATCCTCCCCAGTGTCGGGCGATCGGGTGACCCTGGCAACTATTCTCTAAGAAATCGTCATCCACTCGGCCTCGAAGGCCTTGAGGATTTCCATGGCGGCAATGCCATTGGCCAGCGCGCTGGGATGATGATCCAGCCGGTTGACCCACAGCTTCCGTCTGTCTGGAACTTGCGCAAGCGCAGGCCTCAGATCGACACACGTGATCTGCTGGTCGGCGCAAAAGGCCAGCTCGCGATCGTGCAGGAACGCCAACGGATAACGGGCGCCCAGGTCGAATCCGGAGTCGGGAAAGAGGACAAACCCAAACTTCACGTGCGCGCGGCGGCAGACCTCGGCCAGAGCCAGCATGGCGTCGCGATCGGCGCGGGCGCCGTCACCCTGTGGGTCGCCAAAACGCTTTGTGAGGTATTGCTCGTAGGTGCCGCCGGTCCATTCCGCCTGCATCTGGGTCCAGCGGATGTTCATCAGCGAATACAGCGCCGACGATCGGTAAAGCCGTTCGTGGAGCGCCGCAATGGGCATGACGTTGCTGAACGTGGGCCGGCCCGCCGGACGCTCGCCCTCAACGTCGTTGACGAACCACTGCACGAGGATGAAATCGGGCGCGAGGCGCAACACGTTCTTGCGGATGTTGGCGGCATGTTGCGGGGTGTTGTTGCCGGGCACCCCGAAGTTGAGCACCTCCATCCTCGACGGCAGTTTCTGCTGCAGGACCTCCGTAAAGCGGTCCTTGGCGTCGAGGCCGCTGGCATAGGTGAACGAATCGCCGACCACGGCAATCCGGTACGTAGCCGGCGGTTTCGCTTCGACGAAGGTCCGCTCGCGAAAGCCCTGCGCGTTGAAGACCGCCGCGCCGCTGCTATCCCATCGGCGGGAGAAGTAGCCGCGGTCGTCGCCAGTGGTGGTGATGTCCCGGTAGACCCACCGCGCCAGGTATTCGGCCGCCACCAGCGAGATCGCGAGCGCGACGACGGTGACGGCCGCGCCCTTGGCGCCATGTTGCGCCACGTGGAGCAGGCGCCTGGGCTCAATCCAGTCCGACACCAGGACCACGACGGCCGTCGCGCCGATGGCGAAGCAAAGCACGGCGGCCATTAACTCGGTGTCGATCGCGGCGTTGTCGGGTATCCAGTCGTCGACCAACAGCAGGAGGCCAGCGATGCCGACGATGAGCGCCGGGAAGCGTGGCAGGGACCGCACAAGGGCGCGCATGGCTGAGGTTTCAGTCATCATAGGGACACCCGGCACTTTGGGGAAGGTTTTCCTTGAAGAAAAGCCGCGGCGTTGGCGGTCTATACTGATCGGGTGAAGCGTGGCGTCCGCTTTGTCGTCGGGATCCTGCTGCTGGCGGCCGGCCTTTCAGCTTTAGCTCTGGTGGTGTTGTACCTCGCGGTGGGACGTGAGCCCTCGGTGGCCGAACGGTCCACCCTGGTGTTGCGGCCGACCGGGGGCCTCCCCGAAGTGCTGCCGGACCTGGCCTTCGGCGCGAGCGACGAGCTGACGATTCGCGCCTACGTCGAGCTCATCCGCAAGGCCAAGGCCGACCGTCGCATCGTCGGCATTCTCCTGAAGCCCGGGACCCTGGATTCGCCCTACTGGGCCAAGGTCCAGGAACTGCGCGACGCGCTCGCCGACTTCAAGCAGAGCGGCAAGTACGTGCACGCATATCTGGAATACGCGGGCGACCGGGAGTACTTCCTGGCCTCGGTGGCCGACCGCGTGTTCCTGCTGCCGTCCTCGACGCTCGACCTCACCGGCATCGCCAGCTACGAAGTGTTCCTTCGCGGTAGCTTCGACTGGATCGGCACCTATCCCGACTTCATCCACATCGGCGACTACAAGACCGCGATCAACACCTACCTCGAGAAATCCTTCACGCCCGCTCACCGGGAGATGAGCGAATCGCTCAACAAGGACCAATTCGCCCAACTGGTTCGCGCCATCGCTGACTCGCGCAAGAAGAGCGAGGGCGATCTCCGCGCGTTGATCGACCAGGGCCCGTTCCAGCCGGAAGACGCGCTGCGCCAAGGGTTGATCGACGACGTGGCGTACGACGACGAACTCGATGACGTCGACGATCGCCTGTCCGGGGCCAAGCTGATCGAAGCGGAAGACTACGTGGCGGTGTCGTGGGCGGCGGCGGGCGTCACGCGGCGGTCGAAGGTGGCCGTGATCAACGTCGTCGGCGTGATCACCTCCGGCCACAGCGGCTTCGACCCGGTCAATGGCGCGGTGGTCGGCTCCGATTCGCTGATCGAGTACATCCGCGAGGCGCGCGCCAACCCCGCGGTGCGCGCGATCGTGCTGCGGGTCGACAGCCCGGGCGGTTCGTCGACCGCGTCCGACGTGATCTGGCGGGAGCTGTCGATCTCCCACGACCCGTCGCGGCCGATCATCGTCTCGATGTCCGACCTGGCGGCATCGGGCGGTTACTACATTGCGCTCGGTGGCGACGCCATCGTGGCGCAACCCGGCACCCTCACGGGATCGATCGGCGTTTACACCGGCAAGTTCGTCGTCTCGGGCACGCTCGAAAAGCTTGGCGCCAACATCGAGGCGACCAGTGAAGGCAAGCACGCCCAGATGTATTCGCCGGATCGGCGGTTCACCCCCGAAGAGCGCGCCAAGGTCGAGGAATCGATGCAGGCGGTGTACGACCAGTTTGTCGAACGCGCCGCGGCGGCGCGGCACATGCCGCCCGAGAAGATCGATGAAATTGCGCAAGGCCGGGTCTGGACCGGGCAGCAGGCGCGGGCCAACGGCCTGGTCGATCAGCTCGGCGGGCTCTATACGGCGATCGGTCTCGCCAAGCAGCGCGCCCGGATCCCCGTCGACGAGGAGGTCGAGCTGATCGTCTATCCGCCGCGACGCAGCTTCTACGAAGTGCTGGCCGACGAACTGCAGTCTCCGGCGGCGCGCCTCCAAACCCGGCAAACCGCCGACGTGCTCGCCAGCCTGCTTGGGCCGCGCGACCGGCGCGCGCTGGCGGCGTTGCTGGCGCCGGCGCGGCTCTTCCGCTCCGGCCAGATCCTCGCGCACATGCCGTACGTCTTCGTGAGATGAGCGCCGGCCGGAGGATTCTGAATGCAGAATTCGCCGTCGCGCTGGCCGTCCTGCTCGCCGCCACTCTCGCCGTGACCTGGCCGCTCGGCCTTCACCTGGCCGACCGCCTCAGCGGAAACTGGGATTCGTTCTTCGGCGCGTGGCGGTTGGCGTGGATCGCCGACGCCGCGGTCTCGCGCGATCTGCACCTTTTCGACGCGCCGATTTTCTTTCCCGAGCTCCGCACGCTGGCGTTCTCCGATGCCATCCTGCTGCCGGGCCTGGCGGCGGCGCCGTTGCGCTACCTGGGGCTGTCGGCGCTCACCGCCTACAACCTGGCCCTCTTCGCCGCGTTTGTCAGCAGCGGTCTCGCGATGTTCGTGCTCGTGCGGCACCTGTCGGGCCGGGCCGACGCCGCACTGATTGCCGCGGTCACCTACACCCTCGCCCCGTACCGGCTCGATCACCTCGATCACTTCGAGATGCAGATGGCGATGTGGATGCCGCTGGCGCTGTGGCTGTGGCATCGCGCGGCGGACGGTGGAGCGCCGCGCCTGGCGGCCGGCGCCGTGGGTGCCGCCGTGCTCCAGTGGCTCTCCTGCATCTATTACGGGCTGTTGTTCGCGCCGGTCTTCGCCATCGGCATCCTCGTGGAGTGGGGCGGCGTCGCGAAAGGCCGGCGGGCCAGGATGGCCGGGGCCCTGGTGGCCGCCGGCATCGCCGGGGCGATCGTGATTGCGCTCTACTCGCTGCCGTATCTCGCCAACCGCGGCCAGACCGGCGACCGGCTGCCCGAGGACGTCGCGCGCTACAGCGCCACGTTCGGCAGCTACGTCGCGGTCCATCCACACAATGCGATCTATGGCCGCTTGCTGACGGCGTCGGGAGAATTCGAGACGCGGCTGTTCCCTGGGAGTCTTGCGATCATCTTCGCGGCCGCCGGCCTGGCCTTCGGGCCGTGGAACCGGCGCCGGTGGGCCCATCTCGCGATGGCGCTCCTCGCGATTGACCTCTCCCTCGGAACGAATGGCCTGGTGTTTCCGATCCTGCGGGAATTCGTGGTGCCGTATCGCGGGCTCCGCGCGCCGGCCCGCGCCGGCGTGATGGTGCTCCTGGTCATCAGCGTGCTGGTGGGCGCGGGTGCGGCCGCGATGCTGTCGCGCCTCAAGGACCGTCGCGCCGCGGCGATGGTCACGGCGGTGTGCCTGCTCGTGCTGGTCGTCGAGTATCGCAACGCGCCGGACTTGTGGGAGGTGACGACGTCGCCCAGCGTGCCTCAGCTGGGGCTGACCCGCGGCTCAGTGGTGCTGGAGATGCCGATCGCGACGCCCGAACGGCTCGATCAGAGCGTCGATGCGGACTACATGCTGGCGCGCGTCGGCGCCTGGCCGTCGCTGGTCAACGGTTACAGCGGCTACTATCCGCCGGACTATCTCACCATGGCCGATCGCATCAGGTTGTTCCCCGACGATCGCGCCATCCGCGAGATCGCGCGCATCGGCGTGACGGTGCTGACCGTGCACGAGCGCTGGTATGGACCGCGTTACCAGGAGATCGTCGCGGCGCTCGACGCCAGGGCTGACGTCGAACCGATCGGGTCATACACCGTCAATCGGAAAGAGGTGGCCGTGTACCACGTGAAGCCATTCGGCGGGGGCTAAAGCCCCCGCCCTCCAGACGTGGAGAGCGACGGCTTTAGCCGTCGCTGAACTAGCTGCCGACGACGCGGGCGAGCGTGTCCTGCTTGATGTCGATCTTCAAGCCCGCCTTCGCCTTCTGCATGTAGGCGCCGAAGAACTTGTCGCGCCGCTGGTTGACGAGCTCGTCGCGCAGCTGATCGCGGCCTTCGTTGATCTGCTGGTCGGTGACGTCCTGCCGTTCGACGACGCGAATGATCGCGGTGCCGGAAGGCGTGGAGATGGCGTCGCTGACGCCGCCCTGCGGCAGCGAGAAGGCGGCCTGGTCGATCGCCTGGCTGACGCCGAGGTCGGGCAGCGCCGAACCGCGCGCCACCAGTTCCGTCGTCTTCACTTCAAGGCCGGCTTTCTTCACGGCGGCGGCAAAATCCTTGGCGTCCTTGAGCGTGGCGGCAATTGCCGAGGCGCGCGCCTTGGCCAGTTCGGCCGCCTTGTCGCGCGTCACGTCGTCTTTGACCTTGGCCTTCACCTCGTCGAGCGTGGGGAGCTTGGGTTCCTGCTTGCCGGTCAGCGTGGCGAACACCCAGCCGGTGGCCACGCGCAGGGCCGGCGTGACTTCGCCGTCCTTGAGCGTGAAGACGCGCGCGGCGAGCTCCGGCTGCGGGCCCAGCGGACCAACCGGCTCGTCGGTGAGGAACAGGCCGCTTTCCTGCACGGCCATCCCGCGCTCTTTCGCGACCTTGTCGAGGTCGGCCGGGGTCTTGATGGTGGCTTCGATCGACTTGGCAAGACGCTCGGCTTCGGCTTGCGCCTTCTGCCACTTCAGCTGATCCTCGATCTCGGCGTGCACCTCGGCCAGCGCGCGCGTGGTGTCTGGCTTGCTGTCGGTGATCTTGATGATGTGGTAGCCGAACGACGACTTCACCGGCACGCTGCTGATCTCGCCGGTCTTCATCGCGAAGGCGGCGGCTTCGAACTCCGGCACCATGCGGCCGCGGCCGAAGTAGTCGAGGTCGCCGCCGTTGTCCTTGTTGGTGTCGTCCTGCGAGTACTGCTTGGCCAGGGCGGCGAAGTCGGCGCCGGGCGCCTTGGCCTTCTTGATGATGTCTTCCGCGAGCGCCTTCACCGTGGCGTCGTCCTTGCCCTCGGTGTGCAGGAGGATGTGGCTGGCGCGCACCTGCGCCGGCGTCTGGTACTGCGCCATGTTCTGCTGGTAGAACGCCACGATATCCGGCTCCGGCACGGTAATCGTGGCGCGGACCTGGTCGACATTGAGCAAGGCGTACTTGATCTTGCGCTTCTCGCCGACGCGGTAGCTTTCCTTGTTCTTCTCGAAGTGCGCGGCGAGGTCGGCGTCGGTGACCGTGACCTGGTTCTTGAAGGCCTCGGCGGTGACCGGCACGACGTCCAGCTTGACCTTCTCGTTGCGCTGGCGGAATTCCGCGGCGACGTCGGCGTCGTTCACCGACATCCAGCCGGTGAGGGCGGTGCGGAGCTTTTCGATCGACAGCGCGCGGCGCAGGTTGCTCTCAAAGTCCGAGGTCGTCATCGGCGGGTTCTGGAACTGCAGAAGCTGGCGGTAGCGGTTCTCGCCGATGAAGTGGCCGTTCTCCTGGAAGCCAGGCATCGCCAGAATGCGCTCGCGGATTTCGGCGTCGCTGACGGTGATGTCCTGCTTGCGCGCTTCGGCGACCATCGCTTCTTCATCCACCAGCTGCTGCAGGATCTGGCGATCGATGCCGAGCTGCTTGAGCAGTTGGTCGTTCATCTGCCCGCCGTACTGGTTGCGGAACGCCTGCACCTGCGCGTTGTAGCGGCGCTGGAAGGTGCCCACCGTGATCGGCGATCCCTCGACACTGGCCAGCACTTCGCTCGGCGCGGCACCGGTGCTGGTCGACAGGAAATCGGGAATGTAGAAGACCACAAAAGTCAGCACGACCAGCGCCAGGCTCCACTTGAGCCAGCCCTTGTGTCGCCGCATCCGGTCGAGCATCGTCATCGGTCAGAATCCTCTGGGAAACAGTAATCGTAGCATGGACGAGGGGGTCGAAGCCCTTTGGGGACGACTGTCCTGAACGATCGTGGGGAACGATAGTGTGGAACGAGCGTGTTGAACCCCCTTCTCCGTGATATATTCAGTCTATTGAATGACTTACGGCGGATCTCGCCGTCCGGATCTGGCCGCCCGCCTGCGGCGCAGCCAGCGTGCACTGAAGGGCCGCCTCGAACGGCCTGAGACGGTGCTGGCTCTGTTGCGTGCCGCGCACGACACGCTTGAACCAGAAACGATAGGCGGGTTGGTCATCGACTGCGCCGACGAGTGGTTCAAGGCGTCGGCGTGCGGTGTCTTTGCCATCGACATCGACGGACAAGTCGTGGGCTTGGCGTCGCGCGGACTGAGCGCCGCCTCGATGCCGGGCGCCTTGAGCCTGGCGCGATGGGTGCTCGTGCACGGCAGGGAATTTGCCACGGCGGATCTGCGGAAGGATCCGCGCGTGACGGGAGCGTCGGGAGCGGCGTTTGGCTTGCCTCTCCGGTGCCGGTCGGAGACGGTCGCCGCGCTGGTGGTCGCAGAACGGAGAGCGTCGAGCCTGGCCCCGCGGTTCGCTCCGGCAGTGACGGAGCTTCTGAGGGCCATCCTCGAGGGACCCGCGCAGTCGCTCGACAACGCGCTCCGGTTACGTCGGGTCGAGGCGCTGTCGGTCACCGACGATCTGACGCAGCTCTACAACTCCCGGTACTTGAACCAGGTGCTGCGCCGGGAGGCCAAGCGCGCGTCGCGTTCGGGCCGTCCGCTGTCGCTCTTGTTCATGGACCTCGACGGGTTCAAGGGCATCAACGACAGCCACGGCCACCAGGCCGGCAGCCGCGCGCTGGTGGAAGCAGCGGCGGTGATTCGACGATGTGCCCGCGAGACCGACGTGGTCGCGCGGTTCGGCGGCGACGAGTTTGCGGTCATCCTGCCCGACACCGGTTCCGAAGGTGCGGCGGCAGTCGGCGATCGTGTCCGGGAGCGCATGGCCGCCCATCCGTTTCTCGCGGCGGATGGGTTGACGATTCGGCTCACGGCGTCGGTAGGGGTGGCCACGTTGCCCGATGTGGCGGCCTCGGCTGAAGAGTTGGTGCGTGCGGCCGATATGGCCATGTACCAGGTTAAGGAATCGGGCAAAAACGGAGTTCGCATCGCCCAGACCGAAGGGTTGGGGTGATTGCATGGTTCTGCACAATGGGTCTTGGTTCGCTCCTGTCGTTTCTGTCAACTGATCTGGCCATCGATCTCGGCACGGCCAACACGTGCGTCTACGCCAAGGGGCGGGGCATCGTCGTCAACGAGCCGTCGATGGTGGCGGTCAACAAGGTCACCGGCCGGGTCGAGGCCGTGGGCACCGGCGCCAAGGAGATGCTGGGCCGCACGCCCGGCAACATCGTGGCGATCAAGCCGATGAAGGACGGCGTCATCGCCGACTTCGACGTCACCGAGAAGATGCTCACCTACTTCATCAAGAAGGCGCATAACGGCAACGTCTGGGTGCGGCCGCGCATCATCATCGGCGTGCCGTCGGAAATCACGCAGGTCGAGAAGCGCGCGGTCAAGGACTCGGCCTATCGCGCGAAGGCGAGCGAGGTGCACCTGATCGAGGAAGCGATGGCGGCCGCCATCGGCGCGGGGCTGCCGATCACCGAACCGGCCGGCAGCATGATCGTCGACATCGGCGGCGGCACCACCGACATCGCGGTGATCTCGCTGGCGGGCATCGTCTACAGCAAGGCCGTGCGCGTCGCCGGCAACGAGATGGATGAAGCGATCATCCAGTACATCAAGAAGACCTATAACCTCCTGATCGGCGAGCGCACCTCGGAGCAGATCAAGATGGAACTCGGCTCGGCCTACCCGCTCGAGGAGCGGATGACGATGGAGATCAAGGGGCGGCACCTGATTGAAGGCGTGCCCAAGACCATCACCATCACCGACGAGGAAATCCGCGAAGCGCTGGCCGAAACGGTCAACGTGATCGTCGACGCGGTGCGGGTGGCGCTCGAGCGCACGCCCCCGGAGCTGTCCGCCGACATCGTCGATCGCGGCATCGTGATCACCGGCGGCGGCTCGCTCCTCAAGAACCTGGACAAGCGGCTGCGCGAAGAGACCGGCCTGCCGGTATCGAGCGCCGAAGATCCGCTGTCGTCGGTCGTGCTCGGGGCGGGCAAGATGCTCGGCGAGTTCGATCTGCTCCGCAAGATCGCCATTGATTAGCTGAAGGCTGAAGCCTGAAGCCTGAAGCCTGAAGCATGGCTTTCGCCGATATCCGACAACGCCCGGGCGTCCTGCTGGCCGTGGCGATCGTAGGTCACCTGATCCTGATCTCCGCACAGGTGCAGACCGCCAGCGGCCTGCCGGTGCTGCAGGCGATGACCTTCGGCGCGTTTTCCGAAGTGCAGCGCGGCACGATGTCGATCGTCGAAGGCGTCCGCGGCACCTGGTCCGGGTACGTGGCGCTGCAGGACGTGCAGCGCGAGAACGGCTCCCTCCGGCAGGAAGTGCAGAACCTGCAGGTACGCCTGCAGGAAGAACGGGCGCTGGCGCAGCGCACCGACAACCTGCGCCAGCTGCTCGAGCTGCGCGAGCGGGCCGGCCTCGAGACCACGGCGGCGGAGATCATCGCCGCCGGCGCCAGCCCGGAATTCCGCACCGTGACCATTGACAAGGGCGGCTCCGACGGGCTCGCCGCCGACATGGCGGTGATCTCGCCCAACGGCGTCGTCGGCCGGGTGATCCTGCCCAGCCGCCGCGCCTCGAAAGTACAGCTGCTGATCGATCGCAACGCCGCCGCGGGCGCGCTGGTCGAGCGCACGCGCACGCAGGGGGTGGTGGTGGGGTTTGGCGACGGCACGCTCCGGATGCAGTACGTGCCGGGCACCGCGGACGTCAAGACCGGTGATCTCGTGGTCACCTCGGGCATCGACGGCATTTATCCCAAGGGCTTTGTGATCGGCACCATCGAGAACGTCGACCGCGGGCCGGGCTCGTATCACGAGATCACGGTGCGGCCGGCGGTGGATTTCTCGCGGCTCGAGGAGGTGCTGGTGGTGCGGACGCCGCCGCCGTCGAAGCAGGTGCCTGAGGGTGGCGACCAGTGAAGATCGCCGCCGCGCTGGCGGCCATCGTGGTGGCGCTCGCGCTGCAGACGACACTGGCCGGGTTGGTGTTTCGCGGCACCGCGGCGCTCGACCTCGTGCTGGTGGTGGTGATCTACATCTCGCTGGTGTCGGGGCCCGGCACCGGCGTGGTGGCGGCCAGCGTGGCCGGACTGATCCAGGATTCCCTGTCGAGCGGGATCCTCGGCATCGGCGGCCTGGCCAAGACCATCGTCGCGTTCCTGGCCGGCGTCATCGGCACCCAGTTCATCGTCACGGCGCCGCTGCCCAGGTTCATGGTGTTCGTGCTCGGCACCGCCCTGCACGCGGCGATTTTCATGGGTCTCTACGTGCTGCTGGACCTGCGGCAGTTTCCCAACCCGTATGGCGGGATTGCCGGGCAGGCGGTGGGCAACGGGTTCGTGGGCGTGGTGGGGTTTCAGCTGATCGAATGGCTGCCGGGATTTGTCGCGCGGCGCCGCGCAAGCCGGCCACTCAAGAGATAATGGCAGAAGCCCGAACTGAAGGCTGCAGACTCAAGGCTGAAGACTGAATTATGGCTATTGCCGAAGATCGGCGCCGCCTCGCGACCCGCCTGACCACGCTGCAGGTGGCGGTAGGCGTCGCGTTCGGGCTGCTCGCCTGCGGGTTCTGGTTCTTCCAGGTGCCCCAGCACGCCAAGTTCCAGGAGATGGCCGAGAACAACCACCAGCGCACGCTGACCTTGCGCGCGCCGCGCGGCGTCATCTTCGATCGCAGCGGCCGCGTGCTGGTCGAGAACCGAAACTCCTTCAACATTTCGATCGACCGCGAACGCACCAAGGACCTCAACGCCACGATTCGCGTGTTGTCCAGCGTGGCGGGGCTTGACGAACGGCGGGTGCGCGAGCTGGTGGACAAGCACCGCCGCGAGCCGACGTATCGGCCGATCGTGGTGGTGCAGGACGCGACACTGTCGCAGGTGGCGGCGGTGACCGCGCGACGGCTCGATTTCGAGCTCCCCGGCGTGGTCGTCCAGGAAGTGCCGACGCGCGCGTATCCGGACCAGGCGATGGCGGCCCACTTGATCGGCTACGTGGGCGAGGCCAGCGAGGATCAGATGACGGCCGACAGCCTCTCGACGGGTTCGATCGTCGGGCAATCGGGCGTCGAGCGCGTCTACAACAAGCTGCTGATGGGGGAAGACGGCGCGCGGCGCGTGGTCGTCAACAGCCTGGGCCGCGAAATCCGCACGCTCGATGAAATCCCGCCGGTCGAGGGACGCCGGGTGCAGTTGTCGATCAACTACGCGATGCAGCATGCGGCCGAGGATGCGTTCCGCGCCTACCGGCACTGGGGCTCGGCGGTCGTGCTCGAGCCGAAGACCGGCGACGTGCTGACGCTTGCCAGCATGCCCGCCTACGATCCCAATGCGTTTGCCACCGGCGTCGACCGCGCGACGTGGAATGCGCTCAGCAACGACGTGCTCAAGCCGATGCAGAATCGCGCCATCCAGGGAAGGTACTCGCCCGGCTCCACCTTCAAGGTCATCATCGCGACGGCGGCACTCGAAGAGGGCATCATGACGCCCGAAAAACAAATCTTCTGCCCTGGCGGCGCGACGTTCTACGGCCGGTTCTTCAAGTGCATGGGCAAGCACGGCTTCATGGACATGCGCCACGCCATCGAGCGGTCCTGCAATACCTATTTCTACACCGTCGGCAACATGTTGGGCATCGACAAGATCCACGAATGGGGCGTCAAGCTGGGCCTGGCCGGCAAGAGCGGCATCGACCTGCCGAACGAGATCGAGAGCATCGTGCCGTCGCCGGAGTGGAAGAAGCAGCGCTTCAACGAGAAGTGGTACGCCGGCGACACCATCTCGGTGGTGATCGGGCAGGGCATGGTCTCGGTGACGCCGATATCGCTGGCGGTGATGATGGCGACCGTGGCCAACGGCGGCACGCGCGTGGTGCCGCGGCTGGTCAAGGCGTATGACGAGGGTAAGGGCTGGCAGGCGATTCCGGCGCCGGTGAGCCCCTACCAGCCGTTCCTGTTGAAACCGGAGACCATTGCCGTGCTCCACGACGGCCTCTCGATGGCGGTGGCCTCGGGTACCGCGGTGCGGGCACGGGTGTCGGGCCGCGAGATTGCCGGCAAGACCGGCACCGCGCAGGTGATTTCCAACCAGGGCAAGGAACGCGCCCGCGGCAGCGAGAAGGACCTCCGCGATCACGGCTGGTTCGTCTTCTTCAGCCCGGTTGAGAATCCCGAAATTGCCGGCGTCGTGTTCGCGGAACATTCCGAGCACGGCTCCCAGGGCGCCCAGATCGCGGCGCACATCATCGCCACCTACTATGCGCAGAAGGACGGCCTGCCGCTGCCCGTGCTCAACGTGCCGGCGCCCGTGGTCAAGCCCGCCGCGCCGGTCCGCGCGGCGGCCATCGTCGGCGCGCCAGGGGAGCGCCACTGATGTTCGAGCGGCGCCTCTACCACCATATCGACTGGGTGTTGATCGCCGCCGTGGCGATGATTTGCGCCATTGGCCTGGCCATGATCTACTCCACCACCGGCGGCGCCGGCCCGGTCTACTGGACGCAGGTCTACGCGATGGGGCTGGGCACGCTGGCCATGGGCGCGTGCCTGGCCATCGACTATCGGTCGCTCGCCGACAAGTCGCACTGGATTTATCTCGGCGTGCTCGGACTGCTGGTCGGCACGCTGTTCATCGGCGCGGTCCGCGGCGGCTCGCGCCGCTGGATCGACCTCGGGCCGTTCAATCTCCAACCGTCGGAATTTGCCAAGGCGACCATCGCACTGGTGCTCGCCAAGATGCTCGGCGAGAGCCGACGCCCGGCGTTGACCAACGGCGACCTCGTCATTGCCGTCGCCCTCACGTCGGTGCCGCTCCTGCTGATTGCGCGCCAGCCCGATCTGGGAACGGCGGTCACCTTGCTCCCGATCCTGCTGGTGATCGCGTTCGTGGCCGGCCTGCCGATGCGCTATCTCGGCATCCTGGTCCTCGTCGCGATGGTCGCGGCGCCGGTGGCCTACCGCTGGGGCCTGCAGGACTACCAGCGTGAACGCATTTCGACCTTCCTCGACCCGGCGCAGGACCCCAAGGGCGCCGGCTATCAGCAGATTCAGGCCCGCATCACCGTCGGCTCCGGCGGGGTGTGGGGCAAGGGATTCATGGGAGGCACGCAGGGCCAGTTGCGCTTCCTCCCCGTGGCGCACAACGACTTCATCTTCTCGGTCCTCGCCGAGGAGCAGGGGTTGGTGGGCGTCCTCGTCGCGCTCGGCTTGTACCTGTTCGTGATTTTACGAGCGATGGAGGCGGCCCGGCTGGCCAAGGATCGCCTCGGCGCATATCTCGTCCTGGGCGTACTCGCGTCGTTTACGTTCCAGGTGATTTACAACATCACCATGTCGGCGGGTCTGGCGCCGGTCAAGGGGCTCACGCTGCCGCTCTTGAGCTACGGCGGATCCTCGATGATTGCAACGCTGGCCAGTTTCGGCCTCATCCTGAACGTGCGGATGCGGCGCTTCACGAACTAATGCCGGCCATTCCCTTCAGAGAGTCCCATGAACAAGGAAATGATCATTTCCTCGAATGGTCACGAGACACGCGTGGCCATTCTCGAGGACGACCAGCTCGCCGAGATGTTCGTCGAGCGAGAGCAGAATCGCGGCGTCGTCGGTAACGTCTACAAAGGCCGGGTCTCGAAGGTGCTGCCCGGCATGCAATCGTCGTTCATCGACCTCGGGCTCGAACGCGACGGGTTCCTGTACGTCTCCGACGTCATCGCCAACCTGGACGACTACGAAAAAGACGATGACGACGAAGGTGCCAAGGGTGCCGATGGTGCCAAAGCTGCGGGTGCCAACGGCGCGGAGGGTGCCGATAGTGCAGCGCCACCGGACCGGCGGGGCCGTGGCGGGCGGCGCGGCGACCGGGAAGAGAAAGAGCGCGCGCCGGAACCGAAGATCGAAGAGCTGCTCAAGGAGGGCCAGGACGTCATCGTCCAGGTCGCCAAGGAGCCGCTCGGCACCAAGGGTGCGCGCCTCACCTGCCACGTGACGCTGCCGGGGCGCTTCCTGGTCTTCATGCCGACGGTGGACCACATCGGCATCTCGCGCAAGATCGACAGCCGCGACGAGCGCACGCGGCTGCGCGGCATCGTCAAGGAATTCCGCGACGAGCATCACTTCAACGGCGGCGTCATCATCCGCACCGCGGCGTCGGGCCGCTCGAAGGACGACATCCTCGCCGACCTGAATTACTTCTACAAGATCTGGGTCGACATGCGGCAGCGCGGCGAGCAGCGCCGCTCGCCGGTGACCGTCTACCAGGAGCCGAGCCTGGTCGCCAAGCTCCTGCGCGACCTGCTCACCGACGACTATTCGGCGATCCGCATCGACAGCCCCACCGAGTACCAGCGCGTGCTCGAGTTCATCGAGCGGATCATGCCGAGCCTGGCGTCTCGGGTGAAGCTCTACGACAAGGACTTCCCGATCTTCGAGGAATACGGCGTGCAGGCCGAGCTCGACAAGGCGCTGCGCAGCAAGGTGTGGCTGAAGTCCGGCGGCTCGATCGTCATCAACCAGACCGAGGCGCTGGTGGCGATCGACGTCAACACCGGGCGCTATGTCGGCAAGAAGACCGCCGGCCGGCTCGAGGACACCATCATCAAGACCAACCTCGAAGCGGCGAAGGAAATCGTGCGGCAGATTCGCCTGCGCGACCTCGGCGGCATCATCGTCTGCGACTTCATCGACATGGAGGAGAAGAAGAACCGCCTCAAGGTGTTCGGCGCGGTCGAGCAGGAACTGCGCAAGGACCGCGCCCCGTCGAAGGCCCTCCAGGTGTCGGACTTCGGGCTGGTGATCGTCACGCGCAAGCGCGTCAAGCAGAGCCTCGAGCGCGTGCTCACCGAGCCGTGCCCGTACTGCTCAGGCGCCGGCACCATCAAGTCGAGCGCGACGGTGTGCTACGAGATCCTCTCGGAAATCAGGAAGGTGGGCGCCGACCTCGACGGCCCCGGCGTGCTGTTGCGGGTGAATCCCGACATCGCCAGGGCGCTGCAGGAAGAGGAGCGCGGCGTGCTGCGCGACCTCAAGGACCTGCTGAAGCGCGACGTGATCGTGAAGCCGGACGTCCACCTGCACCACGAGCAGTTCGACGTGATGTCGATCGGCGGCTAAAGGGAAGTAGAAAGTGAAAAGTAGAAAGTGAAAAGCCAACGAAAAGGGCCGGTCGCTTTGCAGCGCCGGCCCTTTTGACTTTTTACTTCTAACTTCCTACTTCTAACTTTCTACTTCTAACCCTTTGTGGCCGGCGGCAGGTGGATCAGGTAGTTCACGCCACCGCGATTGATCCAGACGCGCACGTAATCGTTGCCCTTGAGCATTTCGACGCGCGCGCCGGCCCTGGCCTGGGCGCCGCCCGGCGGGCCCGGTTGAAGATCCTTCATCTCCGAGGCAGGGACGATGCTCACCACCTCGCGTCCGGCGACCTTGCCGCCCTGGACGAATTCCACCCAGCGCTCCATGGTCTGGCCCGCGACCACTGGCATCGCCGCCTGGGCCGTGAGACGAACCTGGTAGGTCCCGGCTTTGAGCGCCTTGCCATCTGCCATGACGCTCCGCGACAGGCTCACCGAACCCAGTGCCATTTCACCCGTGGGCACCTGGCCCTGCGGCGTTGTTTGCGCGGCCGCACTGGCCGCCACCATCACGCTCGCAACCACTCCGACAAGCCACCTAAGCTTCATCGACAACCTCCGGTTTTCATTATGCCAGACTTGTGCCACGGACGCTTCTGGCTCGGCGACGGCTAAAGCCGTCGCCCTCCACGGGTATCAGGCCTTGGCGACGGCGAAAGCCGGCGCCCTCCACGGGTATCAGGCCTCGGCGACGGCTAAAGCCGGCGCCCTCCACGCCATCGCCAGGGTAGCTGGAGGCCAAGGTTGGGAACCCCTCGACCTACTTCTTGAGAATAACCACCGAACCGCTGAAGCTCCGGACCGCCAGGACGGCGCCGCCGTCGCCGTAGGAACCGCGGATGCTGCGGCTGGGCGACCCGCGCCGCCCCCCCGGCTCATCGCCGGTCGAGCGCAGGGTCACCGGCAGATCCGACCGGATGCTGCCGCTGAAGGTGGTGGCGTCCAGGTCGAAGCCGCTCGACGGGGCCAGCACCAGCCGGATGTTGCCGGAATGCGAGGCGAATTCGTAGCGGCCGCCGCGCGTCAGGGGCGCGTCGAACTCGATGTTGCCCGACACCGACTTGGCCTCGATGCGCTCCACCTGCAGCCCGGACAACTGCATGTCGCCGCTCACCGAACCGCACTCGAGCGCGCGGACCTTGAGGCCGGAGGCGATCAGCGTGCCGCTTACCGTGCCGAGCGTCAGCGTGGTGGCGCCGCCGATGTCGCGGGCGCGGACGTTGCCCGACACCGTCTTGGCGAGGGCCAGGTTCGGCGTGCTCGAGACGTCCAGGTCGCCGCTGATGGTTTCGATCCGGACCTCGCCCTTGACGTTGGTGACGATGATGTTGCCTGAAATATTCCTCGTCGTCACCGACGCGCCCACCGGGACCGACACCAGGTAATCGACGCGCGCCGAGACGCCGTGGTCATCGCCGCGGCGCCGCGGGTAGATCGTGCGAACCTCGACGCGGCCGTTGACGTTCGTGATCTCGACGCGCAACTCACCCAGCAGCCGCTTCGCCTCGTCCGCGTCGCGATGGCGCACGCGCTTGGTGGCGTCGATCTTGATCTCGGTGCCCGGCCCGCCAGTAATTCTCACGTCACCCGAGATGTTGGTGAGGTCGAGGGCGCCATCGGTCCCGACCTTGAGCGTCTGTGCGATCTTGTCGACGGTTTCCGGCCCCTGGCGGGTTTCAGAATACCGATCGAGCCATCCGGCGCGCGGGTTGTCGTCCGGGACGGCGCCGCGTACCGTGACCGCCGCCTGCGCGGGGCCCGCGACCAGCGCGAACGCCAGAACGAAACGTGAAATCCTGCTGATCGGCATAACTCGGCTACTGCGCCAGGGTCTGGAACTTGCGCCCGGCCTCGGCTTGATTGCCCTTCCGCATTTCGTTGATGAGCTCCACGGTTTGCTGGAGCAGCGCCACCTTGGTCTTGAGCGCGTCAAACAGCCCGTCCTGCGCGTTGACGCTCGACGGTTGCGACTTGAGCGCGGCGCGGCTTTCGTTGATGGCCTGATCGATCACGGTGAGGTTCTTCTGCAGCACCGCCGCCACCTGCGGATCGAGCTCGCCGGTGTCCTGGCGCGCGATCGTCTCGAGGTCGGTGATCGCCTTCTGGTAATGCTGCTCGGCGGCGGCAAACTCCTGGGTGATCGATTCGACGGTGACGGCCTGGGCGGGCGGCGTGCCGGCATCCGGGGCCGGGGCCTGCGACTGGCGGAGGATGGGCCACACGCCGATCGCCGTGGCGAGCACGAGCGCCGCCGCCGCCCCGAGCCACATCGTCCAGGCGCCACGCGTTTCCGGCATCCGCAGCCCACGGCCCTTGGGCACCGGCTCCGACGCCACGCGCGCGGCAAGCGCCGGCCACGTCGCGGCCGCGGGCTGGCGCCGATCCAGGGTGAACGCCGCCGCGCGAATGGTCCGCAGGTCGCTAACCAGGGCGCGGCATTCGGCGCAGGCCTCGAGGTGCCGCTCGACCGCCCGCTCGCTGGCGGGGTCGAGACGTCCGTCGACCAGGTCGACGAGCACGGCATTGAGTTCAGCGCATTTCATGTCAATTCTCAGACTACAGGCTGCAGGCTGCGGCCTTCAGCTTTCATTCCGCTTCTTCGATCCGTGTGCCAGGTACGATCTGATCCGCATTCGCGCCTTGTGCACTTGCGACTTCGACGTGCCTTCCGAAACACCCAGCATCTCGCCCACCTCCTGGTGGCCGAAGCCCTCCACGTCGTGGAGCAGGAACGCGGCCCGGCACGCGGGCGGCAACGCTTCGATCGCGCGCTCCAGGTCGATCCGGTTGACCGCTCCCAACACCGGCACCGGCGAGGCCACCGGCGCGGCATCGGGTTCGTCCAGCGACTCGGTCTGCTGTCCCATGCGCGTTTGCCGGTTGCGCAGGACGTCGAGGCAGTGATTCATCGCCAGGCGATAGAGCCAGGTGCCGAGCGTCGATTCGCCGCGGAAGCTGCCAATCTTCCGGTAGGCCAGCAGGAAGATGTCCTGCAGGAGGTCGTCCGCCTCGCCGCGCGGGCCCGACATCCGGCTCGCTAAATTGTAAAGCCGGGTGGCGTGCTGCCGGTACAGGGCCTCGAATGCAGTACTGTCGCCGGCCCGGATACGCCCCACCAGTTCGAGCTCGGCGCCTTTCACATCCCCTGGAGAGTTAGACGGGGACATGGGGACGGACGTTGACGCCGAAAGCAGTCACGCCTCAACAGACGTTTCAAACCGCTAAATGGTTCGTTTTAAAGCACCAACGGTCATTTTCCGATCCAGCGAACCTTCGCAAAACCGGTGACCCGGGTACGAGTCACGCGATGGCCTTCGGCGATCAGGAGACTCCGTTTGAGCTGGAGGTGGGAGTAGCCGCCCAGCTGCCCGCCGGCGGCGATGACGCGGTGATACGGCAAACCCGGAAGACGGGCGTCGCGCAGGATGTTGCCGACGGCTCTTGCGGCTCGCGGGTGGCCCGCCAGCCTGGCGACGTCGCCATACGTGGTGACGCGGCCCGGCGGGATCCGCCCCACCACCGACAGCACGCGGCGGCGGAAGACGCCGGGCGTGTTCACCGGCCGACCGTGATTTTCATCCGGAAGCTGGTGCCGCCTAATTCGGTTTCACCAAATTCCTTGGAAATGCCCGCCGTGCCGAGGGCATCGGGAATCGTGCTCCACGCCGCCTCGCCGGCGATGCCCAGCCAGTTGAGCACCTTGTATTCAGCGCCGCCGAGCAGGTGGTATCCCGAGAACCGGTCGTCCGCGTTTTCCGACGTCGTCGCGAACGTTGACGTTTCCTTGTAGGAGTACGAGCTCAGTCCCGCGCCCACGTACGGCCCCAGCCGCCGCCAGATGCCGCGTCGTCCGTGAAATTGCCAGCCGCCGGTCAGCTCAATGGGCGTGATCGTGATCGTCACCGGGATGCCGAGCTTGTAGAGCGTGCCGCCCGCCTGCAGGACGCGCTCGCCCTCGTCCTTGAACCGCCACGCGCCCAGGTCCACGAACAGCCCGAACCAGGGCAGGCCCACCCTGGCGCCGCCGCCGAACAACGGGCCCGAGTGCGTGCCGAGCACCGCATCAAAGCTCTCACTCGACGCGAAAGTGATGCCGCCGGCCATCGCGTAGCCGCCGATTCTCAGCTTCTCCTTCGCTTGCGCGGAGGCCGGCGCCGCGGCGAGCAGGACGGCGAGGATCGCAACCAGGAGGGCAGTGCGGCGTCGTCGCCTCGCGGGTTCCCGGGACGGTGTCCGGGTCATCTGCGTCATCTGCGGCCCCAAGGTCATCTGCGTCATCTGCGGCCCTAAGGTCATCTGCGTCATCTGCGTCATCGGCGTCATCTGCGTCATCTGCGGCCCTAACGGGCCAGGCCCAGGCCGCGCAACGTCGCGCGAGGATTGATGAGGCCATAGCCGTAAACGTCGTCACGTCCGGGCGCGCCCTTGTCGGTGGCGAACTGTTTCATCGCCGCCTCGATCGCGGCGGGGTTAGTGACGCCCTGCTGCATCAGCAACGCCGCAAAGCCGGCGACGTGAGGCGTGGCCATCGAGGTGCCTTGAAAGTAGGAATACGTAAACACGTCGGCCCGCGGCGGGCCGTATTGCGACGGCGGCAGGTTGTAGGTTTCGAGCGCATCCGAATCGAGCGTCTGCTGCAGGATGCCGGCGCCGGTGCCGCCCTGCTTCTGGTCGCCGCCGGGCGCGGCGATTTCGACGTAGGCGGCGGTGGTGGAAAAATACGACGCTTCGAGCGTGCGTCCGACCGCGGCCACCGCCACCAAGCCGTCGATGCTGGCCGCGAAGTCGGCGATCCGGTTCGGGGCGTTGCCGCTGTCTTTCGAGTTGCCTGCGGCGACGGCGATGAAGACCCCCTTGCCGACGGCGTAGCGCATCGCGTCCTGCACGGCCGGGGCCGCACCGCCCTCGGTCCGCCCGATGCTCAGGTTGATCACTTTCGCGCCGTTGTCCGCGGCGTAGCGGATCCCGCGCGCCACGATGTCGTCGGTGCCTTCGTTGGGGCTCAAGAAGATCTCGTCCCACAACCCCTGGATGATCTTCACCGGCATGATGCGAACGTTGTAGGCCATGCCGGCGACGCCGACGCCGTTGTTGGTGACCTGGCCGATGGTTCCCGAGACGTGGGTGCCGTGGCCGTCGAGATCCACCGGATCGGTGTCGTCCCAGATGAAGTCGCGGGGTGACGCAAATCGTGTCGATCCGGATGCACCCAGCTCGGGCGCCGCGGCAAACGGCACGTCGATGATGCCGAGCGCCCGATACACCGGCCCGCCCGGCGTCAGCCGGAACGCGAAGCGCGAGTTATAGCGATAGGTGGCGGTCTGGAACGCGACGCCGCTGTCGAGCACGGCGACGATGATGTCGGAGGTGGCGCCGGGCTGGATGTCCCAGGCCCGCTCCATGTCGATGGCGGGGAAGTTCCATTGGTTCGCGTACAACGGATCGTTCGGCTTGCTGAACGCGTGATTGAGGTAGCGCGGCTGCGCGTACTCGACATCGCCGCGCGAACCTAGCGCCGCGGCGGCGGCCTCGACATCGACGGTGATCGGAATGTCGACAATGTCGAAGTCGGCCCAGGCGGCGCGAGTGGAACTGGTCCCCGACACCTGGCTGAGCGCCGAGGCGACGGCGTTCCCGCCGGTGCCGTCCTTGAACTTCACGATCAGGGAACCACGCAGGTAGGGGAGGGCGGTCTCGGCGCGATCGACGATTTCAATGCTCGCGGCGCGGTTGCGCGCCTCGCGCGGCGCATCCTGCGCGCGCAGCCCCCGGTCGATCGGCGGCAAGCCGCCGTCGAGCACCATCAGGCGCGCCGCGCCGGCGAACGGGTCCTGCTGGCCCCGTCCCGTGCTGGTCGAGAGGGCAATCAGCCCGGCCGCGAGGCAGCAAGCTGAGCACGCGGCGCGGCCCCGTCGGTCAAGTCTCATGCCTCCATGTTATCCCGCCCCACGACGGCTTCAGGCTCCCGACTCCAGGTAGTTCAGCGGATCGATGCCGTGGTCGGCCGGATCGAGCGGTGCCGCGATTTGGCCTGGTCCACCTTCGTTGGCTTCCCAGAGGTTGACGTCGAACGGCCTCTCGAGCCGCTCGCCGGCCGGAGAGAAGATGACCCGGACGCGAGGTTTGTACGGATCGGGCGCGTGCACCACCAGGACGACGGCCATCTCGCCGGTTTCGAGGCGCACGAGATTGCCGGGCGGATAGATCCCGAGCAGCTGCGTGAATCGGCGGACCAGGTGCTGGTCGAATTGCTGGCCGTCGTTCCGCTTCATCACGGCGAGGATGCGGTCCGACGGAAAGGCCTGCTGGTAGGCGCGCTGCGAGCGCATCGCGTCGTAGACGTCGGCGATGCTGCACAGCATCGTGCCGAGGTTCAGCCCCGATCGCGACACCCCAAAGGGGTAACCGGTGCCGTCGAGCCGCAGGTGGTGCTCGAAGGCGATCACCGGCGCAATCGACGGCATTTCCGGCGTCCGCCGCAGGATTTCCGCGCCGTCGACCACGTGCATGCGCATGATCGCGAATTCATCGTCGGTGAGCTTCTCGGGCTTGTTCAGCACTTCCGTCGGGGTGCGCACCTTGCCGATGTCGTGCATCAGCGCGGCCAGGCCGAATTCCCGCAAGGTGTTGCCCTCGACGCCGAGGGCGCGGGCTTGCGACATCGTCAGGATCGACACGTTGACCATGTGCGTGAACGTGTAGTTGTCGTACTTCTTGAGCGCGGTGAGCGCGATGAGCGCGGTGCGATTGGCCGACACCGCTTGCGCCAGCGAATCGATCAACGCGCGGGCCACTTTCGGATCCGGCGTGCCCTCCGACTTCGCCAGGTCCCACACCGAGCTGGCCACGGTCGTCGCGTCGGAATACAGCTTGCGGATGGTGGCGATGTCGGCGGCCGACTCCTCGACCAACTCGTCGGCCTTGAGCCGCCCCACCTTGATGTGAGGCAGGCTGTTGAAGACCGCGTTGGGGTCGCTCGGTTCAACGCCCGGCTCACCCCGCCCGGCGACGCGTTCGGGGTGCGCGATGGTCATCGCCAGCGTCGACAGCTCCTCGGCGGTGACGCCGCGCTCGAACACCAGGCGCTCGATTTTCATGCCCTTGAGCCGCCGGATCATTTCCCCCATCGACTCCGCGGCCCTCGGCAGCGGCGTGGTGCCGACGATGATTTCCTGGCCGATGATGCCGATCGTGATGGCGGACTCGTCGACGAGGAGCGGGGTCAACGACTCGTTGAGGGCGTCGAACGCGCGCTGCACCAGCGGATGCGTGGGTGCGTACAACTGCGCGGCGCGCAGGGCGGCGCCCAACCGCCGCATGAACTCGTCGGCGGCCCGGAGATGGGCGACCGGATCCATTACTGTGCCCCCCTGGCGATCGAGCGCAGTGGCGCCGGTTCCGCCAGCGCGGCCTTGGCGGCTCGCTTCACGCCGCCCGCACCGCCGGCGGCGTCCTCGAGCGCGCGCGACGCGCTGGGCGTGCCGATGTTGCGCAGCGCGCGCGCCGCGGCGCCGCGGATCCGCGCGGTGCGGT
Source organism: Vicinamibacterales bacterium (assembly GCA_039934485.1). Classification (GTDB taxonomy): domain Bacteria; phylum Acidobacteriota; class Vicinamibacteria; order Vicinamibacterales; family UBA2999; genus 12-FULL-67-14b. The sequence continues at coordinate 28,233 of JBDTMB010000017.1, forward strand.
ACGGGGCCCACCATTCGCCGCGATAGAGGATGTCCTTCAGGGTCGCCACCGATTGTTCGTCGGTCGCGACCTTGCCCAGCGATTCGATCGACGACACGTAGACGCCCTCGAGCCCGCCGTTGTAGCCGGTATGCATCAGGATGTAGACGAACAGCGGCGCTGCACGCTCGTCGCGCAGGGAGCCGAGCGCCTGCAGGATCGCGTCGCGCGTGTGCGGCTTGCCGTTCTTGAGCGCCTGTTCCAGTGAGGCATAGGCCTCGCTCGTGCCGATTTGCACGATCGCTCGCAGCGCCTCGCGCTGCACCTGCGGTTCGGCATCGTCCAGCATGGAACGCAGGTCGGGCAGGGCGGCG
>JBDTMB010000018.1:0-26721 GCA_039934485.1 Vicinamibacterales bacterium
TGCCGCCCTTCGAGGCGGCGTAGGCGGGCTGGCCGATCTGTCCGTCGAACGCGGCGATGGAGGCGGTGTTGATGATCACCCCGCGCTCGCCGTTTTCCGCGGGAGTATTCTGGGAAATCACCGCCGCCGCCAGCCTGATCACGTTGAAGGTTCCCACCAGGTTGACCTTGATGGTCTTCTCGAAGAGATCAAGCGGGTGCGGGCCGTTCTTGCCCAGCACCTTCGCCGCGGGACCGATGCCCGCCGCGTTGATCGCGCCATCAAGACGTCCGAATGTCGATACCGCCAGATCGACGGCGGCCTTGACCTGCTCTTCGCTGGTGACGTCGGCCTGCGCGAAGCGCGCCTTGGCGCCCAACGCCTGCTCGGTCGCGCGCCCCGTCTCGGCATTGACGTCGAGCAGCACCACCTGGCCGCCGGCGCCGAGCACAGCCTCTGCAGCCGCGCGCCCGAGCCCGGACGCGCCACCAGTGACGATGAAAGTTTTTCCGGTGATTTGCATAGGCGAATTCGCAATTCAGCATAGCGTAGAATTGAGAGATTCATGACCTCTTACGATCGGCACTACTACGATGGCGCCTGGCAGACGCCGTCGGGCACCGAAACCATCGCCGTCATTTCCTCCGCCACTGAAGCCGTCGTCGCCCGCGTGCCCAGGGGCAACGCCGAGGATGTCGATCGCGCGGTGAAAGCGGCGCGTCGCGGGTTCGCCGCGTGGAGCCGGGTCCCGGTGGAAGAACGCGCGCAATGGCTGGAGAAGCTGTCCGCCGCCGCCAGGACGCGCGTGCCGCAGATTGCCGACGCGATCTGCCACGAAGTGGGCACGGCGCTCGGCTACTCGACGAAGGTGCAGGCGGAGTTTCCGATCATGATGATCGGGATGAACGCGAAGTTCCTGCGCGAAGCACAGCTCGAGGAAGAGCTCGGCAACTCGCTGGTGATCAAGGAACCGATCGGCGTCGTCGGCTGCATCACGCCGTGGAACTACCCGCTGCACCAGGCGGTGTGCAAGATCGCGCCCGCACTCGCCGCCGGCTGCACCATCGTGCTGAAGCCCGCGGACATGGCGCCGCTCAGCGCGTTTCTCCTGGCCGAGGCCGCGCACGAGATTGGCCTGCCCGCGGGAGTCCTCAACATCGTTTCCGGTCCGGGCCGCATCGTCGGCGAAGCGATCGTCGCGCATCCGGATGTCGACATGATTAGCTTCACTGGTTCGCTGCAGGCGGGCCGGCGCATCGCGTCGGTGGCCGGCGACGGCATCAAGAAGGTGTGTCTCGAACTCGGCGGCAAGTCCGCGTTCGTGGTGCTGGACGACGCGCCGTTCGACAAGGCGATTCCGGCCGGCGTCAACAACTGCATGCAGAACTCGGGGCAGACCTGTTCGGCGTGGACCCGCATGCTGGTGCCCCGCGCGCGTCACGACGAGGCCGTCGTGATTGCGAAGGCACAACTCGCGAAGTTGACGCTGGGCGATCCGTTCGATCCCACGACCCGCCTCGGTCCGCTGGCATCAGCCGAACAGCGGGACACGGTGCTCCGGTTCATCGAACAAGGGAAGAAAGAAGGTGCCACCCTGGTTGCCGGGGGTGCCAAGCCCGCCAATCTCGCCAAGGGGTTTTACGTCGAGCCGACGATTTTCGCCAACGTGAACAACCGGATGGCGATCGCGCAGGAAGAGATCTTCGGGCCCGTGCTGGCGGTGATTCCGTACGACACCGAAGGCGACGCCATCGCGCTGGCGAATGATTCGCCGTACGGCCTCGCCGGCGGCGTGTGGGCCGGCACTCCGGAACGCGCGCTCACCGTCGCCCGGCAACTGCGAACCGGGCAGGTGGACATCAACGGCGGCCGCTTCAACGCGCTGGCGCCGTTTGGCGGCTACAAGAAGTCCGGCATCGGCCGCGAGATCGGCCCGCTGGCGCTCGAAGAGTTCTTCCAGTTGAAGTCGATTCAACGCTGATGTCCAAGCCCTCAAGCCCTCAAGTCCTCAAGCCCTCGCCATGTTTGCGGTACTAGCCGGACTGGTCGCCGGCCTCGTGCATGTGTTCTCCGGTCCGGATCACCTGGCGGCCGTGGCTCCCCTTGCGTCGGACAGCGACCGCCAGCAGTGGAAGACCGGCATGCAATGGGGTGTCGGTCACACTGCGGGCGTGCTCCTGATCGGGTTGCTGTTGCTGCTCCTCAAGGATCGCCTGCCGCTGGACCTCATCTCCGCCAACAGCGAGCGCATCGTCGGCGTCGCGCTGATCCTCGTCGGCGGCTGGGGCGTGTGGCGTGCGATGCGGCTGGGCCTGGACCCGCACGGCCACTCGCATCCGCATACCGGCGCGTCGTTTGCGATGGGCACGATCCATGGTCTGGCCGGCAGCTCGCATCTGTTTGGCGTGCTGCCCGCGCTGGCGCTGCCGACGCGCGCGGCGTCGATGCTCTATCTTGCCGGCTTCGGCGTCGGCGCCATCGTCGGGATGACGGCCTTTGCCACGGTCATGGGCATCGTGTCGCACCGGCTCGGTCGCCACCATCCGCGCAGCTTCAGTGGCTTGTTGTATGCCTCGTCGGCCGCGGCTCTCATCGTCGGTGGCGTCTGGCTGGTCGCGCCGTGAAACAGATTCCGGGCGTGCTCGCGGCGTTCGTGGTGATGCTGGTGGGCTTCGAGCTGGCGGACCGCATCGGGCACGCCATCCTGGCCGCACAGGGACTGACGGGCAGCAGTCCGCTGTCGGGCGTGCCGGTGGCGATCGTGCTTGGCCTGTTGATGCGCAACACGCTGCCGCTGCCGGCGGCCCTCTCTCCAGGTTTGAAATTCGCGACGACCACGGTGTTGCGCGCGGGCATCATCCTGGTCGGCATTCGCCTGAGCGTGTTCGACGTGATCAGGCTTGGTGCCGCAGGCCTGCCGGTGGTGATTGCCGCCATCGCGACGGGACTGATCTTCGTCACCTGGTTCAACCGCAGGCTGGGGCTGCCGCCGCGGCTGGGCCTCCTGATCGCGGCCGGCACCAGCATCTGCGGCGTGACGGCGATCGTGTCGGTGGCTCCGGCGATCGACGCCGACGAGCGCGAAGTGGCCTACGCGGTGGCCAACATCGTGGCCTTCGGACTGTTCGGCATGCTGACGTATCCGTACCTCGCGCACGCCGTGCTCGGCCGGTCGGAGACCATCGGCCTCTTTCTCGGCACCGCTATCCACGACACCTCGCAGGTGATTGGCGCGGCGTTGACCTACAAGCAGGTCTATGCGGATGACATCGTTCTTCGCGTGGCGACCGTCACCAAGCTCACCCGCAACATCTTTCTCGCGTTCGTGATTCCGCTGCTCACGTGGATGCACGTGAAGTCCAGCAACGCGCAGGCCGGCGCGGTGAAGCGGACGATGTCGTGGAAGACGCTGGTGCCGGGCTTCGTGCTTGGGTTCCTGGCGATGGCGGTGGTGAGATCGCTCGGGGATGCCACGCTCGGATCCGGCGGCGCGGCCTTCGGCGTGTGGGACGCCGCGGGATGGAAGGCCCTCACCGATCGCCTCGGCGACTACTGGGCGTCGAAGATTCTCCTCGGCACCGCGATGGCGGCCGTGGGGCTCAACACCGACTTCCGGGTGTTCCAGGGAGTGGGACTCAAGCCGTTCGCGGTGGGCCTGGCCGGCGCCGTAGCCGTCGGCGTCGTCGGCATGACGATGGCGGTGATTTTCGGGAGGTTCGTGAGCCTGTAGGCTCGGCGGCGGACCAGCCGGCGCCTCTTCGGACTCGCGCCTGGCGGCTCTCGTGGGACTCGCTTCGCTCGTGGGACTCGCGCCTTCGGCGCTCGTTGGGCCATGGCGGGTGGCATTCGCAGCCGCGACACTTGACGCGGTTCGGGGTGTCACCGAATCGTGCCGCGGCCGGCTTCAGGCTGTTCGCGGAAAAAACCGTGGGCAGGTTCACCCGGGGAACCTCCAGCGGTAGCGCCTCCATCCGGCGGTTTTTGGAGCGAATAGCCTGATGCAGGACGCGCCGAGTCGCTCGATTCTGCCGCATTGACAACGGGAGCGAATGCGCTTCGACTCCCACGAGACCGCGAAGCGGTCGAGCCCTACGAGGCCGCGGAAGCGGCCGAGTCCCACGCCGGCACGAAGTGCCCGCGTCCTACCTGGGCAGACTTTTCATCTTCTCGTAATAAGCCGCTCGCAGGGCTTCCACCAGGCGAGCATCCACGAGTCCGGGTGGATTGCCCTGGTAGTCCAGGCCCTTTGCCTTGCGGAACGCGTCAACGGCGGCGATGGCTTCGGCGTCGTACTCAGAGAAGTTCTGGTTGTACTCCGTCGTCATTCGCCGCGACTCGGCGATGATCTTGTCGTAGGCCGCTTGGTCTGACGTGCGAAGCGCGTTCATCTTCGGCGTGTTGGTGGATTCGGGAGCCTTGGGAAAGGTCGCGAGCGTCGGACGCCAGAAGCCGGTGAGGTGCAGCATCCGCTTCAACTCGATCACGTCCGCGCCTTCGACGCGGGAGAAGCTGCGGTAGCCAAGACGACGGGCGGTGGCGTAGTAGATGCGCTTCATCTCGGCGACCGGCTCTGGATGTTCGCCGACATCGATCGCGAGCGTGAGGAAGTCGTTGCCGCGCCCGGGATCGTTCGGATCGGCGACGCGAATGGCCGCGGACTGGAAACTGCCCCAGCGCTTGTCGCCGCCCTTAGCCTGGCCGGCCTCCAGTGCCAGGATCATGCGCTCGCCGAGCGGCATGCTGCTACCCTCGGTGGATTCAAAGCTGGCGGCGACCGCGGCGACCACTTCCGGACCCACCATGATGTTGGCCTGCACGGTGTAGTTCTTCCCCTGCTTGCTGCCGGCCCAGGCGCTGTTGCCCTTGCCGGTGTGCGCGGCGGAGCGGCCCTTCATGTCGATCACACCGACCTGGCGCGACTCACGCTGTGGATCGTTGGCCAGGAGTTGATCGAGCACCGCCTGCGGCTCGACGCCTTTCGCCAGCAGGTCCAGCCCCCTCACGCCGTACTCGACCATCGTCGAGGCCTGCGTGCAGACCGCGCCGACGCCGGCGCGCGCCCAGGGCACGGCGCGGCCCACAAACGGCACGCGCGTGGTGACGGCGGCGCCCGATTGCCCGGTGATGGGATCGATGGCGCAGAGGGAGAACGTGGCGTAGTGCGGACTGCCATCCGGATCGATGGCCACGCCGTCGGCGGCGCGGTCCTGGGCGAAAGTTAAGGAGGGCGGGAGGAGCCCCGCGCACACGATGAAGACCGACACGAGCAATCGTTTCGCCACTGCTTCCTCCTAAGCTTCGGCGGAGGCTAAAGCCTCCGCCCTCCAAGTGTCGGCGGAGGCCAGAGCCGCCGCCCTCCAAGTGTCAGCGCTTGAATTCGACCAACTTGAGCAACGCCTTGTCCATCGTAGCGTCGATCTCGCGGGCGGGGATGCGGAACCCGTTCACGATGATGGCGAAGGCCAGTGACTCGTGGTCGAGCGTCATGATGTAGCCGGAGATCGAACGGACCTGGGACATCGCGCCGGTCTTGGCCCAGACGCGATCGCTGGCCGGCGTGCCGCCCATCCGCGACGCCAGCGATCCGCTGACGCCGGCGACCGGGAGCGTGTTGCGAAACAGCTCGGCATACGCCGGGTTCAGGTAGAGATACGTCAAGATGATGGTCAGGGCGTTTGGCGTCAGGTAGTCGTAGCGCGACAGCCCCGAGCCGTCACGCGCGAGGTAATACTCGTTGCCAACGCCCCACGAGCGCAGCGTATCGCGCAGGACCTTCAGGCCGGTCTCGGCCGTGGCCGGTGTCTCCGGGCGAGCCAGCGTGCGCAGCAAGGTCTCCGCGTACAGGTTGCGGCTCCACTTCAGCGTGACATCGATGATCTCGGAGAGCGGCGGCGAATGATCTTCGACGAGCAGCGTTGCGTTGGCGAGATCGGGTGCCAGGCGCAGGTCGTCGATGTCGATGGGATTGCCGCCGACGAAGATGCCGTACCGTGCGAGCGCTTCGCGAAAGGCGTTGACATACATCAGCGTCGGATTCGGCACCGCGACCTTTTCGCTGACGGCCGCGGCATCCGCCGCAATCTGGCCTCGCACACTCAGGATGTTGGAGCCGGGAACCCGCTCGATCGTGACCTTGGTCTCGCTGCCGGCCGGGCCGGTGGTCATGCCGTGGTCGATGACGAGGCCGCTGCCGGGCGGGGACGTGCTGATGGTGGCCCGGGCGCCGGGCTGGGCGCCCGCGATGATCACCAGTTCCACCTCGTTCTCGTTGTATTGCAGCGCGCTGACCGGTGCGCCGTAGCCGAGCGGGATGTCGTCCCACGACCAGCCCGGCCCCCAGCCGGGCTCGGCAAAGGCGTTGTCGTCGCCGATGAGCTGTCCGGAAATCAGGTGGATCCCTCTTGCGGACAACTGCTTCGCCCAGTCGTCGAGCGCGGCCCAGCGCGCGGGATGCCGGGGGTTGATCGTCGGGTCGCCGTCGGAGGTGACCACGAGATCGCCTTCCAGCACGCCGGCGTTGATCTTGCCGAGGGCATACACCCGGTTGGTGTAGGTGAAGTCCCAGCCCAGTTTCTCGGCGGCCACCGCACACGTCAGCATCTTCTGGTTCGATGCCGGCACTTGCAGGCGACGCGCATTGAGGCTGAAGAGGGAATCGCCGGCCTTGAGTGAACTGACCTGCACCGACCACTGCGCATGGTCGACGGCCTGATCGGTGAAGATGGCCGTGAGGTCGCGGCGAAGTCGTTCGACGGGGTCGGCGGATTGCGCGCCCACCGGCGTGACGAGCGCGAGAGTCGTCGCCGTTGCAACGATCGCGCGCGCGCCAGGCAGCATCACTTCTTATTATCGCTCGACTTGTTGCCGGGCGCAGACGGTGCGGCCGGCGCCGCAGGTGGCGGAGGGGGCGGCGGCGGCAGTACGGCGGTGTCGATCGCCATCATGGCCGCGGCCATCGCGAGCTTATCGATCGTGCCGGCCGCTTCGCCCTCGCGCGCGCCAAAGGCGTTGTCCTCGCCCACCTGGCCAAACCGCACGCGCTCGAACTTTCCATCGTCATAGCTGACACTGATCACCAGCGCCGGCTTGTCGAGGCCGGTCTTGGTCTTGGCGTCGACGAACGACGCGATCTTCAGCGCCACCAGCTTCCCGGTCATGTCGTCCATCGCGGCCTGGCTGACTTCGCGGGTAGGAACGCCCTGCCGCGTGACCTTCCACACTTCAGGATCCGTCGGCTTCGCGCCGTTGGTCTTCTCGAACTCGTAGATCTTCGGCCCCGCCGGCGCATCGAGCACCGCGCGCAGCTTGGCGACGGAGAAGGGGCGGAACTCGAAGAGTTCCTTCTTCCTGAAGTCGTCGAAGTTCCTCGTGAAGTCGCCCTGGAGCGTGGAATCCACCGTGAACACCATCGGCCGCGACGCATCCTTCGCGTAGGTCTGGTCGTTCTCGGTCTTGCCCACCAGCAGCACGGTCTTGGCGCTGCCGGCGCCGATCGTCACCGTCGTCGTGGGCTTGTCGAGGCCATACTTCGCGAGGTCGGTGGCATTGGCTTCAACGAGCTTCGACATGTTGGAGGTGGCAAGCCTGGTGATGAGACCCTCGACCGTGGCGTAGTCGCTGCGGCCCGCAGGCTTCACGACCCTCCAATCACTGCCGGTGCGGGCGAGGTCGATGGATTCGGGCAAACCTGAAGGTGTGCCCCCACCCGCAGGTGTGCCTGAAGGTTTGCCCCCACCCCTGACCATCGACAGGGAGTCCGCCTTGTCGCGGTCGAACTTCAGGATCTTCTTGTCGCGAAGGTCGAACGGTTTCTTCGTGAACGAGGTCTCCTGGAACGCCGGCACGAGGAACACCTTCTTGTCGCCGCCCTTGATCGCATACATGTCGCCCAGCGTCGGCGTCTTCTCGCCGAGCGCGATCGAGCCGCTGGTGTTGCCGGCCTTGAATTCCACCGAGACCGTCGGCGGAGCGAGACCGTATTCCTTGAGGTCCGCCGGGTTCTCGTCGATGGTGCGCGACATCTCGAGGCCCGAGATTGCCTGGGCGACGCTGATCACTTCGGCCGGATCGGCTTCCGTTGCCGTCGGCTCGATCATCTTCCAGCCGTCCGCGGACTTCTTGAGGAGCGACGATTCGCCGCCGGTGGTGATCTTCAGCTCGTCGATCTTCTCGGTCTCCACCGAGAAGACCTTCGTCTTCGGCGCCGACGAATCCTCCGCGCCGGCTGACGCGGGACGCTTCGAGTCAACGAAGTAGATGTAGCCGCCGAGGCCGGCAAGGACCGCGACGAGGATCAGGGTCGACGTGATGCCGCGCATCTACCGCCTCCGCCACCAGGTGTAGACCCCCGACGCAAACACCAGGCCGGGAATGATGAAGAGCGACAGCAACATGATGTTCTGCTGCTGGCTGGCCGTGAGGGTCAGCCGGCGATCCTCGGGCTCGCGCGGGCGGATCGCGATCAGGTTTTCCTGCTGCGCCAGCCAGTTCAGCGAGTTCATGAAGAAATCGCGATTGCCCTGGATGCCGAGGCCGGAGTTCGAGGCGAAGTCGGAGTCGCCGATCGCGACGAGGCGCGATTCCGGCTTCGGCGCATCAGCCGGCGCCGCCGGACTGTTGTTGCCTGCGGGTGGTGCCGGCACCTCGGTGGCCGGGGCCGAGACGGCGGCGCCGAGGACAATGGGCCCCTGCTTGTCGCCCTTGTCGGCGTTGAACGCCACCTGGCCGCCGCCCGACAGCGACGCGATGTCGGCTTCGGCCCAGCTGCGCGGGCTGGTTTCCACGATCGGCTGCGCGGTGTGACCGTTGGCGCCGCCTTCGACCGGCGTCATCGACCGGGCAAAGGGGTAGGCCGTCAGCAGCCGGAAGTTGTCGGTAATCGCGTGCGGGGGATACTGCGCAGCCACCGGCACCGACGCGTCCGTGCCCAGCATCTGGCCCATGCCGCTGGCGTCGAGCACCACGTCGTTGCCGGCGGTGATGCCCCAATCGTGCAGCAGCGCGGCGAGCAGCGGTTGCCCCGGCGCGCCCGGCTTGTCGGCCGGATCGAGCAGCGCGAGAACCTTGCCGCCCTTGGCCAGGTAGGCCTTCAGCGCGTCGATCTCAGGCGGGAAGAAGTCCGTGCTCGGACCGGCGATCACGACCACCGTCGCATCGGCCGGCACCGCCTTGACCTGCACCAGCACGAGTTGCTCGACGCCGTAATTGTCGCCGCCCAGGGCCTGCGCCACGCCGCTGTAGCCCAAGCGCTCGGTGCCGGCGGTGTCTTTCTCGCCGTGTCCCTGCGTGAAGTAGACCTTGCGCTGTTCACCGGTCATCGCCTTCTTGAGCGCGTTGGTGATGTCCTGCTCGTTGGTGCTGGTGATGCGCTCGGTGTGGCCCTTGTATTCAACCAGGATCGTGCCGTACGACGTGATCTGCGCGGCCTTCGCCCGCGTCGGCTGGCGATCCGCGTCCACGTACTCCGTCGACACCTTCGTCGAGTGGTACTGGAACTCGTTCAAGCGCTGGCGGAACCGATCGAAATTCACTTCCTGGTCGAACACCGTGAACTTCACCGGTGAATCGAGCTCCTTCAGGATCTTCACGGTTTGATCCGACAGGCTGTAGATCTGGTTGGCGGTGAAATCCCACCGCTTGCTCTGGCGGGTGCCGAGGTAGTTGACCGCGACCAGGATGCCCAGGAACACGAGCATGCTGACGATGGACATGGTGCCGTACTTGGCGCCGCGCCCCTGGTAGAAGTTCGCCACGTCGCGCCACTGGCCGGCCATGTAGACCAGCACGCAGGCGAGACCGGCCCACGCCGCATAGGTCGCGTAGAGGTTCCACTCGGGCCTGAAGAACCGCACCGCCACCGCGCCAAACACCAGCGCGGTGCCGATCCAGCCGATGATGCCGATGATCTTGTTCACCATGACTAGCCTCGCCACCTTTCGCTATCCACCGACTTCATGGTGAGGAACAGGCCGAAGGCGATGAAGCTCAGGTAGTAGATGACATGCTTGGTGTCGATGATGCCCCTCGAGAAATCGTCGAAGTGCTCGGTGATCGACAGGTACTGGAGCACCGCCTGCGCGGTGGGGCCGACGAAGGCGCCGATCCAGTTGATCACCCACAGCATCAGGAACACCGCGAAGGTGGCCATCGCGGCGACGACCTGGTTCTTGGTCAGGCTCGAGATCAGCAGTCCCACCGAGAGGAAGCAGCCGCCCATCAGCAGCAGGCCGAGGTAACCGGTGGCGATCGGCTTCCACTCCGGATTGCCGTAGAGGAACAGCAGGCTGATGTGGATCAGCGTCACCGCCAGCATCGCGGTGTAGAGCGTCATCGCGCCCAGGAACTTGCCGAGGATGATCTCGACGTCGGTGAGCGGCGAGGTGAGCAGCAGCTCGATCGTGCCCTGGCGCTTCTCCTCGGAGTAGGTGCGCATCGTGATCGCCGGGAACACGAAGAGCAGGATCACGGTGGAGTTGACGAGCACCGGGCCGACGAGCATCTGGTTGATGTTCATCACCTGCCCGGGTTGGCCCATGCCCATCTGCGCGCTCTGCCGCTCGAAATAGGAGAGCAGGGCGTAGAAGAAGTAACCGTAGAGCAGCGAGAAGAAGCCGATCACGACATAGGCGATCGGCGAGGAGAAGTACGAACGCACCTCGCGTTCGCAGATGGCCATCACGTTACGCATTGGCCACCTCCGCTTCCGCGGCCGGTTCGTCGGCGCTCTTTTCTTCGGTCATCAGGCTCACGAATACGTCTTCCAGGCTCACGCGCATCGGGCGCATCTCGAGCAGGCCCCAGCCGCCGCGGACGACGGCCGCGGCGAGTTCGCGCCGCACATCGGATCCTTTTTCACTGTCCACCTCGAAGACGCCGGACTCGTCCTTGGTGTCGGCGACCTTCACGCGCGAGACGCCGCGGACGGCCTGCAGCGCGCGCTGCACGTCTTCGACCGGACCGCTGGTCTGCAGGTAGATCGACACCGAGCCGTGCATCCGCTCGATCAGGCCGTCGGGCGTGTCTTCCGCCACGACCTTGCCCTTGTTGATGATGACCACCTTCTTGCAGGTCTGCGCGACCTCGGGAAGGATGTGCGTGCTGAGCACGATGGTGTGGTTGCCGGCCAGCTCGCGAATCAGCTGGCGGGTTTCGATGATCTGCTTGGGGTCGAGGCCGGCGGTGGGCTCGTCGAGCACCAGCACTTCGGGCTCGTGGATGATCGCCTGCGCCAGGCCGACGCGCTGGCGATAGCCCTTCGACAGCCGCCCGCACTGGCGCTCGGACATGTCGGCGACCCACGTCTTCTTCATCACGGCGTCGACGCGGCCCTTGATGTCCTTCGTGATGCCCTTGATCTTGGCCACGAACATCAAGTACTCGCGCACCGTCATGTCGGGATAGAGCGGCGGCGTTTCCGGCAGGTAGCCGGTGCGCTTCTTCGCTTCGATCGGCTGGTCGAAGACGTCGAAACCGGCCACGACCGCGGTGCCTTCACTGGCCGGCATGTAGCCGGTGATGATGCGCATCGTGGTGGTCTTGCCGGCGCCGTTGGGACCGAGAAACCCGAGAATTTCGCCCGACTCTGCGCGGAAGCTCACGTTGTCGACCGCCGTGAACGGGCCGTAGCGTTTCGTAAGATGCTGAACCTCGATCACGAGAGGTCCTCCGATGAATGAGAAACGGTGTAAGCTCTAGGCCAAGCGCGAATTAGGTGCGCACAGCCCCCCATCCTAGTCGAACCGCCTATGGGCGGCAAGCTATCGGCCGAAACATGACACACATGTAATGCTGTGTGCGTTGGCCGACGACGCTCGAGGAGACGCCGAGGTGACACTGTGAAGCGAGCCCTAATCGCGGTTGTGGTCATAGTCGTCGTGGTCGGCGCGTCCGGATGGTGGTGGGCGCGCGGGTCCCTTCCCGCTTTGGACGGCGAAGTCACCCTGTCCGGTCTGAGCACCCCCGTCCAGGTCATCTTCGACAGTTACGGCGTGCCGTCGATCTACGCCACCGACTCTGACGATGCATGGTTTGCCGCGGGCGCGATGCATGCGCGCGATCGCCTGTGGCAGATGGAGCTCTATCGCCGGGTGACGCTCGGCCGCCTGTCGGAGGTGATGGGGGAGCGGACGATGCCCATCGATCAACGATTCCTGACTTTGGGCCTGCGAGCGGCGGCGGAGGCGGAGTGGCAGCGGGCCTCGCCGGCGGTGAAGGCGGCGCTCGAGAGCTACAGCCACGGCGTCAATGCGGTCGGCCAGGTGCAGGGCCGTCGCCCACGCCCGCTGGAGATGCAGATGCTCGGGATCGTGCCCGCCCCGTGGACCCCAGTGGATTCGCTGGCGGTCGGACGGCTGCTCGCCTGGCGGCTTGCGGAGAACCATCAGGCGGAACTCGTGCGCGGTGCGCTGGCGGCGAAGTTTGGAGCGGAAGCGTCCCAACAGCTGGCCGGCCGGTATCCTGCCGATGCGCCTACGGTGCTCGGGAGTGTGGGGGCCTCGGCCTCGGCTTCCGCCTTCGCGCCAGGTGCCCCGGCGGAGGCTAAAGCCTCCGCCCTCCAACTGGCGCCAGGTGCGTCGGCGGAGGCTAAAGCCTCCGCCCTCCAACTGGAGGGCGAGGGCTTTAGCCCTCGCCAGGGCAAACTCCAACTGGAGGGCGAGGGCTTCAGCCCTCGCCCAGGCAAACCCGAATGGCCGTCCGGCCTGGAGTGGCTGTCCCCCGGGGCGAAGCGCGGCAACAGCAACAATTGGGTCGTTGCCGGACGCAAGACGAAGAGCGGACGCGCCATCCTCGCCAACGATCCGCACTTGCAGATCGAGTTCCCCTCGGTGTGGTACGAGATGCATATCGTGGCCGCCGACCTCGATGTTGCGGGCGTGACCATTCCCGGCGTGCCGTTCATCGCGCTCGGCCACAACGCGCGCATCGCGTGGGGCATGACCAACACCGGCGCCGACGTCCAGGATCTGTATCTCGAGCGCGTTGACGTCGGGAAGAAGCGCGTGATGTATCGCGGGCAATGGGTGCCGGTCGAAGTGACGGCGACAGAGATCCCGGTGCGCGGCAAGTCGCCGGTGCCGTTCGAGATCTGGAAGACGCGCCACGGGCCGATCTTCGCGGACGCCGGTCTTGATTGGGACGCGCCGCCGGCGTGGCTGTCGCCCGCGGGCCGCGAGGCCAAGGAGCAACGCGCCTACTCGATTCGCTGGGACGCGGGTGGCGACCTGGCGTCCTCTTTCGAAGGCATCAACCGCGCGAACAACTGGGAGACGTTCACCAGCGCGGTCAACACCTTCGCCGTGCCCTCGTCGAACATCGTCTATGCGGACGTGGACGGCAACATCGGCTACGTGATGTCGGGGCAGATTCCCGTTCGCAGCAGCGGCGATGGAACCATGCCGCTTGATGGCAACAACGGCGACGGCGAGTGGGTGCGGACGATGGATACCGCCACGCTGCCGCGGTCGCTCAATCCGGCCTCCGGCTACATCACCTCGTCCAACAACGAAATCGATCGCGGCTTCGACGGTCTCATCACCCGCGACTGGGCGGCGCCGTTCCGCGCCATCCGCTTGAACGATCGCCTGTCGAAGGCCAATGGCATCGACCTCGACGGCATGGGGGCGTTGCAGAACTACCGGCAAAGCGATGCGGCGCTGCGGGTGATGAACCTGGTGCGGCCGGCCATCGAGGATGCCAAGCGCCGGAACGCCGATGCCGCCGGCCGCGCCGTGCTCGAACAACTGCTGCTGTGGGACCGCGTGGTGGACGACCGGCCGGTGGTGTCGCTCTACGAAGCGTTTGAGGACGCGCTCTGGCGAAGGACCTTCATCGACGACCTGGGCGAGCCGCTCTTCCTGAAGTTCTATGAATGGGCCGGCGCGGACCGGCCCGCTGGGCTGTATGCGATCTTGTCGGACCGGCAATCGAAATGGTTCGACGACATAGCCACGGTGGATCGCCGCGAAACCCGCGACGACATGTTCCTGCTCGCGGCCGCCGATGCGGAAGAGAGGCTCCAGGGCGATTATGGGCGCGAGAGCAACCGCAGTTGGGGACGCGTCCACGGCGCGACGTTCGCGCACCCGCTGGGCAGCGTGGCGGCACCCCTCGGCTGGCTCTTCAGCCGCGGACCGGTGCCGATTACCGGCGACGGCACGACGATCATGCGCGTCAGCTGGAACCGCCTGCGCCCATTTGCGGCGTGGGAGCACCCTTCGTGGCGCCAGTTGTTCGAAGTGGGGGACTGGGACCATTCGCGCGTAATCCTGCCGGCCGGACAGTCGGGTAATCCGTTGAGCCCGAATTACTTTGACCAGAACGAGCTCTGGCGCGAAGGGCGCTACCGCACGCAGGCGTTCTCGCGCGCCGCGGTCTCGGCCGCCGCCGCCCACCGGCTGCTGCTTGTGCCCGGGATCTAGTCCTGATTTTGGAGGGCCGGGGCTTGAGCCCCGGCCAGGCGAGGGCTAAAGCCCTCGCCCTCCGCCTGTCGCCGCCCTCAAACCGCGCTTGACAGCGGTGCGTCGTTGGCCGAATATATGAGCATCTGCTCATATGAACATATCCGACGAAGTCTGCGACCTGATCCAGATCGACCTCGCGCGGGTGCGGAAGATCCGGGCGGCGCTCGTGTCCCCCGCGGCCGTCGAGGGCCTGGCCGACACCTTCAGCGCGCTCGGCGACCCGACGCGCGTCCGCATCCTCGACGCGCTGTCGCACGGCGAACTCTGCGTCTGCGACCTGGCGGCCGTCCTGCGCCTCTCCCAGTCCGCGGTGTCCCACCAGCTGCGGCTGCTCAGGGGCCGCCGGCTGGTCCGCCCGCGCCGCGATGGGCGGATGGTGTTCTACGCCCTCGACGACCAGCACATCATGTCGCTCTTCAGGCAGACGCTCCAGCACGTCGAAGAGGATCAGGGATCAGGGATCAGGGAGCAGGGATCAGGGAAGAAGGCCCATGGGACGCGAGGCAGATGAGCGCGATCGCCGCCTCCACCTCCGCTAAAGCTACGGTGGACAAGCTCACCTCCGCTGAAGCTCCGGTGGGCAAGCACGCCATCGGGTGTTCGCACTGCGACGATGAGGTGCTGCCGCCACCGACCGGCGTCAGCCTGCGCGGCTGGTTCACCATCGCCGCGGTTGCGCTCGTGCTCGGTGGCTGCATCGCCGCCTGGTTCTCGGCCTGGCCGGCGTGGAGCGCGCCGTTGTTCCTGCTCGCCACGCTCGTCGGCGCGATCTTTCCCGCGCAGCGCGCGGTCAAGGCGCTGCGCAACGGCGTCCTCGACATCAATGCGTTGATGGTGATCGCGGTCGTTGGCGCAGTGGCGATTCGGCAATGGGAAGAAGCCGCGATGGTGGTGTCGCTGTTCGCGGCGGCGCAATGGCTCGAAGCGCAAAGCCTCGATCGCGCCCGCGCGGCGATTCGCCGCGTGCTCGACCTCGCGCCCACCGACGTGCTGGTGCGCGACGAGAGCGGCGAGCACCGTGTCAGCATCGACGCCGTCGGGCCCGGCGCGGTCATGATCATCCGGCCCGGCGACAAGTTTCCGCTCGACGGGATCGTCACCGAGGGTCGATCCGACGTGAACCAGGCGCCGATCACCGGCGAGTCGCTGCCGGTCGACAAGGCCGTCGGCCACGAGGTCTTCGCCGGCACGATCAACGGGCACGGCGCGCTCACGGTGAAGGTGACGCACCGCCGCAACGACACGACGCTGGCGCGCATCATCAACCTCGTCGAGTCGGCCCAGGCGCAACGTGCGCCGGTGCAACTGTTCATCGATCGTTTCGCCGCGTGGTACACGCCTGCGGTCCTCGCGATGGCGGCGCTGGTGGCCACGGTTCCCGCCTTCGCGCTGGGCCAGCCGTTCGACGTCTGGCTCTACCGATCGCTGGTCCTGCTGGTGGTGGCGTGCCCGTGCGCCCTGGTGATCTCCACTCCGGTGTCGATCGTCTCGGCGCTGGCGGGCGCCGCGAGGCACGGCGTGCTGATCAAGGGCGGCGTCCACCTGGAGCGGCTGGCGTCGATCGGCGCGATCGCGCTCGACAAGACCGGCACCGTCACCACCGGACGCCTGAGCGTGGGCGAAATCCGGCGGGTGCCCGGCGTCTCGGATACAGAACTGATTGGCGTCGCGGCGTCGGTGGAGTCGCAATCCGAGCACCCGATTGCCGCGGCGATCCTGGGCGAAGCCAGGCGGCGCGGAATCTCGTTGGCGATGCCGCAGGCCGTGCGCGCGCTGCCGGGCCTCGGCGTCGAAGGCACCGTCAACGGCGTCCCCGTGGTGTGTGGAACACCGCGGCTGTTCCAGGAGCGCGGACTGCTGACCGGCGACTTGTCGCGCGCCGCGGCGATTCTCGCCGGGCAAGGCGCCTCGCCGGTGCTCGTGGCCAGGGACGGGATCGGCATCGGCGCCATCGCCCTGATCGATACGGCGAAGGATTCCGCCGGCCAAGTGATGACCTTGCTGCGCGGTGAAGGCATCACGCACATTGCCATGCTCACCGGCGATCACGAGGCCGCCGCCCGCGCCGTCGCCGCGCCCGCCGGCATCGACGAGGTGAAAGCGTCGCTGCTGCCGCAAGACAAGGTCGAAGCGATCAGGAAGCTGCGTCACGACATCGGACCCGTGGCGATGGTGGGCGACGGTGTGAACGACGCTCCCGCCCTCGCGGCGGCCGATGTCGGCGTGGTGATGGGCGCCATGGGCAGCCACGCCGCGCTCGAAACGGCGGACATCGCGCTGATGACCGACGACCTCTCGAAACTGCCTTACATGCTTCGCCTGAGCAAGGCCGCCCTCTCGAACATCCGGACCAATGTGGCCATCGCGGTGGGGCTCAAATTGCTGTTCGTGGTGCTGGCCGCCGCGGGCATCGCCACCCTCTGGATGGCCGTCCTCGCCGACACCGGCGCGTCGGCGATTGTGGTCGCCAACGCCGTCCGCCTGCGGAAGTTCGACTAGGGCGGTGTCCGCGTCATCGGCGTCACCTGCGCCCTAGGTTTTCACGCTTCTGAAGAAGTGCGCGTCGACGAACACGTCGATTAATTTTTGATCCGCGGGCTTCACGCTGGTGAAGCGCAGGCCCATGCCCGCCTTCTCGGAGCTCCAGCAGACCACGGCTTCGGCCCCCAGCTCTTTCTTCGAACCCGGCAGGTGAAACCGGAGCCGCAGCGTCGATTCGCGCGGCAGCGGCGCGGTGGTGCGAATCGCGAGTCCGCCGTGGCTCAAGTTGAGCGACAGCGCGGCCGCGATCTTCCCGCTGCTGCTGTACGACACCGGAATGCCCATCACCACCCGCGGGCCGTCGCGGCGGTTGAAATCGTCCGGGAACAGGTGCGGCTTGATCGACGGCAGGATGTGCTCGACGGCGCTGTACTCGTTGAGATACCCACCCACCCCAAGCGCGGCCAGCTCGCCCACCTCTTCGGCGCTCGACACCGATCCGCTGAAGACCAGGATGGGGAGGTGCCCGGAGTCGAGCTTGCGGACGCTGCGGACCAGGTCCACCCCGGTCGCGTGCGGCATCCGCAGGTCGAGGACGATGAGATCGAGCTCGGCGAGGTCGGCGCGGACGCGGCCGAGCAGCTCCGCCACGCTCTTCACGACGACGGCGCGATGGCCGGCGGCATCCAGTGCCGTCTTGAACCGCTCGCGCACAAACGGCGTGTCGGAGGCGACGAGCACGGTCTTGCGGGAAGCCGAAGGAGACGTCATATGTCGCGGCGCGACTCGCGTCCGTTCCGTTGCAGACTGTATCAGGTTCTCGTTATAATTTGGGCTCGCGCGTTTACCGACCAACGCCGCCAAGGAGCGCTGAGCATGTCCGCGATTTGTCCCGAGTGTGATTCGCCCATCGATGTCGATGAATACGACGTCGATATTGGCGATGAGTTGACCTGCTCGGAGTGCGGCTCGCTCCTGCGCGTATCCAGCGATTCGCCGGTGGAGTTCGAACTCGCCGACGACGAAGACGATCTCGACGCCGAAGACGACGTCGTGGTCGTTGGGACTGATGACGATGATGCCGCCGCCGACGACGACGACGAAGAAGACGAGGACGAGGACGACGACGAATAGCCTCGATGGTGGAGGCAAACCTTCAGGTTTGCCTGCCCTCAACTCAAAGGCCGCCCGCCTGCGCGCCATCCTCGCCGAATGCCAATCCGTGCTGGTGGCCTTCAGCGGGGGCGTCGACAGCGCGTACCTCGCCGTGCTGGCCACCGAAGTGCTGGGCGCCCGGGCCCTCGCGGTGACCGCCGAAAGCCCCAGCTATCCCGACTCGCACCGGCAGCTCGCGCACAGCGTGGCGCGTGATTTTGCCCTCGCGCACCACGTCATCCAGACCGCGGAACTCGACCGTCCCGAATACCGCGCCAACCCCGCGAATCGCTGCTACTACTGCAAGGACGAGCTCTACGGCCGCCTTGCCGAAGTGGCGCAGGCAAAAGGTTTCTCCGTGATCGTCGACGGCAACAACGCCGACGACCGCGGCGATTATCGACCCGGCCGCCAGGCGGCGCGCGAACACGGCGTCCGCAGCCCGCTCGATGAAGCCGATCTCACCAAGGACGAGATCCGCGAGCTGTCACGGCTGGCCGGCCTCAAGACGTGGGACGAGCCCGCCTCCGCCTGCCTGTCGTCGCGGATTCCGTACGGCACCGAAGTGACCGATGCCGCGCTTCGCCAGATCGAGGCCGCCGAAAAAGTCCTGCACGACCTGGGATTCCGCGTCTGTCGCGTGCGTCACCACGACACCGTGGCGCGGCTCGAGATTGCGCGGAGCGAAATGGCGCGCGCGCTCGATCCGGCGACCAACGCCCGCCTCGTGTCGGAGATCAAGGCCCTGGGCTACCACTTCGTGAGCCTCGACCTCCAGGGCTACCGGTTGGGCAGCCTGAACGAGGCGCTTCGCCTGCGACCGGTGTCGTGACGCCCCAGCGCCTGCTGGCGGCGCTCGCGCTGGTTTTCGCGCTGGCGCACGCGCCGTTTCTCGCCACGTCGCTCGAAGACATCGACTCGGTCAACTTCGCACTCGGCCTCCGCCACTTCGACGTCGCCGACCATCGTCCTCACCCCCCCGGGTATCCCGTCTATATCGCGCTTGGGAAAGTCACGAAGGCGGTGGCGGGGACACTGACGAGCGGCGCCGAGTCGTCCCTCGATGCGCGCGCGCTCTCGGTGCTCTCGCTGCTGGCCGGCGTGGTGTCGATCGGATTGCTGTATGCGGTGTTTTGTTGCCTGGGCAAACCTAAAGGTTTGCCCCCACCAGTCGAGTGGCCCACCGGTGGGGACAAACCTTTAGGTTTGTCCGGGCTGCCAACTGGTGGGGACAAACCTTTAGGTTTGTCCATCCCCTGGCACACTCTCGACGTCGCCGCCTTCAGCGCCACGGTGATCACGGTCTCGTGCCCGCTGTTTTGGTACCTCGCGGTTCGCCCGATGAGCGATCTGCCCGGCCTCGCGTTCGCGCTGGCCGCGCAGGCGTGCCTGCTGCTGGCGTGGCGGCGGCAAGCGCCGGCGCCGGACGGCGACACGCGGCTCACGCCCGCGGTCACCGCCGCATCCGGTCGCATGATCGTCATCGGCGCGCTCCTCGCCGCCATCAGCATCGGCATGCGGTCGCAGTGCGCGTGGCTCACGCTGCCGCTCCTCATGCTCGTCCTCGCCGATCGCATCGGGCGGGGCGTGGCCGGCGCCTTGATCGGGAGCGCGATGACCTTCACGATCGGCGGCCTGCTGTGGGGTATCCCGCTGCTGGTCGCCAGCGGCGGCCTCAACGCGTATCTCACGGCGCTAGGGGCGCAGGCCGGCGGGGATTTCACGTCGGGCGAGATGCTGTATCAAACCCCGACACCGCGGGTCGCGGCGTTTGCGCTGCTGCGGACGTTTGTGGGTCCGTGGGATTCAACGCCGCTGGCGGTGGCGGTGCTGGCACTGGCGGCGATCGGACTGGTGCAGCTCGCGATGCGCGACCGAAGGTCGCTGGCGGCGGTGATCGCACTCGGCGGACCGTACTTCCTCTTCCACCTCGCGTTCCAGGACACCGCGTTCATCCGCTACGCCCTCCCGCTCATCCCCATCGTCTCGTTCCTGGCGGTGCGCGGCGTGATGCTGGTGTCGGTACCGGCCGTGCCGGTGATGGCGGCAGTGGTGTCGGTGTGGGCGGTGGTGATCGCCAGCCCTGTGCTCGTGGCCTATGGCGCCGAAGCCAGCCCCACCGTGCGCGTGCTGAGCGCGATGCAGGCGGAAGCCAGGGTGTCGCCACCAGGCGCGCTGGCGATGCACCAGACATTCAGGCGTCCGCTCGAGGCCGAGACGATCGGCTTCGCCCCGCAATTGGCGTCGCCGCCCCGGCTCGAATGGCTCGAGCTCGAAAAGTACTGGCGCGAGGGGCACACCGAGCCGGTGTGGTTTCTCGCCGACCCGGTTCGATCCGATCTCGCGCTAATCGATCCGATGAGCCGGCGCGACGCGATCGAGATCACCTGGCCGCTGGTGGCGCGGCCGGCCTTCGGCGGGATGCGCCCGTCGAGCGTCCGCTGGTACAAGATGCCCGCTCCCGGCTGGTTCGCGGAAGAAGGCTGGGCGCTGACGCCGGAGACCTCGGGCATGGCCCGGCTGAGGGGACATGGGCCTGAACTCGGCCCCATCACCGCCTGGGTCCGTCGCCGATCCACCGCCACGCGCGTACTCGTCGGCGGCCGCAACCTCGGCGGGCCCAAGGACCCATCGGCGCGATTCACGCTGGCGATCGACGATGCACCGTTACCGTCGTGGGACGCGGCGCCCGGATTCTTCCTGCGCGCCTTCGACATTCCCGCGGGCCGGCTGTCGGGACCAGGCGAGTTTGCCAGGTTGACCATTCGATCCACGGCGGTCACGGGCAGCGCGATCATTCCGACCTCGATCGAGCAGTTCGATCTGCAGGCCCCAGACACCACGATGTGGGGCTACGACAGCGGTTGGCAGGAAGCAGAATACAACCCGGCGTCAGGCGTGTGGCGCTGGACCAGCGACCGCGCCACACTGAGGATCCTGGGTCCACCCATCGCGCGCACGGTCACGCTGTCGATCGAATCGCCATTGAAGTACTTCGACACTCCTCCTCACGTCCGCGTGAGCGCCGGCGACCGCGAATTAGCCGCCTCAACCGTGAGCGACGGCGTGGACTGGACCTTCGACGTGCCCGCGGATGCCCTGGCCGCCACGGGTGGACTGTTGACGGTTTCGACCGATAAGACCTTCGTACCTGTAGAGCGCGGCGGATCCCCCGATCCGAGACGGCTAGGTCTGCGCATTTTCTACGTACACGTACTACCTAAGGCGTCTAACTCGTTGACACCATAGGAACTTCCCGCTAATCTGCGGGGCACAAACGTTTCACTTTTGACGCAGGAGTGCCATGACGATCAGTGTGATTCGACGGACGGCTGGAATCGCGTCAGTGTGCGTGGTGTTGGCGCTTGGCGCGGCGGCTTGTGCCAAGAAGGCTCCCGCGCCCGCACCGCCGCCACCAGCACCGCCGGCGGCGCCCGCGACGCCGCCAGCGCCACCCCCACCCCCGCCACCGCCGCCGGCCGTCGCGCCGCCGCGTCCGCTGACGGAAGACGATCTCTTCGCCAGGAAGTCGCTTGCCGACATCAACGCCGAGAGGCCGTTGGGTGATGTGTATTTCGACCTCGACGCCGCCACGCTGAAGGATGAAGGCCGGGCGGCGCTGTCGGTGAACGCGACGTGGCTCAAGCGCTGGACGAGCACGCGCATCAGCGTCGAGGGCCACTGCGACGAGCGTGGTTCAGCCGAATACAACCTGGGTCTCGGCGAACGCCGCGCGAAGGCGGTGCAGGATTATCTCGCCAGCCTCGGCGTCGGCAGCGATCGCGTCACGGTGGTGAGCAAGGGCAAGGAAGCGCCGTTCTGCACCGAGTCGAACGAAGCGTGCTGGGCGCAGAATCGCCGCGGGCACTTTGTGATTACCGCTAAGTAGGCTGCAGGCTTCAGACTGCAGGCTTCGGGGGCTTCAGGCTGCAGTCCCCGAAGGCTGCAGCCTGTAGTCAGTAGCCGGATCCGAGCGACGCGAGGATCTGTTCCGCAGCATCGCGAGGTGAGGGCGCTCCGGTAATGGGGCGCCCGATCACCAAGTACGAGGCCCCGGCCGCCATGGCCTCCTTGGGCGTGAGTGTTCGAGCTTGATCATCTTTGCCCTGCTGATCCGCGGGGCGTATTCCTGGAGTGACAATTTGAAAGTCGGGGCCGCAGGCCTCGCGGATGGCCGCGGTTTCGTGCGGTGAGGCGACGACGCCGTCAAGCCCTGATGCCTTGGCCAGGCGCGCCAGGTGCACGACCTGCGCGAGCATGCCGCGCGACACGCCGACTTCGGCGAGCGCCGCGTCGTTCATGCTGGTGAGCACGGTGACGCCGATCACGAGCGGGCGCGGCCGGCCGAGCGTCTCCGCGGTCTTCGTCGCGGCCTCCGCCGCGGCTTTCATCATGGCGCTACCGCCCGAGGCGTGGACGTTGACCATCCACGCGCCGGTGGCGACCGCCGACTGGACGGCGCCGGCCACGGTGTTGGGGATGTCGTGGAACTTCAGGTCGAGGAAGACCTTGTCGCCGCGCGCCGCGAACTGGCGGACCAGGGCCGGGCCTTCGGCCGTGAAGAGCTGCTTGCCGATCTTGTAGCCGCCCACGGTGCCGCGCAGCGTGTCGGCGAGGGCGAGGGCCTTGGCGGCGGATTCCACATCGAGTGCGACGAGTATCGGGTTCATGCGTGCACGGCCTTCGGCGGCGTGGGATCGAACGCGCCGACGAGGTCGCTCAAGCGCTCGAGTCGGTGGCGCGTCATGTAGTCGTTCAGGCCGTCGATCACCTTGGCCCACACGAACGGATCGACGAAGTTCTGGGTGCCGATCTGCACCGCGGTGGCGCCGGCGAGCATGAACTCGATGACATCGCGCGCCTCGGTGATGCCGCCGATGCCGATGACGGGGATCTTCACCAGTTGATAGCAGTCCCACACCATGCGCACGGCGATCGGCCTGATCGCGGGCCCGCTGAGGCCGCCCATCACGTTGCTGATCTTTGGCCGCCTGGTCTCGACGTCGATCGCCATCGCGAGGAAGGTGTTGACGAGCGACACCGCGTCGGCGCCGGCGTCCGCCGCCGCCTTCGCGAACGAGGCGACGTCGGTGACGTTCGGCGTGAGCTTGGGAATCACCGGCAGGTGCGTGGCCTTCTTGACCGCGCTCACCACGTCGTAGGTGCCATGGAGGCTGCATCCGAACTGGATGCCGCCCTCCTTGATGTTGGGGCACGAGATGTTGAGCTCGATCGCGGCGACGCCTTCGGCCTGCGACAGCACCTTGCTCACCTCGACGTATTCATCGAGGGTGGTGCCGCAGACGTTGACGAACGTGCGGGCGCCGCGGGCGCGGAGCAGCGGCAGTTTTTCCTTCACGAAGCGGTGCACGCCGATGCCCTGCAGGCCGATCGCGTTGATCATCCCGGCCGGCGTTTCGACGATGCGCGGAGGCGGGTGGCCCTGCCGCTCCTTCATGAAGAGGCCCTTGGAGACGATGCCGCCCAGCATCGACAGGTCGACCACCTGCTCGTACTCGAGGCCGTAGCCGAAGCAGCCACTGGCCGCGATGAGCGGGTTGGGCAGCGCGAGCGATCCGATCTTGACCGAGAGGTCCATCACTCCCACACCAGCTCCGCGCCGTCGAACACCGGGCCGCTGATGCACGAGCGCACGAGATTGGCTTCCTCGTCGCCGTGCTTGACCGGGACGACGCAGCTGTAACAACCGCCGAGTCCGCAGCCCATCACGCGTTCCACCGACACCTGCGAGGGCTGATGGTAGCGGGCGGCGAGCTTCGCCACGGCTTCGAGCATCGGTTCCGGCCCGCACGCGTAGATCATCGCGCCACTGGTGGTCTTGAGGGCTCCTTCCAGCGGCGCCGTGACCCGGCCCTTGACGCCCCGGCTGCCATCTTCGGTGGAGAGCACGAGCGTGATGCCGAGTTGTTCGAAGAACTCGAGGTAGAAGAGCTCCTCACCCGATCGCGCGCCGTAAAACAGGGTGGTCCTGGTCTTCGCCGCGGCCAGCGACTCGGCCAGCGTCGCAAACGGCGCCAGGCCCACGCCGCCGGCCACCATCCAGGCTTCCATCGGTGCCGGCACCGGCTTGAAGGGCTGGCCGAGCGGGCCCAGGCACGACACCACGTCGCCCGCTTCGAGGTCGTAGAGCTTCTTCGTGCTGCGTCCGGCGCGCTTGTTGAGGATGCTGATCCCGGTGATCGTGCCCCGCGGGTCGCGGAGGATTTCGAACACCGAGAACGGCCGGCGCAGCAGCGGGTCGGTGACGCCGACGGGCTTGACCATCACGAACTGTCCCGGCAGCGTGCGCGCGCCCACTTCTGGTGCCGCGAGGGCGAGGACGGAATACTCGCGCGACAGCTTCGTGTTGCCCATCACTGTCGCGTCAATATCGACCGGCGGCATCAATCGAGTATAGCAAGCCGGGTACAATAGCGGCCACACTCGCGCTTCAGAAATATCCACATGCGCTATCTGAGGATGCTCTCCAACTCGGTGATCGCCGGTGGCCTGGCCTCCGGATACCTCACTGCGCTGGTGCTCCAACTCAATCCCTCGGTGGCAATCGATCCCGGCACGCTGGCGGCGCTGGCGCTGGTCCTGGCCGTGGCGTATGGCGCCAACCTCACGGTCGTGTTCTACGCGCTCATCGTCCTGCGGCAGATTCTCGCGGTGGAGGTGCTGTCGCCCGGGTGGCTGAGCGTGCGGCTGCTGTCGTGGCTGTGCACGATGGCCGCCGGCGGCGGATCGGCGCTGATGTGGCTCAACCTCCGGAGTTTTGGTCCGGTCCTCGACGCCGAGACGCGGGGCGAGATGGTGGTGGGCGCGACGATGGTGTCGGCGGCCGGGTTGGTCTTCCTGGGAATCGGGCTCGCGCATCTCGGGCGGCGGGGCGGGCGGATGAGTGCCACCCTCCTCTCGGTGACGATGGTGCTGTCGGTGGTTGGTCCGGTGGTCGCGCGCGGAGCGGGCAGGTCGCTGCCGCTGCCGTCGCGCCCGCCGGTGCCGGTGGCGGAGACGGAGTCCTCCCGATCCGAGTCGCGGATCACGATGCTGATGCTGGATGGCGCCTCGCTCGACGTGATCTCGCCGGCGGTGGCCGCCGGCCGGTTGCCCAACATCGGCCGCATTTTCGACCAGGGCGCGGTGCTTCACCTGGCGACGCTTCGCCCGACGCAGGCCGAACCGGTGTGGAGTGCCGTGGCCACGGGCCGGCTGCCGATGAACAACGGCATTCGATCCGCCCTGATCTATTACGTCGCCGGCGGCGCGTCGCTTCGTTTGCTGCCCGACTACTGCTTCATGCAGGCGCTCGTGCGATTCGGGTTCGTCTCCGAACAGCCGCTGAAGGCGGAGGATCTGGCGGCCCGTCCGCTGTGGGGCATCCTCGGCGACCAGGGCATCCGCGTCGGCGTGATCGGGTGGCCGCTCACGCAGCAGGCGCCGGTGGTGAACGGCTTCCTGGTGAGCGACGTCTTCCACGAGATGTCGGAGTCGGCGATGGACCTCGACGGGTCCACGGCGGTGTATCCGCCCGATCTGCTGGCCGAGGCGCGCGCCAGCTTGCTGGTGCCGGCCGTGCCCGATCCGGTGGCCCTGGTTTCGACGATGGGCGCACCGCAGCCCGCCAACGACTACGACACCAGCCGCGATCCCGCGCCGGTGGTGGCCGACCGTGTGCATCTCCAGCTGCTGAACGCCCTCGAGGAGCGGGTCCCACGCTTCCTGGCGGCGCGCTTCCCGGGCATCGATGCGGTGGGCCACCGGTTTCTTCGCTACGCCGATCCGTCGGCCTTCGGCGACGTCTCGGAAGAGGAACGCCGCCAGTTCGGCGGTGTGCTGGACCAGTATTACGGTTTCATCGACACCCTGGTGGGACGCGAGATCGCCAGGCTCGGCCCCGACGATCTCCTGCTGGTGGTGTCGGGGTTCGGCATGGAGCCGCTCAGCCCGGGCAAGCGCGTCCTGGAAATGATCGCGGGCAACCCGTTGATCAGCGGCACGCACGAGCGTGCACCGGATGGCTTCATCCTCGCGTTCGGCCCGCCCGTGGCGCCTGGCCGCCCCCCTCGCGCATCGGTGGTGGACATCACGCCGACCATTCTGTATTTCCTGGGCCTTCCTGTGGGCCGCGACATGGACGGCTTTGCCCGAACGGATCTTTTCAAGCCGGCGTTCACGGGTGAGCGGCCCGTGACCTACATCCCTTCCTACGGACGTTAACCACGGAGCGCACGGAGAACACGGAGGACTTGTTTGAAAAACCAAACTTGCTTCCGCGCTCCTCGGTTCGCTCCGGGGTTGACGCCCGTGTGGTTGACGCCCGTGTCGTTGACGTCCGTGGCTCGGGTGTGACGGGCTTACGTTAACCACGGAGCGCACGGAGAACACGGAGGACTTCTTATGAAAAACCAAACTTGCTCCGTGGCCTCCGTGCGCTCAATTGGTTGACGGCCGTGGCTCGGGTGTGACGGGTTGACGTTAAACCCCGGAAGGCACAGAGAACGCCGAGGACTTGTTTGAAAAACCAAACTTGCTCCGCGGTCCTCGGTTCGCCCCGTGGTTGACGTCCCTGCGCTCGGGTGTGACGGTGTTGACGTTAACCACGGAGCGCACGGAGAACACGGAGGACTTGTTTGAAAAACCA
>JBDTMB010000019.1:0-26506 GCA_039934485.1 Vicinamibacterales bacterium
CAGCCAGCGATTGCGGTTGAACTTGTCGACGCGCTCGGTTTCCCACGACAGCTTCTCCGGATGGGCGACGCGCGGATGGTCGTGCACGAAGCTCTCGAACGGCGCGCGCTCGGTGGGCCACCAGTTGGTGTTGTGGCCGGCGCCGGCCTGCGGACGGAACACCAGGGGCACCCCCATCGCCTTGAACCACCGGATGTGCGGCTCGACACCGGCCACCGGATACAGCGGATCCTGCTCGCCATTGACGATGTAGAGCGGGTCGTTGACGAAGTTGTTGCCGTACATCTCGCCGTCCGCACCGGTGTCGAAGTTGGCGAGGACGCCGATGCTGCCGTTGAGCGGCAGGTACGACGCCCACGGCGTCGGCAACTTCATCGCCAGGTAATAGACGCCGGTGGCGCCGTCGGAAATGCCCGTGAGGTAGGTGCGCGACTCGTCGATGTTGTACTTGCGCTTGAGCGCGTCAACGGCGCGAAGGATGTTGTCCACCTGTTCTTCGTCCCACCACGCAGCGTCCGCCCAGGCGCTCGGGTGGAGATAGATCTGCCGCTCGCCTTCGATGCGGTTGGTCCCGCGTCCCGGCGCCTCGCGGCCGGGAGCGACGGCGTTTGGTGATGGCCGGCCGACACCGCCATGCAACTGCACGCGAAGCTGGATCGGCGTCGCCGGATCGAAGTCCGGCGGAACATTGACGACGTTGTTGAAGAAGGGACCTGACTTCGACTTCCACCGCAGTGCGTACTCGCCACGCTTCTCATCACCGTAGGTGCGCCCCTTCTTGAGCCGGGCGTAAGCGGTGTCGAAATCGATCTGCCTGGCCGCCAGCTTGTCGGCTTCGGCGAGTGCGGCGGCAGGATCCGCGGCGTCGAAGAATGCCGCGAAGGGATCGAGGCCGGCCTGGACGAAGTCCGGAGCCTGCGCGATGAGGCGCGCGGTGAGCGTCAGCGCGAGGACGAGGGTAAGGCGTCGCATCGGCGTTAGTGTCGCACAACTGGCGGGGCCTAAAGGCCCCGCCCTCCAACCAGGGCCATGAACTCGGCGAGGACCATCGCCGTGGCGCCCCACACCTTCTCGCCGTCGATGTCGAAGTACGGGGTGTCGACCTGGGTGGAGATGCCGCCGCGCACGCGAACCCGGGTCTCGCGCTTCAGCACGGTGGGATCGGCGAGCGTGGACAGGGCGACCTCGATGATCCGCGCGACTTCCCACTCGGCCCTGACGAACTTCGGTCGCGCCTCGACGATGCCGACGACCGGCCGCAGGACGAACCCGCTGACCGGAATCTCGAGCGGGGTCAGCTTGCCCAGGACCCGGACCGTCTCCGGGCGCACGCCGATCTCTTCGGCCGTCTCGCGAAGCGCGGCGGCCTCGATCGATTCCCCGGAGTCGACTCGCCCACCCGGTAAGGAAACCTGTCCCGTGTGCTGGCGCAGTTCAGCGCCGCGGACCGTGAGCGCCAGGTGCGGCGCGCCCAGGTGCGGATAGAGCAAGAGGAGGACCGCTCCATCGCGCACGCCTTCCGGGAAGCTCGCCGGATCCCAATCAACACGCGGCTGCGGCGCCATGCGAAGTTGCGCATCCAGGCCCGGGAGCGGGCCTGCCAGGGCCGCGCGCAACTCCTCGATGAATTCAGGACTCACAAAAAGTACGCAGATTCTGGAACGGTGTCTGACACCGTACAATATTCGCAATGCCGCGACTCGAGGACAAGAGCGATATTCGCGCGGCGCTGCGTCGCGACCCGGTGTGGGGTGTCTACGCGCTGAGCGATCTCGACCCCACGTTGTTCGGGCGGACCAAGTGGTTCACCCCGGACCTCACCCTGGTGCTCGACCTCTACGACACCACCATCCTCTTCGCCACCGGACCAGGCGGCGTACGGGAAGCGCTCGATTACGTCACCTGGCCGGTGCACCTGCAGGTGCAAGCGGATGTCCTGGCCGAGGTTGCGCGTTACGCGACGATCACCACGACGAAGCTGATGTGGCGCATGGGATGGCGCGGCACGGAGCCGGGCGCCGTGGCGCCAGCCGCGCGCCGGCTGGGCGGCAGCGATGTCCCGGCGCTCAAGGCGCTCTACGCCGACGGCGACACGTCTGGAGAGGCGCCGGATTTCTTCTTTCCGTCGATGGTGACCGATGGCGTGTTTTTCGGAATCGACGAAGGCAGCGCCCTGGCGGCCGCGGCCGGCACGCACATCCTGGCGCGCGCGGAAGACGCCGCGGCGATCGGCAATGTCTATACCCGGCGCGATCGACGCGGACGTGGACTGGGAACTGCCGTGACCGCCGCCGTGCTCAATGAGTTATCCGGCATCGGCACGATTGGCTTGAACGTGCGGGCGGATAACGACGCCGCGATCCGGATGTATGAGGGGTTGGGATTTGTGAAGCACTGCCAGTTCACGGAAGCGCTGGCGACTGGCTGGCGCACGGACGCTTAACCACGGAGTGCACGGAGGTCACGGAGAGGTCTTTCATAAAAGGCCTCTGTGTTCTCCGTGGTCTCCGTGGTTAGCGTTTGTCTCGGTCCCTACGAGCCAGGCGTCATGAGGTGGGCCGTGCTGGTGCCCGCGTTCATGATCCAGGCGCCGCCCATCTTGTTGTTGTCGGGGAAGCCGGTGGACGCTGTGGTGGCGCCGGGCATCGCGATCGTGATGTGCGTGCGCGCGGTGGCCTGATCGGGGCCGCTCACCGTACGCCACACCGAGCCGTACTCGGGCTTCACGCGGGTGCCGTTGGCTTCGGCTTCATCAAGGGCCTTCTGCCGGGCGACCTTGTCCGGGTTGGCCTCGAACTTCCGGTTCTGCGCGACGCGCGGCAGGTTCGCGAGGCTCGTGCACTGCGCCGAGAACGGCTGCTCACCGGGCTCGCCGGACTGGTCGTAGCACGCCCAGGTGTTGGTGCCCTTCTTCAACGTGTCGTAGGTGAAGTCAGCCTTCCATTTGATCACGGTGGCGCCTTCCTTGGCGGCCGCCGATGGCGCCGCCGCCAGCGCGTGAGCGATGGTGGTGTCGTTTGGTGCTTGCGCGAATGTGCCGGCCGAAAATGCCAGCACGCCGATACTCATCAAAACAATACGTTTCATGTGGGTGACCTCCAGGTCGTCTTACTTCGAGCTACCGGCTCGAACACTTCATCCTACACCACTGAATCGCCGGGCGGGCACCGGCCGTCACAGGGATACAATCCCGGACACCATGACCACCGTTGCGCGACTTCTCAGCAGCGTCCTGATCCTTGTCCTTGGCGCGGCCGCTTCGCAGGCGCGGCAAGCCGCTCCCGCGGGCCGGCCCGAGCTGTACCGTTTCTTGATGATCCAGGCCGCCCCAGGACGGGCGCCCGAGCTCCAGGCCCTGATCCAGCAACGCCTCCCCGTGATCACGGCCGGCGGCGACGAGGCGCCGATCCTGATTCGCCACTCCCAGGGTGATCGGTGGGACTTGCTGGCGATCTTCCCGACCGGCAGCTTTGCCGAGTACTACAGCCGCGACCGCATCACCCGTCGCGACGCGGCCGCGCGGAATTCAGGACTGGACGGCGCCGCGTACGCCAGGCAGGTGTCCGGCCTCACGACCTGGCACGAGGAGGTCATGGTGAACGGGCCACCGCTCGCCGAGTTGCGTGCCGACCTCCAAGGCAAGAGCCTCGCCCACCTGGAGATGCTGCAAGCGCTCGCCGGCAAGCGCGATGAACTGGTCAAGGAGCGGCAGATGGAAAACGCCTACAACACCCTGCGCGGGCGCCCCGCGGCGCTGATCTTCACGCATGAACAGGGCGCGGCCTGGGATGTGATCACGCTCGACGCCTGGCGCGACTGGCGGCAGTACGGCGAGCTCCAGATGATCCCGGCGGAGGTGTCCGACGCGGCGGCGAAGAAGGCGGGGTTTGCCAACGCCGACGGCGTGGGGGTCTATATGCGCAGCCTGATCACGACCCACCACGACACGCTGGGACCGATCGTCAAGCCGTAACCGCGGAGCGGCGAAGGGAACTATTAGTCAGCCCAGGGGCAGACTTCATCGGTTGGTCCGCGTGTTTCCGGCGCGGCTGGCGGGTACCGGCCTTGCAATACGGCAGGCATGCGTCAGGCGCCCCTGATTCTGATCTTGTTCCTGGTGTTTCAAGCCGTCGACGGCCTCATCACTTATGAGGTCGCCGCGCTCTTCGGGCCATCGGCCGAAGCCAACCAGTTGTTGGCCGTCTGGATCGGCGTCGCCGGCCTCGGCCCCGCACTATTCGGCGCCAAGCTGATGGCCAGCGGGTGCGGGATGATTCTCTACCGCTGCGGCGCCCACAGCGCGCTCGCCGGCGTCACCGGACTCTACCTGGTCGGAGCCGTACTGCCGTGGCTGCACGTCTTATCCATCTCGTGATGATCTATTTACCCATTGAGCTCGCGGCCACCGGCGTCGATGGTCCGTGGAAGATGGCGTTGAAGATCAGCTTGTAAGTCGCTCGCGTCTGGGCCCGGAAGTCGATCTGGCTGCCGAAGGTCACGACGTTGCCCTTGCCGACCTTGAAGGAGACGATGTTGGCCTGGTCCTTCAAGTACTCCTCGCCGAGCAGCCAGCCGCTGGCCAGCACCTTCTGGCGCGGATAGCGCGAGACTACCTTGGTCTCGATGCCGAATCCCGGACGCAGGCGATACGCCTGATCGTCTTCGAAGAACACCGGCCACGCCGCCGGCATGCCCCACGCGACGGGATTGTTGGGATCGAATTCGTTGTTCAGCAGCGACCCGGGGCAATAGAACAGCGATTCCGGGTCCGCAACCTTGTCGCGCAACGTCTGCATCAGGCGCGCGGGGCTGCTGAACGCGTCCTTGAGTTCGGCCTCGGCATTGCCCGGGGTCGCCGCGGCTGCGGCTCCAGCGGCGCCACGGCCAAACCTCGGCGCGGCCTGTGGCAGGGCGGCCTCGATCGGCAAGTCGAGCAGGTCCCGCGCGGTTTCCACGGCGCTGCCAATCGCGAGCAAGGTGCCGCCGTTGTCGACAAACTTCTTCAGGTTGGCCCAGCCTGCGTCGCCAATGCCAAACGCCCACGACCACTCCGCCGGATCGTTGGTCTTGGGATTGAGGCCGTTCAACATCCGCGCTTTCGTGGTGCCGGACGGCAGCAGAATCACGTCGTACTTCGCGTTGAGGTCGCCGGCGAAGTCCTGCGCCTTCATCACTTCGTGATTGATGCCGTACTGCTCGAGCGACCACATTGCCCACCCGCCGGGCATGTTGCCGGCCGCCCGGTAGAGGCCGACCCTGGTCCCGGCCTTGAGCCGCTCGCCCTCGACCGCCGGCGCCACGTCCACGCCGGTCACCACGAGCCCGGTCTCGCGCGCCGCCTTCTCGACGATCGGCTGTGCCGCCGCGGTCGAAGGAATGATCCACGTGCCGGGCGCATGATTGTCGAACTTCGCCGACGCGCGGTAGACCGGCACGTTGGCCTTCTGCAGCTCCGCGACCATCTTGAACGCGCCGTAGCTCTCGGGGCCGACCAGGTACGCGGCCTTGGGCCGCGCCGGCGCGGTCGAAGCGGCCGGGGTGATCTTCGCCTTCACGAGCTCGAGCGTGGCATCGAAGGGCTTGTCGATCGCATCGACGGTCGCCCCCGTCAGCATCCACAGCGTGTGGCCGGTCACGTCGTAGGGCGGCTCGGGCGGACCGCCCGGGAACAGGCGCAGATCCGGATAGTTCTGTTTCTCGAGCATCGTCTTGGCGAACGCGCCGTAGGGCTGCGCGGTCTTGATCACGAACGACCCGGCGCCGTACTGCTTGCCGTTGGCCGTGAACGGAGCGGTGGCGCGGTTGATCTCCACGGCGCCAAATTGCAGGATGTCGAGCATCTCGAACACCCCGTAGGGGTCCCGTTGATCGGCCGGCACCACGAACGCGTAGGGACCGCCGGTGAAGTTCACCCAGTCGCGGTGGACCTGGTAGAAGTTATAGAGCCACTCGTGGCCGTACTTCGCCACGTGCTGCATGCCGGCCAGCGCCACGGTGACGCCGTAGTCCACTTGCTGTTGCAGCGTCCAGGTGTCCTTCGTGTACGGCACCGGGAAGTGCGCGCGCGATTCCTGCCAGCCCATCGGCTTGCCGTTCGGCGTCTTGATCGGGTCGGCGAGATTGCTGTTGGCAATCTCGGTCAGGATGCGCGGCTGGCCGTGATAGACCATGTACTGGCGCGCCGGCGACCACATGTCGTAGGCGTCTTCCCACGCCACGCCTTCCTTGCCTTCGGAGAGCAACGCCGACGCCATCGCCGCGCCGACCGTTGACTGTCCCTGCCGCAGCAGGGGATGCATGTTGGGGTCGAACGGCTCGGTGAACGGCGGCACAAAGATGCGCGCGCCGTTGCTGCCCTGCTGGTGCATGTCGTGGGTGATGATGGGCTTGTACTTGTTCTGCACCATCTCGATGTTGAGGCGCGTTTCCTTCTGCGTGAACATGAACCAGTCGCGGTTGTCGTCGTGGCCGACGTACTTGTGATAGAGGTCGGGGAAGACGCGTGCGAACGGCGTGCCCTTGGTCTTGTACCAGTGATCGATCACCAGCACCTGGCCGTCGGGGTTCTGCGACGGCACCATCAACACCACGGCGTTGTCGAGAATCTCCCGGGTCTGCGCCGAATTATCGGTGGCGAGGCGATGGACGATGTTGATGATCGCCTGGCCGTTGCTGACCTCGGTCGAGTGAATCGTGGCGTAGACAAAATAGAACGGCTTGCCTTCGAGCGCGAGCCTGCGCGCCTCGGCGTCGCTGAGGCCGCGCGGATCGGCGAGGCGGCGGTTGATTTCCACGAGCCGGTCAAAATTCTTGAGGTTCTGCGGTGAGCTGATCCGCAACAGCGGATAGCTGTTCCCCATCGTCGTCTTGCCCAGCTCCTCGTACTTCACGCGATCGGTCTGCCTGGCGATCAGCTGGAAGTATTCGAGGATCTTCGGATACCTCGCCAGCTCGCCCTCGGCGCCGATCTTGAAGCCGAAGTATTGCTCAGGGGCGGGAATGGACGAGGGCGCCTGGGCCGCCGGCCGGGCCGACGACCACGGCAGGATCGACAGGGCGATGCCGAGGGCCAGAAACTTGAGCGTCTTGGAGAGTGGCATGGGACAGAACCTCGAGTGAGATTCTATCGCAGCGGCGCGCGTTTATTCCTGGAGCATCGCCGGCCAGTTCACCAAGGGCCATGGTCGAATCAAACTTCGAGCCCCAAGCCTCACGCCCCGACGATGATCGGAACGAAGTGGGTCTCGCCGAAAATCGTCTGGCTGAGATCCATCTCGATGGTCGGCACGAGCATGAACGCCGATCGCACCTCACGGTAGACTATGGCGCCAGCGCCTGGAGCCTTGCCATGAAAATGCTCGCCGCCGTCCTCTCGATGCTCATGACCGTGCGTGCCGCGAGCGTGCTGACCCAGGACCGTCCGAAGGCCTCGATCGAAGCGGAGCTTCGCCGGCTCAATGACGAGGTGTCGAGCATGCAGGTCCGGAAGGACGTGGCGACGGCGGACCGTCTCCTCGCCGACGACTACGTGTTCATGCAGGCCGACGGCGAAGTGGCAAACAAAGCGGCAACGCTGGCCGTCCTGAAGTCGCCGGACTTCGAGTGCCAGTTGTTCACCACTGAAGATGTGCAGGTGCGCGCCTACGGGGATGCCGCGGTCATCACCGGCATCGCGCATTTCAAGGCCACCTTTCGCGATCAGATCGCGGACGGGGATTTTCGCTACACGGATGTGTGGGTCAAGCGCGACGGAGGCTGGCAGACGGTGTCGTCGCACGCCTCAAGGGTGCCCAAGCGACTCCAGGCCCAGCGCGTCGCCGCCGCCCTGGTCGGCACCTGGAAACTGCTGTCATGGGAGGCGCGAAGCGCCAGCGGCGAGGCCACCTGGCCGCTCGGCACGAATGCCGTCGGCGTGCTGACCTACGATCCGTACGGACACGTCTCGGTCCAACTGATGCGACCGAGCCGCCCGCCGTTCGCGTCGGGTGATCCGTTTCGCGGCACGCCGGAGGAAGTCAAGGACGCGAGCGAAGGCTTCCTTTCGTACTTCGGCACCTACTCAGTCGACGAAGCCGCCGGCCGCATTACCCACCACGTCGAGGGCAGCTCGTTCCCGAACTATGTCGGCACCGATTTGCAGCGGACCTTCACCCTCACGGGCGACAAGCTCACGCTGGTATCGGTTTCGCGAACCATTGGCGGTCAGACCGGCAACGGCATCCTGACGTGGGAACGCGTGAATTGACCACGTTTCTGGCGTGATTCATGACGGGTGAAGGTCCGCTTCATGCGCTTCACGCAACCGGAACTTCTGGATCTTGCCCGATGCCGTGAGCGGGAAGGACTCGACGATGCGAATGAAGGTGGGGGCCTTGAAGCGGGCGATGCGTTCGCGGCAGAAGGACTGGACCTCCGGGAGATCGACGGTCTTGCCAGGGCGCAGACGCAGCGCCGCCGCGACCTCTTCGCCGAAGAACTCGCTGGCCACGGCGTAGACCGAGGCATCTGCAATCGCCGGGTGATCGCGGAGCACGTCCTCGATCTCCTTCGGTGCGATGTTCTCGCCGCCGCGGATGATGATGTCCTTGATGCGGCCGGTGATGCGCACGCGGCCGGCCTCGTCGATCGACGCCTGGTCGCCGGTCCGCAGCCAGCCCGCGGCATCAATCGCCGCCGCGGTGGCATCGGGCAGCTTGTAGTACCCCTGCATCACCGCATAGCCCCTCGCCCACAGCTCGCCGTCCACAAACCGCAGTTCAGTCTCCGGCAACGCGCGGCCCACCGTCTGCGTCCGCTCGATGAGGTCGGCGTCGCGCGGCGTTTGCGTCAATCCCGGTGACGACTCGGTGAGTCCATACACAATCGTCAACTCTGGAAGGTGCATGTGGTCGATGACCCGCCGCATCAGCGGCTCCGGGCACAGCGCACCGGCCATGATGCCGGTGCGGAGCGAACTCAAGTCGAAGCGGTGGAAGGCCGGATCCTCCAGTTCCGCCAGGAACATCGTCGGCACCCCGTAGAGCGCCGTGCAGCGTTCGCGGTGCACCGTGTGCAGCACTCGGGCGGGCTCGAAGAATTCCACCGGGCACAGGCACGCGCCGTGGGTGAACGCCGCGAGCACACCGAGGACGCAGCCGAAGCAATGAAAGAGCGGGACACACAGGCAGAGCCGATCCGCGGCGGTGTAGCCAAGGCCGGCGCCGATCCAGTAACCGTTGTTGACGATGTTGCGGCTCGACAGCATTACGCCCTTCGGGAAGCCGGTAGTCCCGGAGGTGTATTGCATGTTGATCACATCGTCGACGCCGACTTCCGTTTCCCGTGCGTCCAACATGGCATCGGTGACCGCCGCCGCCATCGCGCGCAGGTTCGCGTACGGCGTCAGATCGTCCGGACAGGAGTCGCCGATGAAGATCACCCGATGCAAATGCGGCAGGCCGCGCCGCGCCGTGACCCACCGCCCCGGCCTCGTGAAGCTCGGCGATGTAATCGACGCCCTTGAAGCCGGCAATGGTGAACAGGGTCGAGGCTTCACTCTGGCGCAGGAGATACTCGATCTCGCGCGCGCGAAGCGAGGTGTTGACGGTGACGAGGATGGCGCCGGCTTTGGCGAGCGCGAACTGCAGGACGATCCATTCCGGAACGTTGGTGGCCCACACCGCCACGCGATCGCCGCGCGCCACCCCGGCGGCAATCAGCCCGCGCGCGATCAGCCGAGCCTCACGTTCCAGTTCGAGGAACGTCCATCGTGGGCCGCGGTCGGCATAGACGACGGCTTCACGGTCCGGCAGCTCGGCCGACAAGCGGGTCAGGAGCTGGCCGACGGTGACATCGCGAAAGGAGGGGGCCATTCGGTCGATCCGCCGGGGAGTATGAACCGCCAAGAAACCCCCGAACCGGGTATTTTTTCCAATCCTACGGAATTGGGATTCAATGTGCCGAATCCGGCCACGCCGAGCCTGGGGCCAACTTCGACATTCTGGGCCTAAAACACTGCTCCTCACAGGGTTGAGGCGCCTCGTCCCAGTTTTCTGGGACGATTTGTCTTGGCACTTTAATTGCTATAGAGTCCTAAATAGTCATATTAATGGGAAAGAATACTTGGTAGGGGAACTAAAATGTCTCGAAAAATCGTCGGCTTAATACTTCTGGTCTTGACGCTCGCGTCGGCGGTTGCCGACGCAGGCCAGGGCAATCAGAGCGGGAGCCTTGGCGGCACCGTCCGCGATTCGCAAGGCTTGGCCGTTCCAGGCGTGGTCGTCCGCGTCGTCTCGCCGGCGCAGCAGGGGGAACGAGAGGTGATCACCGACGGCCTGGGTGCTTACCTTCTGCCCGGCCTCCGGCCGGGACGGTACACGCTCACCGTTGAGCTCACTGGATTTGAGCCCGTCACGACCGAAGTGGAAGTGCCGCTTGGTGGTGTTGCCAATGTCGACCTGTCATTGCGGCCGGCCGCTGCCACCGAGACGGTGACTGTGGTCGCCACGCCGTCCGAGCTGACGAGGCCGACCGCGGCGTTCAACATCAAGAACTCCGAGGTCGAGAACCTCCCGATCGGCCGCACGCCGTCGCTCGTGGCGGAATTTGCGCCGGGGCTCACCAACAACACTCCGAATGTGAACCAGGTCACGATTTCCGGCGCCCTGGCCTACGACAACGTGTTCCTGCTCGACGGCGTGGACATCGGCGATAACCTGCTGGCGCGCCCCGACGATCTCTTCATCGAAGAGGCGGTCGAAGAGACGCAGGTGCTCACCTCCGGCATCTCGGCCGAATACGGACGCTTCTCCGGCGGCGTGGTGAACGTCGTCAGCAAGCGCGGCGGCGACCTCTTCTCGGGCAGCATCCGCAGCAACCTGTCGAATGCGGCCTGGACCGTCGAGACTCCGTTCGAGAAAGCCAACGGGCAGTCGCGGGCGAGCAAGATGGACCGCTACTACGAAGGCACGTTCGGCGGGCCGGTGATGAAGGATCGCGTGTGGTTCTTCGGCGCAGGACGGAGCCAGCAGAGCCAGACGCCGACGACGCTGGCGCAGACGGCCGCGCAGGTGGTGCAGACCGACGAGCAGAACCGGTGGGACCTGCGGGTCACCGCGTCACCGATGACCAACCAGACCGTGCAGGTGCAATATACCGACCGCACCCAGACCAGCTTCCGGCCGTCGCTGCCGATCAC
This sequence comes from Vicinamibacterales bacterium, assembly GCA_039934485.1. Lineage (GTDB taxonomy): Bacteria > Acidobacteriota > Vicinamibacteria > Vicinamibacterales > UBA2999 > 12-FULL-67-14b. The sequence continues at coordinate 11,177 of JBDTMB010000019.1, forward strand.
GATCGATCCGACCGTGACCGATACGCAGAACACGCCCGGTAGCCTGTTTGTCGCCAACTGGAGCGGCGTAGCGATGGGCAAGGCGTTCGCCACCGCGCAGTACTCGCAGAAGACCAACCACCCGCGTTTCGGCAACACCAGCACGGAACTCAAGAACTCGCCGTTCCTCACCATCGGCCGGGTGGTGCCGGGCGGTCTTGAGTTCAACGCGCCCTACTTCGACCGCAACGATCCGGAAGATCGCGACAACCAGCAGGTGACCGGCAGCGTGTCGTACTTCGCGTCGCGGCCGGGTCTCGGGTCGCACGATGTCAAGGCCGGCGCGGAGTGGTTCGACCTGGTGCTGCGCGGCGGCAACTCGCAGTCGTCCACGGGCTACATCTTCAACACCGACTACCTGATCGCGAACGGCAAGCCGGCCACCGACGCCAACGGCAAGATCATCCCGGTGTGGATCCCGGGCGCGTCGACCATCGGCAACTCCATCCCCACGCGTGGCGCCGAAATCGACATCACCACGACTTCGTTCTATGTGCAGGACCGTTGGGTTCCCGCCAACCGGCTGACGCTGGACCTCGGGCTGCGCTTCGAGCACGTCTCGAGTGTGGCCACCGGTGACAGCCCCGACACGAGCGCCAACAGCGTCGTGCCTCGCCTTGGCGCCACCTTCGATGTGAATGGCGACGGCCGCACCATCCTCGGCGCCTCTTACGCCCACTACTCGGGCCGCTACTCGTCGAGCGTGTTTGGGCGTAACACCGCGGTGGGAAATCCGGCGCGCGTGACGAGCACCTATAACGGTCCGGCGGGCCAGGGTCTTGATTTCGCGCCGGCCTTCGACTTCGCCAACTACGCCGTGTCGTCGGGATCGTTTCCGACGGCCAACATCTTCCTCGAGGACGGCCTGCACAGCCCCCTCACCCGCGAGATGACGTTCTCGGCCGGGCGCAATCTCGGCGCCGGCTTCGCCCGCGCGATGTACATCTGGCGCCAGACCACGGGCCTGGTGGAATCGTTCATCGACGACCCGACCGCCGCCGGCAAGACCAATGTCGTCGTCAACGGCACCAACTTCGGGACCTTCGACAACGTGTATTACCGCAACACCAACGAGTCGAAGCGCGATTACCAGGCGCTGCAGTTCGAGGGCGGCTATCGCATCCGGCCCGAATGGTCCGTGGACGGCCACTGGACGATGCAGCTCCGGAACAACGGCAACTTCGAGGGTGAAGCGGCCAACCAGCCCGGCATCGGCTCGACGCTTGGCGACTATCCCGAGTTGCTGGTGGCCGACCGCGACTTCCCCACCGGGCGGCTGGATGATTACCAGCAGCACAAGATCCGCCTGTGGTCGATCTACCGGCTGGATCTCGGCCGCTTCGGCGGCATCGATCTGACGCCGGTGTGGCGCTACAACTCGGCGCTCACCTACAGCCTGGTGGCCAACAGCGTGCCGCTCAGCGCCATCCAGCGCGCGCGCAATCCCGGCTACGCGCGGCTCCCCGGATCCGGCGCCAACGGTTCGCAGGCGCTGTTCTTCGGCGAACGCGGCAGCCAAGAATTCGCGGGCTACGCGCTGGTTGACATCGGCGCGACGTATCAGGTCCCGGTCTGGAAGACGCTCAAGCCCTGGGTGCGCATCGAAGCGTTGAACCTGCTGAACAACGACAAGTTGATCGGATGGGACACGACCATCACCGCCGATGCCACCAGCGCACTCGACGCCAACGGCTTGCCGACCGGCTACGTGAAGGGCGCGCGCTTCGGACAGGCGACGTCCACGGCGCAATACCCCCGTCCGCGGCCGGGCGCCACGGGCGGCAGGACGTATCTGGGCGCCTTCGGCTTGCGCTTCTGAATCTAGTGATTTCGTGAGCTCGTGATCGAATGATCTGATCTGGTGATCTATTGAGCTGGTGAGCTTTGATCTGGTGATCTGGGAGACCGCGAACGAATTGCGGTCGTGCCCAGATCAACAGATCAAAAATCAATAGATCAATAGATCAGATCAGAAAATCACAAGCTCACGAGATCACAAGATGTGCCCCTCTCCCACCTTCTGTGGCAATATCACCTGATGCACCCCCGCCACCTGCTTCTTCCCTTACTGCTGTCGGCCGCCTGTTCCACCACGCCCGCGGTTGAACCCGCGACGCTCGTCCTCAAGGGCGGGAAGATCGTCACGGTGGACGCGGCAAAGCCCGAGGCGCAGGCCATGGCGGTGCGCGGCGACACGATTGCGGCGCTCGGCACCAACGACGAGATCCAGGCGTATGTCGGGCCCAACACGCAGGTCATCGATCTGGCGGGCGGCACCGCCGTGCCAGGCCTCATCGAGGGCCACGGCCACTTCACCGGCGTCGGCCGCGCGCGCATGAGCCTCAAGCTGATGGGCGTCAAAGACTACGAGACGATCGTCGCGATGGTGGCCGAGGCGGCGAAGACCGCGAAGCCCGGCGACTGGATCCAGGGCCGCGGGTGGCACCAGGAAAAGTGGGACCACGTGCCCACGCCCAACGTGGAGGGTTTCCCGCTGCACGCGGCGCTTAGCGCCGTCTCGCCCAATAACCCGGTGGTGCTGACGCACGCGAGCGGTCACGCCGCCTTCGCCAACGCCAAGGCGATGGAGCTGGCCGGCGTCACGCGCGCCACGCCCAATCCCCCCGGCGGCGAGATCCTCAAGGACAAGGCCGGCAATCCGATCGGCGTCTTCCGCGAGACCGCGCAGGGCCTGATCGGCGCCGCGCTCGACAAGTGGCAAAAGGCCAAGACGCCCGATGAAATCATGGCGGACCGTCGCCAGGAGATCGACCTCGCGATCGACGAGAGCCTCACCAAGGGCATCACCAGCTTCCAGGACGCCGGCGCCAGCTTCGAGACGATCGATCTCTACAAGCAGTACGTCACCGAGGGCAAGATGGGCGTGCGCCTCTGGGTGATGGTGCGGCAGCCCAACGATGTGCTGCGCCAGAAGCTCGCCGCCTACAAGGTGGTCGGCATGGGCGACCAGCGCCTGACCGTGGCGGCGATCAAGGTCACGGCCGACGGCGCCCTCGGCTCGCGCGGGGCGTGGATGCTCGAACCCTACAGCGACTCACCTGGCAGCACCGGCCTGGCGACGACGCCGATCGAGAGCATCGCCGAGACGGCGAAGATCGCGATGGAGAACGGGGTGCAACTTTGCATCCACTGCATCGGCGACCGCGCCAACCGCGAAGTGCTGAACGTGTACGAGGCGGCGTTCAAGGCCAATCCCGACAAGAAAGACAACCGCTGGCGCATCGAGCATGCGCAGCACCTCAACGCCGCCGACATCCCGCGCTTCGCGCAGCTTGGCGTGATCGCGTCGATGCAGGGCATCCACGCCACGTCCGACGCGCCGTACGTGGTGGCGCGCCTCGGCGAGCAGCGCGCCGAAGAGGGCGCCTACGTGTGGCAGAAGCTGATGAAGTCTGGCGCGATGGTCAGCAACGGCACCGACACGCCGGTGGAGGCGATCGATCCGATCCCGAACTTCTACGCGCTCGTCACGCGCAAGACCAAGGACGGCATGGTCTTCTACGGCGACCAGAAGATGTCGCGCGCCGAGGCGCTGAAGGCCTACACCTACAACGCGGCGTTTGCCGCGAAGGAAGAAACGATCAAAGGCTCCCTGGCCGCCGGCAAGCTCGCCGACGTCACCGTGCTGTCGAAGGACATCATGACGGTGCCCGACGATGAGATCCTGTCGGCCGAAGTCGCCTATACGATCGTCGGCGGCAAGGTGATGTACAAGAAACCCTGACGCTCAGGGCTTGCGCCGCCAACGAGGCCCGTGGATGGCCAGGTCCACCGCATCGCTCGGCGACAGCAGCTGGTAGCCATCGGCGCGGGCGTCCTTGACGAACTGCGCGTCCACCTTGTGGATGCGCATCCGCACGAGTTGATCTTCGGTCACCGTCACGAAGCCGACGTCCTTCATCGACCGGATGTACTCCGGCGTGACCTTGTGGATGCGGAACGTGACGAGGTCGTCGATGTCCATGCCGGCGAAGCCGAGCGCCTTCAGCTGATCCATCTCCTCCGGCGTCACCTTGTGGATGCGCATCTTGACCAGGTCTTCCGCGGCCACGTTCTTGTAGCCCCTCGCCTCGAGGGCCTTGATGAATTCCGGGGTGACCTTGTGGATGCGGAATCGAATCAGGTCTTCAACCGATGATCCCCGGATGCCGGCGTCCTGTAACGCCTTGATGTTCACCGGCGTCGCGCCGTGGATCGCCATCCGGATGAGGTCCTCGACGGGAACGTTCTTGTAACCGACCGCGGCAAGGTCGCGCACCATCTCGGGCGTGACCTTGTGGATGCGCGTGCGCACCAGGTCGTCGATCGGCAGTTGCGCGTAACCCGCCTGCGCGAGGCCGCGCACGTGCGCCAGGGTCACGTCCACCATCGCGAAGCGGACGATGTCGCCGGAGGAGAGGTTGCGGTAACCCGCGGCGCCCATCGCCGTCACGTAGGCCTGATCCGCGGTGAACTGGTAAGTGCCGGCGCCGCGGCCCGAGTCGAAGGAGCCGGTAAACCGGAAGGTGCCGGCCTCGCGGGTCCAGGAAAACTGGACGTTGTCGGCCACCGACGCCAGCGCCGAGGTCGGCAGGCCGGTGAGTTCACGCAGGCGCACGCCGAACCCCCACCGGTTGTCGCCGGCTGAGCTGCGCAGGTTGAACTGCACCCGCGGCTCACCATCGTCATCGCGCCAGGTGTTGCGGGTGTCGGCCGTCCAGTCTCCGCGAACGGCCGTGCCCTGGGCGAACACCGCGGCCGACAGGCGCGGGCTAAAGCCCACGCCCTCCAAACTGGCGATGGAAAGCGTGAAGGCGAGAAAGACGAGTTGGCGCATGCAAGTGACCTCGAGCCATTGGATGGATCGAGGACGCCTGAGGGTTGGAAGGTGGCGAGGGCTAAAGCCCTCGCCCTCCGATTCACGGCTACTTCAGCACTTCCTCGAAGAACTTGAGGGCGCGGGGATCCTTGGACTGGCCCAGCCAGAACATCGCCTGTTTTCGGACGGCCGCGTTCTTGTTGGTCCGCGCCTGCTGGATGAGGAGGGGCACGCCCTCGTCCCTGGGCAGCTGGCTCAACGCGAACACGGCCTTCTTCTTGACCTCGGTATCGGGATCGTTCTCGATGGCGGCGCTGATCGTGCCCACCGCCTTCTGGCCGGCGCGCTGGCCCAGCCAGAAGAGCGCGTTGCCTCGCACCTTGGCGCTGGCATCGCCCTTCGCAAGCGCGATCAACGTGTCGAGGGCCGGCGTGCCTTCGTGCATGGCGATCGCCGACACCGCGTTATCGGCGATCCTGGTGGGCTGCGACGCGCTGATGAAGGTCTTCAGGAACGCGATGCTGTCGGCCGGCGCGACGTTGGTGAACCAGTGCACGGTCTTGCCGCCGGCGTCGAGCGGGCAATCCGCCGAATAGCTGCGGATCCGCGACACCTGTCCCCCTTCAATGCGATAGAGGACGAAGAAGAAGTCCGGCGTCTCAAGGTGCACCGGCGCATTCGACATCGTGTTGCGCACGCCATCATTCCAGTAGTCACACATCTGGTGCTCGCCGGCGATGATCGGCGCGGCGTACCCAATCCAGGCGGGCTCGCTCAACCTGGCGGCAAGCGCCGGCAGGTCCTTGGCGAGACCTGCCGACACGACGTGGTTTTCGAGCCGCCCATTTGACAATCGCGGCGTCTGAGCGGCGGCAGTGGTTGCAGCCAGCGTGATCAGGAGACAGGCAACCCATCCCCGACTCACTTGCTCAAGATCTCCATCAGGTAGTCGAGCGCGACCTTCGACTTCATGAGCGACAGCTTCGAGACGATTTCCTTCTTCATCGTCGCGTCACTTTCCTTCCGGGCCAGGGCGACGAGCGATTCGGCGTTGTTCTGGATGAAGAGCGAGTTGATCACCTGGCGCTTGATGTTGGCTTCCTTCTCCCTGGCGTAGAGGGACACCAGCGCCTCGCCGGTCTTCGAGCTGCCCATGGTGCCGAGCTGTCGCACCGCGGTGTAGCGCAGGTCCGCGTTCGGCTCGGAGTTCGCCACCTCGATCAGGTGCGCGGCATCGCCGCCGACCATCATCGATTGGAGGATCTGCCGCTTGACCTCAAGGGTGCTTTCCTTCTGGTAGAGCTGCCAGAGCTCTTCGCGCGCGCCCATCACACCGAGCTGGCGGACTGCTTCCTGGCGCAACTCCGGCGCCTTCTCCGTAGTGGCCGCGGCGAGCACCCGCGCGCGATCGCCCGAGACCATGAAGGCGCGGAGGATTTGGCGCTTGATATCGACGTCGGTGGACGACGCGTAGATCTCCGCCAGCACCTGGCGGTTTTCCTGCGTGCCGTTGATGCCGAGGTATTGAATCGCCTTGCGCTGCACGTCGGGGTTCGAGCCGCCCTTCGCCATCTGCGCCAGCACCTGCCGCGCCCGCGCCGAGTTGCTCTGCGCCAGCACGAAGAGCGCGCGTTCCTTCAAGCGTGGTGACTGGTTGCCTTGCAGGAACTTCTCGAGCATCGGCACCGCCTGCTCGGGGTCGGAATGCTGGAGCCCCTGGATCGCCAGCAGCTTCAGGTCTTCATCCGATTCGGCTTCGGGCCGCGGCGCCTGGCCGGAGTTCTGCCGCACCTGCAACTCGAGCGCCTTGGCGTCGGCCAGCCACCGGCTGGACGGGAAGCCCTTCATCAACTCGGCAAGCGTGGCGAGGGCGTCGGCCTGCTGGGCCAGTTTGTCGAGCGCATAGGCCTTCCAGTAGAGGGCCGCGTCGGTGCGGGTCGAGGTCTTCGATTCGGCGACGGCGCCAAACTGCTCGGCGGCGCGCGCCCATTGCGCGCGCTCCAGCATTTCCTGGCCGCGCTGATAGGACTCGTCGACGCGCTGGCGGCGCTCGAGCTCGCGCTGCTTCTGCTCGTCCTCACGCTGCTTCTGCTCGTCCTCGCGCTGCTTCTGTTCGGCGGCGCGCTGCGCCTCGTCTCGCGGGCCCTGATCGAACCGGCCGAGCACGGCTTCGGCGCGCATCATCGCCAGGTCGATGTCCGGCCACGCCGGCAGCACCGGCAGCGGGGGCATCGCCGGAACCGCCGGGAATCCCGGCAAGGCCGAGAAAGCCGGAAACGCCGGGGCCGCTGGTGGCGCCGGTGGCACGGGCGGCTGCGCCGACGCCATCGACGGCGCAAGGAGGCCGCAGAACACCGCGGCGCACCAGGTTTGCTTCAGACTCATCGTTCTCTCCTCATCGGCACCGCCAAGGCGGTGCCCTACGATAGTTAAGGCAGTGCCCTACGAAATTGGGGGACGCTGCTTACCGCGATCGCCAGCCTCGCGACCGGTTTGGGTTCGTTGACGCATCTCCGAAGCAATCACGCGCACGCGGAACAGCAGATCGTCCGTCTTGATGCGCGACTGCAAATCAGCACGCTCGCCGGAGGTCGTATCGGCGGGCGCGTTGGCAATTTCGAGCAGTACGCGCTCGAGGTCTTCAAGAATGTCGGCAATCGCCGCATCGCCGGACTGCTCGGCCGACTGGCGGTAGAGACGATTCGCCGAGACGAGGTCCGCAGCACGCGACTGTTCGCCGGACAGGACCTCGGGGTGACTCGGATCGGCGTTGACCAGTTCCGCCAGCATCATCTGCGAGCGCTCGAGGTGATCGCCGACGGCGGCGCGCAGCACGCGATCCGGGGCATTGTTCACCTGCACGGTCGCGGTTGGCGCGGGCGCCGACGGCCCACCACCAGAGAACCGGCCCGCGACAAACGCCACCACCAACAGTGCGGCCACGCCACCGGCGAGCGCCCACTGCGGTGCGGCGAACCATCCACCTACGCGCTGCGCGCTATGGTGGACAAGTCCAGAGACGCGCTGCGCGCTACGGTGGACAAGCCCGCCGGTGTTCGCATCCAGCTGCGGCTCGAGCCGCGCCCACACGTCACGCTCGAACCCGGGACCCGCCTCCGGCGTCGGCGTCGTCTCCACCAGGTGCAACACGCGGCCGAGATCGGCGTGGGCGGCCTGGCATGCTTCACACGAGGCCAGATGGTCCTCGACGCGCGGCTGATCGGGCCGCGCGGTCTCGCCGTAGTAGTGAAGAATCAGTTCTTCGTCGGTCAGGTGGCTCATGGTTGTTCTCTGTGGGCAAGCCTAAAGGCTTGCCCCCACGTATGGCGCGAGCGCCGAGCGCATCTTGCGCACGGCCCTGAAGATGCTGTGCTTGGTGGCGCTCGTCTTCAGCCCGAGCTTCACACCCACTTCGTCGATCGACATGCCTTCGACGTGCCGCAACGTAAAGGCCGCGCGTTCGAGCGACGTCAGCCTGGTCAGCGCCTCCTGCACGCGCTCCTGGATCTGCGCGCTGGCCGCCAGGCGGTCCGGCGCGGCCTGTTCCTCGCTGCCGCGTTCGCTCAACGGCCCCTCTTCCAGATCCGCCGGGTCGTGGGCGTCCTCGCGATGGCGCCGCGCACGGATCAGATCGATTGAACAGTTCACGCAGATGCGATGGAGCCAGGTCCGGAAATCGGCCCGGGCCTCGAACCGGCCCAATTGCTTGTGGGCCTTGAGCCAGGTTTCCTGCACCACGTCCTCGGCGTCCTGGGCGCTGCCGGTCATGCGCTGCGCCAGCCCGAAGAGGTAGCGGCTGTGCCGCTCCACAAGCGCCCGAAAGGCTTCCCGGTCGCCGTCGCGGGCCCGGGCGACAACTTGCGGGTCGCTCTCCTGCATTCCTGTTACTTTGACGGACTTATTGGGAAATGGTTAGTAAGCAAGCGATGAGGGGCTTTCATCCCTGTTATCAACACTTTGCGCTTGCTGGCGGGGGGTGGTGATGGGCATTATCCATGGATGGACCCACGCTATCCCACCGGTCAGTTCGTGTTCAACCCGCAGGCCACCGCCGACACCCGGCGCACCGCCGTGGCCGCGATTGGCAGCTTTCCTTCGGAGCTACAGGCGGTGCTGCCATCGGCGTCGATCGACAAGCCGTACCGGGAAGGCGGCTGGACCGCGCGGCAGGTCGTGCATCACCTCGCCGACAGCCACATGAACGCGTTCATCCGTTTCCGCCTCGCGCTCACCGAGGACAAGCCCACGATCAAGCTCTACAACGAGACCGAATGGGCGAAGCTGGTCGACTCCACGACCGAAGACCCGGCCGTGTCCGTCCAGATTCTCACCGGGCTGCATCGACGATGGCACCGCATGCTCGAGGCCATGTCGCAGGAAGACTTCAATCGCGCCGCCGTTCACCCGGACCGGGGGCCGGTCACGCTGGATTGGTTCCTGCAACTCTATGCGTGGCACGGACGCCACCATATTGGGCATCTCAAACTCCCGGCGGCCTGAATTTAGTGATCTTGTGAATTGGCGAGTTGGCGATCTGTGATTTGGCGATTTGGTGATTGGGTGATTTGGTGATTGGGTGATTTGGTGATTGGGCGATTTGGTGATTGGGCGATTTGGTGATTGAGCGATTTGGTGATTGAGCGATTTGACGGAGATCGTCAAATCACAAGATCGTCAAATCACAAGATCGTCAAATCACAAGATCGTCAAATCACAAGATCGCCAGATCACCAAATCACCAAATTCAGGTGCGTCTCACTCGATTTACCGCCTTCACCATGAGAAACACCACCCACGCGAGGATCAGGAACTGCACGATCTGCGTGATGAAGGCGCCATAGGCGAACACCACGGCGCCGGCGGCCTTGGCGTCGGCCAGTGACGCGTACGGCGAGGGCGCCTTGATGCCCTCTTTCATCAGCACGAACATGTTGGTGAAGTCGGTGCCGCCGGTGACAAAGCCGACGACGGGCATCACCAGGTCGTTCACGAGGGAGTCCACGATCTTCTGGAACGCCGCACCGATGATCACGCCCACGGCGAGATCCATCACGTTGCCCTTGGCGATGAACTCTCTGAACTCGCTGAACATATGCTTCCTTTCGCCGCATCTCGTGAACGTGTGACCGCGTGAACTGGTGATCGGATCTGTTGCTCGATCGATCTGGCGATCCGGCATCAAGGGATGGCGCATCGGCCCAAACAGATCGTTACATTGACCGGTCGATAGATCAACAGATCAACAGATCAGATCACCCGATCATCCGCTCACGAGATCAAAAGATGCAAGCGACAGTTTACATTCGGAACAGGTAACTCACCTTCAGGAACAGCCCATCCGTGGTGCGCTGAAGCCGGGCCGTGCGCGGGTCATCGTCCAGGTTCGCGAGCGTATTGCCGTAGCCGGCGAACAGCACGGTGCCCGGCGTGGGTTGGTAGGAGAAGAGCCAGTCGGCGCGGAACGACCTGGTCGAGGTCCGTGCGGCGCGGTCATAGCCACCCGCGGCGTTGCGAATGTAGATCGGCAGTTCAGTACGGGAATCGTCGCGTAGATCGTCCTGCCAGTCGCTGTTGTATTCCCCCACCACGCGGATGAAGATCGGCCGCGCGATCTGGTATTCCGCCTTGAGCCGCGGTATCCGCCGGATGCCGACGATCGAGGCGTCGGTGCGGCGGCGGAATGATTGCAGCTGGTAGCGCGCATCGACGCGCAGTTTTTCCGTGGGCTTCCACGCCGCGCCGACGTTCAGGAACACGATGTCGGCCGGCGACCACTCGTAGAAGTTCTCGTCCTTGCCCCACAACAGCAGCGCGTCGAATTCCACCCCGGCCCGCTGCGGCGTCGTCGCCGACAACACGTAGTCGAGGTTCGGGATGCGCGGCACGCCGACAAACGGCACAAACTCCACGCCATGCGCGCCGGGCTTGCCGAGCACGTAGTCCTGATAGAGCCCGGTGTCGTAGCCGAAGCTCTCGAACAGCACCGACCCGCCGGCGCGCCAGCCGCCGCGAAACGTGAAGTTCTGGTTGAAGTGGAGCTTGCGATCCTGCGACGGACGCCCCGCCATCAATTCGTCGTATTGCCACGAGCCGTCGACGACGACGTCGCTGCTCCAGCGATCGAGGATGCTGCCCTGAGGGCCGTAGGTGATCAGCTGGTGGTTCAGGTTGCCCGACGCCACGCCGGTGCGGGAGATGAAACCCGCGGCGGCGCGAAAATCCGGATCGACGCCGCGCACGGTGTAGCGCAGCGCGAAGCGCCGGCCAGACCTCGCGAACTGGCCTTGCCACAACGGCGCCGTGACGGCCGTGCCGCCAACGGCGCTGCGGCTGACCGCGCCCTGCATGGTGAGGCTGTAGATGTCCTTCCACACGAAGCGCGCGTCCGATCCGACCACGCGGTTCGAGCGATCCCCGTCCAGGCGATCGGTGAACACCAACGCCGCCCTCGACTTGGCGCCGACGTCCTGCTGCACGCGCAGGATGTTGAACACCGGGTGGTCCTGCCCCGACGCCGACATCGCCGCATCGTCCACCGCCGCGAGGTAGGCAACGTTGGTGCGGCCCGACACCTTGCCGGTGACCTTGGTCGCGGCGAGCGGGGCGACGACGCGGCGCGTGTAGATCAGGTTGTTCGGGGTCGCAAACTGCTCGATGCCTTCCAGGAAGAACGGCCGCTTCTCCGGGAAGAACAACGCCTGGCGCGGATCAAAACTGAACTGGCCGGCGTCGGATTCCACCTGCGAGAAATCCGGGTTCACCGTGCCGTTGAGCGTGAGGTTGGCAGTAATCCCCCACCGCACGTTGGCGCCGAACTCCGGACGCGAGGCATCGTAGCGCCAGCCGTCGCCTTGCGAGGCGCCGTCGAGTTTTGCGGTGGCCACCGGATTGACGTCGAGTACCAGGCCGCGTCGCAAGTCGTGGAGGTTCTTGAGGTGGCCGGCTTGGGCCAGGAACGACGCCGCTTCGCGCTTCGCCGGCGCCCAGCTGTCTTCGATGCCCTGCTGCGGCACGACGCGCGTGACGTGAAGGCCCCAGTCCTGCGCGGCCTGCGCCTGGTAGCGCAGGCTCTTGAACGGAATCCGCACTTCCACTTCGTAGCCGTCCTCGGTGACGCGGCCCTTGGACTGAAACACGAAGTCGGGGCTGAGGTCCGGCGTCTCGCGTCCGGAGGCCAGGCCGCTGAAGCCGCCGCCCTGCGCGCGCGTGCCTTCGGAGATTGACCCATCGAGCTGCACGCCGAGCGGATTCACGCCGAAGACCAGCGCCTGCCGGCCGTCGTTAAAGGTGCTGAGGAAGATCATGATCTGATCGTCGGACTGGATGTGATCGCGATCGGCGAGCGTGGCGTGCACGGTGCCGGGCGGCGCGAAGGCCCGGACGCCGAAATGGATCGCGGTCGGCGAATACCACACCAGTACTTCGGTGCGCTGATCGGCCGCCGCGCCATCCACCGGCGCGTAGCGGGAGAAGCCGCTCAACACCGCGGCTTGCTGCCAGGCCGCCTCGTTGAGGCGGCCGTCGATCTCCACGGCCTGCTCGAGTCGCGGTGGCTCGACCTCGAGGCCGCCGGCGCGGCCGTCGTAGGCGCGGCCACCTCCCCCGGCGGCCGGCCCCAGGGGCTGGGCCGCGGCTGGCGCGACGACTAGGACGAGGGCTGCGAACATGAAGACTGCGGCGCGCATGGTCAATTCCTCACGATAACAGAGGATGAAGCGACGCGCAGGCGCCTCGCGTGCGAGTTGGGATAAACGGCGGGACAGAGCGCTACCGGCGCTCGAACACGTCGCGATTGTGCGCCTTGCAGTCGGGGCAGCAGTCCGGCTCGAACTCCGATGGGTGGCCAGCGACAAAGGCCTCCAGCGTCTGCCACGAGCCCACGCGATCGTCGCGGACCTTCTTGCAGACGCTGCAGACGCCCAGCATGCCCTCGAGCAGGTGCATATGCCTCAGCTCCCGCATTTGGCGCGCCGTGCGGTCAATCAAGAACGCAAAGGCGGCGAAGACCGTGATCCGGATGACGGCGTTGATCGACGACTCGATCGGCGTCAGCCACGCTGGATCCCACACCAGGTTGAAGAAGAAACGGCACACTGGCAGGAGAATGGCCAGGGCGAGGCCCCAGCTGCGCCCGCCGTACCAGGAGGCCATGCTGATCGGCACGAGATAGACGAACGGAAACTGGATCGTGGGGCCCAGGGCAAAATCAACGACGAGGCAAACGAGGCTCAGAGCAATCCAGTGGATGGGCCGCGCGCCACGTGCCGTCGGGGGGGTCGGCGGACCGATTGGAGCCATTTCCAACCTGAACAGGATATACCACTCGCAAGGCTACGACCACGCGCGAAACCTGCCGTCGCGCGCGTCGAGGATCTCGCCGATCGTGATCGCGGCATGGATCACGCCGACGTGCGTATACGCTTGCGGAAAATTTCCCAGCAGCATTCCCGTCGACGGATCGATGTCCTCCGAGAACAGGCCAAGAGGATTGGCATACGCCTGGAGCCGGTTGAACAGCGCCACCGCCTCATCGACCTCGCCCATCATCGCCAGCGCTTCCACCCACCAGAACGAGCAGATCGAAAACGAGCTCGTCGTGGCGCCGAAGTCGTCGGCGTGGCGATAGCGAAGCATCAGGCCGTTGTCGACGAGCAGGCGCTCGTAGGCGCGGACGGTGGAACGGAACCGCGGATCGTTGGCGTCGACGAGGCCAAGCGTGGGCAACAACAAGTTGGACGCGTCGGGATGCTCGCCATTGAGGGCCTGCGTGAAGTAGCCCAACTGGGCGTTGTAGGCGAGCGCGAGGATGCGCGCGCGTTCGGCGTCCGCCCACTGGTTCCATCCGGCGGCCCGATGCCCCACGCCGAGCGATTCGGCGAGCATCGCGCCGCGATGCGCCGCCACCCAGCACATCGCCTTCGAGAAGGTGTAGTGACGCGGCTGCGTGCGGTACTCCCACAGCCCGGTGTCCTCCTGCTGGGACGAGGCGATGGCCTCGTCCACCAGGCGCTCGAGGAGCGGCGCCAGCGACGGATCCTCCCAGACCACGCGGGGATCGCTGAGGATGGTTTCGAGGCACAGCAGCAACTCGCCGGCCACGTCGTTCTGCTGCTGCGTGTAGGCCGAGTTGCCGATGCGCACCGGACCGATGCCGTCGTAGCCGCACAGGTTGGGCAGGATCTGCTCGTCGAGCCGCCGTTCGCCGGTGATCCCGTAGATGGGTTGCAGCGGGCCGGCATCCGCCATGTCACGAAGGAACCTGACGAAGGCTTCGCCTTCCGCGAGATGACTCAAGCGTCGCAAGGCTTCGACGACAAACGCCGCATCGCGGAGCCAGCAATAGCGATAGTCCCACGTGCGGCCGGAACCGAGGGCTTCGGGAATGCTGGTGGTGGCCGCGGCGATGATCGCGCCGGTGTCCACGTAGGCATGCAGCTTCAGGCAGAGCGCCGAGCGCAGCACCGATTCCGGCGCGAAGCTCGGCAAGGCACAGGTCTTCGCCCAGCCGCGCCAGCCGCGAATGGTTTGCTCGAGGGCGCTCTCGGCGGCCGGACCCGAATCGATCGTCGGCGGACGGCCGGCGCTGAGGGAGAAGAACAGGGGCCGATCGACGCGGAACGGCAAGCCGTCGAGGATGGAATGCGGCGAGACGTTGGACCACAGGTACAGGCGGGCCGGGCCGGTGTTGATCTCGAGCCCCGGACCGGACACCGCGATGTCGGGCCGGGCTCGCGCGTAATCGGGGCGGGGATCGAACCGCAGGCGCGTCCGCGGCGTGCCGTCGAGCGGCCGCACCAGCCGGCAGATCTCGATCGGCGCATCGACCTTGAGGCCAAGGGGCAGGCGCGGCGCGAAGTCGACGACCTCGAAACGGCCCGACTCGGTCGTCACTTCGGTGCGCAACACGTTGGTGTTGCGGATGTATTCGGCCTTGGCGCTGAAGTGCTCGAGGCCGTGGAACGCCCAGCTGCCGCCGTGCTCCTGATCGAGCAACCGGGCGAACACCGATGGGCTATCGAACCGGGGCAGGCACAACCAGTCGATGCTGGTGTCGGGCCCCACCAACGCGAGCACCCGGCCGTTGCCGACTGCTCCGTGGTGGAGCGGGATCGGTGTCACCGCACGGCCTCCATCCGCACCGCCGCCTGCAAGAGCGCCGCCGCCCAGTCGTAGACCGTGTGGGTGTCGACCGTTCGTCGCAGCGCACGCATCCGCCGCGCCTGCTCGTCGGGCGGCATCGCCAGCGCGGTATGCAGGGCGTCGCCAAACGCATCACCGGCAAAGGGGTTGACGGCCACGGCTTGATCGAGTTCCTTGGCCGCGCCGGTGAATTCCGACAGCACCAGCACGCCCCGATCGTCGGTGCGCGAAGCGATGAATTCCTTGGCGACGAGGTTCATGCCGTCGTGCAGCGACGACACGACGCAGACGTCGGCGGCGCGATAGAGCGCGGCGATCCGGCCGGAATCGTG
>JBDTMB010000020.1:0-26080 GCA_039934485.1 Vicinamibacterales bacterium
CAAGGCGATCCCGTCGATATCCGGCAGAACCAGATCCAGCAGGACCACGTCGGGCCGCCACGACCGGAAGGTTTCCTCCGCCTTGGCCCCGGTTGACGCCGAGCGCACGTCATACGGCGAGGCGGACGGCCCCTGCTCCATCACCATCTTCAGCCAGTCGGTGATGGCCGGCTCGTCATCGACGACGAGAACACGACGCCGTTCGGGCGACTTAACTGGTGACATGCGTGACCGACAATAATGCAGACTGTAGCGTAATAATACAGTTTTTGCCAGCCATCACAAGCACCAATCAAGCGGCCCGTGGCTCGATTAACTAATGGGGTTGCGGCCCTGGATGATGCGAATCAGCATCACGGCGACCGCAAGCACCAGGAGGATGTGGAGAAAGCCGCCCAGGGTATACGACGTCACCATGCCGAGCAGCCAGAGGATCACCAACACGATCAGGATTGTGTTCAACATCGCTCCCTCCGATCAGGACTGGCGGAATGCGTTCGCGCCGTCGCGCACGCTCTTGTTGGCCTCGCGCATCTTGCTGGAGGCCACGTCGAGGGCTTCGCGCGCCGAGCTTTCGAGCTGGTCGGCCAGTTGATCGGCCTTCTCTTCCAGGTTCTCGAACTCCACGCCGGCGCGGTCCGCCATCTCGCGGTAACGGCGCGCGACCACTTCTCTCAACGAGTTGAACGACTCATTCAGATCCTGCCGCGTTTCCGCGCCGCTCTTGGGCGCCACGAGCAACGCCACGCCGGCGCCCACCATGGCACCCGCGATCGCGCCCAACAGGAACATGCCGCCGCCCATACCACCCTCGTTCGAATATCTCATCACTGGACCCCTTCTCTATGTTCGGTTCTGCACTACGAGTTTCGGCGGCGACGGCCTCGCGCCCGCCCGCCGTTCTGACCTGGAACGTCTCCACCACTGCAACCCGCGCAACGCGCCGAGCGCGAGCGCGGCCTTCGGGCTGGCGACCAGCGTCGCCGCGGCCTGCACCGCGTGCTGCGTGTGATCCACCGCATCGTGCACGGCGGTCACGCTGCGCTTGAACGCGTGCGCCGCATCCTCCACCGTGTCCGACACGCGATCGACGCGAGCCTGCACGTCGCTGATCCGCGACCGCACCTCGGTCATCTGTTCGTCGATCGCCCTCTTCGCCTGCCGCCACGCGACAAACATCGAAATGGCGCCGGCACACATGCCCGCCGTCTGGATGACGAGGCACACTGCCATGACGATGAGGGCGCGTTCGATTACGACGGTTTCAGTCATCTGGCCTTCCGATCCACAGTAGGCAATCCGTTGCTCTTTTTATCCACTCGATTCCCGGTGCTGTCGTGAGATCAGACGCTCAGCAATCGACAGTGCCTTCTATTTCAATCACCGTGCCACTAAATGGACGGCACGGAGCATGCTAGGCTTGGGCCCATGCTGCCAACATTGGCGCAGGTCTTGAATACGTTGGCCCACGAGTTACGTACTCCAGTGGCCGTATCACAGGGTTACCTCAAGCTCTATCTGGAAGGGCGCCTGCAATCGCCAGAGGATCAGCGGAAGGCGCTGCAACAGACCGCCGACGCCGTGGCGCGTCTGTCCGGTCTCTGCTCCGAAGTTGGCGCCGTGGCCGCACTCGCCGAATCCCCCGGAACCCCGGTCAGGGAGAAGGTGCCGGTCGAATTGCTGCTGAAAGATCTGCGAGCGGCCGCCGAACTCGAGAAGGTGACCTGGACCGGCGATTTGACGCCAACCCAGGTCATCGAAGCCACCAGCCGGCGGGACCTGAGCCGCGCGTTCTCGCTGATCGCGCGGGCGGCGGTTGACGATGCGCGGGGACGTCCGGTGAAGATCGAAGTCGTGTCGGACGGCGCGGCCGGGCTGCGCGTGCATGCCGGCGTCGAGCCCGGCATCACGGCGCTCGCGTCGGGCCCGGACGGTGACGGCGCGACGCCGTTTGATCTCGTGCGGGGGGGACGCGGCCTCTCGCTGATTTGGGCGACCTTTGTCCTTAACCAAAACCACGTTCACACCTGGCAGCACTCGGCGGAAAAGGCCGCTGTCGGTTTTCAATTCCGGTCATCACAAGCATGAGCACCGCGACCCTCGCCATCGTTGACGACGATCGGCCCTTTGCCGACTACCTCACCACCCTGCTGCAGTCGCGTGGCTACGAGACCGTGGCTTACGACGGCGGCGATGCGCTGTTGGCGGCCCTCCGGGAGGGCGCCTCGCACGACGTCGTGCTCCTCGATGTCTTGATGCCTGGCCTTGACGGTCTCGAGACGCTGCGGGCCATCCGCCTGGCGCAACCGGGGGCGCAAGTTGTCATGCTCTCCGGCGGCCAGACGCCCGCCACCATCGTCGAAGCGGTGCGCCTTGGCGCCACCGACTACGTGGTCAAGCCGGGCGATCCGGACGGCGTGGGCGAGGTGGCGCTCGAAGCCGCGATTCGTAATGCCCTCGAGCGGCTGGCGCTCACCGCCGAGGTCAACCGGTTGCGCTCGCAAGTGGATCAGGATCCCGATGGCGCCCAGCCCTGCTGGAGTTCCGGCAAGGCGATGGCCCGGGTGATGACAGTGGTGGACCGCGTCGCCGATAGCGACGTCAGCGTGCTGCTCCGCGGCGAAAGCGGCGTCGGCAAGGAAGTGATCGCGCGCGAGATTCATCGCCGCTCGCCGCGCCGCGGCGGCGCGTTCGTCAAGGTGAACTGCGCCGCGCTGCCGGCGGAACTGCTCGAAAGCGAATTGTTCGGGCACGAGCGCGGCGCCTTCACCGGGGCCACCGCCACGCGCATCGGCAAGTTCGAGTTCGCCCATCACGGCACCATCATGCTGGACGAAGTGGGCGAGATGCCCATTGCCCTGCAGGCGAAGATCCTCCACGTCCTGCAAGACCGCGAGTTCAACAAGCTGGGCAGCAACCGCGTGATCGACGTGGATGTGCGCATCATCGCGGCGACCAACCGCGACCTCGAGGTGATGATCCGGGCCGGCACGTTCCGCGAAGACCTCTATTACCGGCTGCAGGTGATCGAGGTGGTGATTCCACCGCTGCGCGAGCGGCGCGAAGAGATTCCGCAGCTGATCGAGTTCTTCCTCCTCAAGTTTGCCGCCCTCTACGGACGGCCGGCCACGAGGCCGTCGCTGATGCTGCAGGAGACGCTGCTGGCGTACGACTGGCCCGGGAATATCCGCGAGCTCGAGAACATCATGAAGCGGCTCGTCGTCCTTCAAGACGAAGGCTTGATCCTGTCCGAGTTGAGCCGGGTGAAGGCGGCGCGCGCGGCGGCCGAAGGCCTGGAGCCGGCGTTGCATGGGCATGGCAATGACAGCGGCGTCAACTTGAGATCGGTCTCTGCCTCGGCGCCGGTGGCGCTGATCGCGCCGCCGCCGGCTCCCGTGGCGCCGATGCCGTTCCCCGCTTCCGGCGACAGCGTCAACCTGCATGAACTGGCCAGGCACGCCGCGATGGGCGCCGAACGCGAGGCCATTCAACAGGCGCTCGAACGCTTCCGCTGGAACCGCCGCAAGGCCGCGGAGTACCTGCAAGTGAGCTACAAGACGCTGCTGAACAAGATGAAGGAGTGCGGGATCGGCGAGGGCGGGACGGAATAGGGCCGCAGGTGACGCAGACCCGCGCCTAGTGCGTGGTGGTGCTGCCGACGGCTGATGAGATTTCGTTCATCAGCCGCTCGACCTCGAAGGGCTTAGCGACATGCGAACGAAAGCCCGCGGCCAGCGCGCGGGCCCGATCTTCATCCCGTGTCATCGCCGTCAAGGCAATCGCCGGCAGGTGCGAGCCTTGGGGAAGCAGCCGCATCCGCCTCAGCAGCCCGTAGCCGTCGTCGTCGGGCAGTCCGACGTCGCAGAGCAGGACGTCGGCCGGCCATTCCTTGATGATCCGCAGGCACTCGGCCGCGGTGCCCCCGGTGCGCGCTTCGCATCCACGCAGGTTGAGGATGGCCGTCAGCGCCGCCGCCGAATCCGGGTCGTCTTCCGCCAGGAGCACACGCACGCCCGACAGCCCAGAGGAGCGAGGACGGCGCACGTCCGCGTCCGGTGGCCGTGCGATCGGCGGCGTGTCGACGGTCGTGGCGACGGGGGGTATTCGGGGCGCATCGAGCAACCCTTGGATCACTCGGGCCTGGGTTTTAGCGTTCCGGGCGATTGCGTCAATCGCGTGTTGGCGCTCGCCTTCAGGCAAGGCGCCGCTCTGGAGGACCTGGACCCAGCCAGCGATGGCGTTCAGCGGCGTCCGCAGCTCGTGCGACGCGGTGGAGAGAAATTCATTCTCGAGGCGGCTCGCATCATCACGGAGATGGCGATCCCTCGTGAGCTGGCGTGCCTGGTGGATCACCACGCCCGACAGCACCACGACCAGCGCGGCCAGGGTGATGCAGACGATGAGCAAAACACTGGCAAGCGACACAGGCATCCTGCGATCGCTTGCTGCATACCTTGTTCCGTCCGCCGGCGGACCGGCTAACGACTGGCGGCGCTCGACGTCCTGTTGCTTACGAGGTGCATGCGCCGGTCTCTGCGGTCGATCGTCCAACCGGGCGTCTCGAAGCCACATAGCAGGCATTCCTGATAGATCTTGGTATCGGTGTGCGAACGGTAGAGCTCGTGACCACCGCTGATCGCAAAGCACAGCCGTTGCCGCAGCCAGCGCTTCACGCGGCCCTTGGCTTTCTTCAAGACGGCCA
This sequence comes from Vicinamibacterales bacterium, assembly GCA_039934485.1. Classification (GTDB taxonomy): domain Bacteria; phylum Acidobacteriota; class Vicinamibacteria; order Vicinamibacterales; family UBA2999; genus 12-FULL-67-14b. The sequence continues at coordinate 4,703 of JBDTMB010000020.1, forward strand.
GCGCGTCCACACTTTCGGTAACCAACGCCAGAGAAGGCGTCTCACAATGCTGGTTCAGCGTGCCCATCAGTTCCTCCAGCCCTTCCTAAGGCAAGGATCGTTCCCACCCGGGCCATCCGATTGTCAGCGGGCCGTATAATGTCGTGGTGGAAAAGCCTTCGGACAAGTGTTGTGGGTGGTGAGTGAATAGACTTTCGTCACATATCGATACCAAGTCCGCCGAATTCCTCGCCAACCGCGATCGGATGCAGGCGCTCGTCGACGAGCATCGCATCAGGCTGGCCCAGGCCCGGCAAGGCGGCGGGCCGAAGTATCTCGCCCGCCATCGCGAGCAAGGGAAGCTCCCGGTCCGCGAGCGGATCGATAAGCTCCTCGACCCGCAGTCGCCCTTCCTCGAACTCTCCCCCCTCGCGGCGTGGGGCCTCTACGACAACGACGCCCCCGGCGCCGGCCTCGTCACGGGCATCGGGCGTGTGTCGGGCCGCGAGGTGATGGTCGTGGCCAACGACGCCACGGTCAAGGGCGGCACCTACTACCCGCTGACCGTGAAGAAGCACCTGCGGGCGCAGGAAGTCGCGCTGCAGAACAACTTGCCGTGCGTCTACCTGGTCGATTCGGGCGGCGCGTTTCTCCCGCTCCAGGCCGAGGTCTTCCCGGACCGCGAACACTTCGGGCGCATCTTCTTCAACCAGGCGCGGATGTCGGCGGAAGGCATCCCGCAAATTGCCGTCGTGATGGGCTCGTGCACTGCCGGCGGCGCGTACGTGCCGGCGATGTCCGACGAGACCATCATCGTCAAGGGGACCGGGACGATTTTTCTCGGCGGCCCGCCACTCGTGAAGGCGGCGACCGGCGAGGAAGTGACGGCCGAGGATCTTGGCGGCGCCGACGTCCACACCCGTCTCTCCGGGGTGGCCGACTACCTGGCCGACGATGACGACCACGCGCTGGAACAGGCGCGCATCGTCGTCTCGACGCTCAACCGGACGAAGCGGATGCCGGCGGACCTCATCTCGCCTGAGGAACCGTCGTACGACCCGGCCGAGATCTACGGCATCGTCAACCTCGACCTGCGCAAGACCTATGACGTGCGCGAAGTCATCGCGCGGGTGGTGGACGGCTCGCGATTCGACGAGTTCAAGGAACGCTACGCGCCGACGCTGGTCACCGGTTTTGCCCGCATCCACGGCGTGCTGGTGGGCATCATCGCCAACAACGGCGTGCTGTTTTCCGAGTCGGCGCTCAAGGCCACGCATTTCATCGAGCTCTGCAACCTGCGTAGCATTCCGCTGCTCTTCCTTCAGAACATCACCGGGTTCATGGTGGGCAAGCAGTACGAACGCGGCGGCATCGCCAAGGACGGCGCCAAGATGGTCCACGCGGTGGCCAATTCCGTGGTGCCGAAGTTCACGGTGATTATCGGCGGCTCGTTCGGGGCCGGTAACTACGGCATGTGCGGCCGCGCCTACGAGCCGCGGCTGCTGTGGATGTGGCCGAACGCGCGCATCTCGGTGATGGGCGCCGAGCAGGCCGCCGGCGTGCTGACCACGGTCAAGCGCGATCAGATTTCGCGGGAAGGCGGCACGTTCACCGCCGAGGCCGAAAGCGCGATTCGCGATCCGATTCTGCAGAAGTACGACACCGAAGGGTCGCCCTACTACTCGACCGCTCGCCTCTGGGACGACGGCATCCTGGATCCGATGCAGACCAGGGCCGCGGTGGCGCTGGGGTTGTCGGCGGCGTTCAACGCGCCCATTCCGCCGGCGAAGTTCGGCATCTTCAGGATGTAATGCCCTACCAGTTCCTGTCCATCCGGCGAGACGGACCGGTCGAATACGTCGCACTCAACCGGCCGGAGGTGCGCAACGCGTTCAATGAAGCGGTGATTGCCGACCTCACCGCATGGGCGGCGGCCGCGCACGCCGATCGCCACCTCCGCGTTGTCGTGTTCAGCGGCGAGGGCAAGGTCTTTAGCGCCGGCGCCGATGCGGCCTGGATGGCGAAGATGGCGACTTACTCACGCGAAGAGAACGTGCGCGACGCGATGGCCGCCGCCAGCATGTTCCTCGCCATCAACACCGTGCCGGCGCTGGTCATCGGCCGTATTCACGGCGCCGCACTCGGCGGCGGGTCCGGTCTCGCCGCGGTGTGCGATGTCGTGGTGGCAGAGGACCAGGCGATCTTCGGCTTCACCGAAACCAAGCTCGGCATCCTGCCGGCGATGATCTCGCCGTATGTGCTTGCCAAGATCGGCCAGTCGGCCGCTCGCGAGTTGTTCCTGACCGGCATGCGTTTCGACGCGATCCGGGCGAAAGAGATCGGCCTCATCCACGCCGCGGTTCCGGCCGGCGAACTGGACGCCGCCGTTGGACGCTACGTGAGCGAGGGCTTGAGCGCGTCGCCCACGGGGCTGGCCGCCGCCAAGGCCCTGATCCCACGAGTGGCGGGCCACTCACCCGCCGAGGTGATGCGCCTCACGGCCGAGGCGATCGCGGACCAGCGGGTGTCGGACGAAGGCCAGGATGGGCTGAAGTCGTTCCTGGCGAAGAGCAAACCGAAGTGGGCTTGAGGGCTTGAGGGCCTGAAGGCTTGACGACACGAATGATCAAACGACTCCTGATTGCCAACCGTGGCGAGATTGCGCTGCGCATCATCCGCGGCTGCCGCGAACTCGGGATCGAGACGGTTGCCGTCTATTCCGATGCCGACGCCCAGTCTCCACACGTCCACGCCGCCAACCGTGCGGTGCGCATCGGACCGGCGCCGGCGAAGGAGAGCTATCTCAATGTCGAGCGCTTGATTGAGGCGGCGCGCGCCTCCGGAGCGGACGCCGTCCATCCCGGCTACGGCTTCCTCTCGGAACGCGCGCACTTCGCTCGCGCCTGCGAGACCGCCGGCTTGGTATTTGTCGGTCCGCCGGCGGACGCCCTGGAAGGCATGGGGTCGAAGACCGGGGCCCGCCGGCTGATGATCGCCGCGGGAGTGCCGGTGGTCCCGGGTGAGACGCCCGCCGATCACAGCGACGCCGCGCTCACCGACGCGGTCGCCCGGGTGGGCTTCCCCGCGATGATCAAGCCCGCGGCCGGCGGCGGCGGCATCGGGATGAAGATCGTGCGGACCGCTGCCGACCTGGCGCCGGCGATCGCCGCCGCACGGCGCGAAGCCGCCGCGGCGTTTGGCGATCCGGCCCTCTATGTCGAGCGGCTGATCGAGCGCCCGCGTCACGTCGAAATCCAGGTGTTTGCCGACGCGCACGGCCACGTGGTGCACCTCTTCGAGCGCGAGTGTTCGGCGCAGCGCCGTCATCAAAAGACGATCGAGGAGAGCCCGTGTCCGGCCTTGACCCCCGCGCTCCGCGCCCGGATGGGCGAGGCGGCCGTGGCCGCGGCGCGCGCCGTGCAGTATCGCAACGCCGGCACGGTGGAGTTCCTCCTCGAGGGCGCGGGCGACCAGGCCCATTTTTATTTCCTCGAGATGAACACGCGTCTGCAGGTCGAGCATCCCGTCACCGAATGCGTGACGGGCATCGACCTCGTCCGCGCCCAGTTGCTGGTCGCCTCGGGCGAACCGCTGCCCTTCGACCAGGCGTCGCTGTCGCAACGCGGCCACGCCATCGAGTGCCGCATTTATGCCGAGGACCCCGCGCAGGACTTCATCCCGCAGGCGGGGCCGTTGCTGCTCTATCGCGAGCCTTCGGGCCCCGGCATCCGGGTCGATAGCGGCGTGGTGGAAGGCGGCGAGGTCTCGGTCCACTACGACCCGATGCTGGCAAAACTCATCGTGTGGGCTGAGACGCGCGAACTGGCGCGCCACCGGGCGATGGCCGCCCTGAAGGAATACGCCGTGCTCGGCATCCGCACCAACATCCCGTTCCTGCTCCAGATCCTCCAGCACGCGGACTTCGTGGGCGCGTCGATCGATACCGGCTTCCTCGATCGCGAGGGCGCCGCGCTGGCAAGGGCCGGCGCGATGCCGGTCCCGCCTGAAGCGCTATTGGCACTCGCCGAGCACCTTCGCACCCGTGGCACCTCTGGCCCCAACCCAGGCACCGTACGCAGCTTCGGCACCAGCGATCCGTTTGTGGCGTTGAAGAGCTGGCGTGGCTAACTTCTCGGTGGAAGAGATCGGCGGCGGCTGGTATCTCATCGACGATGGGACCACCCGCTGGCGCGTGGCGGTGGCAGGCGCCGGCGACCAGCGCTGGGTCTTCGCCGGCGGCGAAGTTGCGATGCTCGAGATCGCCGCGCCGGGAGGACGAGCCGCGAAGCCGCGAAGCGATGGCGGCGTGATGGCGCCGATGCCGGCCACGGTCGTCGCCGTGCACGTCGCGCCTGGTCAAGCCGTGCGCCACGGCGACACCCTGATCGTCCTCGAGGCGATGAAGATGGAACTGCCCATCCGGGCGCCGCGCGACGGCGTCATCAAGGCGGTCCACTGCGCGAAGGGCGAGCTCGTGCAGCCGGGCCTCAACCTGCTGGAATGGCAATGACGCCTGCGCTTCCTCGCCGGGTGACCGTGGTTGAAGTGGGCCCTCGTGATGGCCTGCAGAACGAAAAGGTCATGGTGCCCACGGCGGCCAAGGTGGCCTTCGTCGACCTGCTGTCGGCGGCCGGACATTCGGTGATCGAAGTCTCGGCCTTCGTGTCGCCGAAATGGGTGCCGCAGATGGGCGACGCCAGCGACGTCTTCGCCGGCATCACGCGCCGGCCCGGGGTGCGGTATACGGCGCTCGTGCCGAACCTGGCGGGACTCGATCGCGCGCTGGCCGCCGGCGTCACGGAGATCGGGATCTTCGCGGCGGCGTCGGAAACCTTCAGCCTCCGCAACATCAACCAGTCCATCGACGCGTCACTGGCGACCTATCGCGACGTCTGCCTTCGCGCCCTCCAGCAGGGCCTGCGCATCCGCGGATATCTGTCGACCTGTTTTGGCTGTCCGTTTGAAGGTCCGGTGCCACCGTCACGCGTCGCCGATGTGGCGGCGCGGTTGGCCGAACTCGGCGCCTTTGAAGTGGCCATCAGTGACACGATCGGCGTGGCGCATCCCGGGCAGGTGCCGGTTGTCCTTGATGCCGTGACGGCACGCCTGCCCCTCGCCCAGACCGCGCTGCACTTCCACGACACCCGCGGAACCGCGCTCGCCAATGTGCTGGCCGGTCTCCAATACGGAGTCGCCACCTTCGACAGCTCGGCTGGCGGCCTGGGCGGATGCCCGTTCGCGCCAGGAGCCGCGGGAAACCTCGCGACGGAAGATCTTGTCTACATGCTGGACGGCCTTGGGATAGAGACTGGCATTTCGCTACCTCGCGCGGTGGCCGCCTCACGCTTCATCGAGACGAAACTGGATCACCGGTTGCCGTCCAGATACTTACAGGCCGGAGGACCGAAGCCCTGAGAGGACCGTTCGAGCGGCGATCGGCCGAGGCCAATACGCCGCCCGAAGGCGTAGGTGGGATAACTAGCGGCGGTTCGAGGTGGGTCTTGCCCGATGCGCCGTTCGAGGAGGACGGCGCAGATTCAAACTCACACCCTAGGAGGGTGCAAAGACGTTGCCACGATCGAGCACGCGCCGAGCCCAGCCCTCCGGCATCAGGTTTGCTTCTGATAGCCCAATCACGCTGACGGACGTCACGGCATTGCCCAGTCTGGGCACTACCGTGCCCAGTCTGGGGTACACGATGCGACATGAGGCCGCCATGGCGCGGCAATCGAGCTTCTCAAAAGATCTTGGCCGTGGTCTGGCGACGTTCGCAGGCTCCGCGGCCCTGGTGATCGCCGTTGGTCTCTGGACCCATTACGTCAGCGCCACCTTCTTCATCATTGGCGTGGCGGTGCTGGCCTGGCACAGCGGCTTCAGGGCGGCGACCGTGGCGACCGTCCTGAGCACGGCCGCCATTTGGCCGATCATGTCGTGGCTCGATCCGCGGACTCCCCTGATCAACCCGGAGATTCGTGTGATCTCGGTGCTGGCGATCAACCTGGTCGTCAGCTGGCTGTGCGGCAACCTCCATCGTTCGCGGCGACGGCTGCTGATCGAACAGTCCCGCATGCGGGAAAGCGATAACTTCCATCGCTTGATCGGCGAGCTGGCCGCCGACTTCGCGTTTCACGCTCGCGTCGCCACCAACGGCCTCATCGTCATCGATTCGGCGACCAGGGGCCTCGAAGTGTCGCTCGGCTACAGCATTCGGGATCTGCAAAGCCTGGCCGGCCTGGCCCTGATTCACCCTGACGATCGGGACCTTGTGCGGGCGGCGCTCGGCCGCGCCGGACACGGCGAGGACGTCCATGGTGATGCCCGCGTCGTGGCCAAGGACGGACGCGTCCTGGACGTCGAGTTCCGGGCAACGCCCGAACGAAGCCCGGACGGCGAGCTCACGGGCATCCTGGGCGCGTTTCGCGATGTGACCACGATGCGGCGGCAGCAGGCGGCGCTCGACGAGGAGCGCCAGCGCCTGCTGGTCGACATCGAGAAGCGCCAGCAAGTCGAGGCGGCGCTGCGCCTCGCCAAGGACGAAGCCGAACGGCGATTGCACGAAGCCGAGGAAGCGCGGGCCGCCGTCAAGGACCGCGAACTCCGCTTGAAGCACGAAGCGCAGCTCAAGGACGAGTTCCTGGCGACGCTCGCCCACGAACTGCGCAACCCGCTCGCGCCGCTGCGCAATGTCGCCACGATTCTTCGGCTCGAAGGGCTCTCGCCCACCGGGGTGCAGGCGGCCACCGTCATGGATCGCCAGATCGATCAGCTGGTGCGCCTCATCGACGACCTGATGGACGTCAGCCGGATCACGCGCGGCCACCTGACGCTGCAGCGCGAACGCGTCGACATCACCAGCATCATCGAAAGCGCGGTGGAAGCGGCGCAAACGCATCTCACGGCCGCCGGCGTCAGCCTGTCGATCGAGTTGCCCAAGCGCCCGTGCGTGCTCGATTGCGACGTCACCCGCATCTCGCAGGTCCTGATGAACCTGCTGAACAATGCGGCGAAGTTCACGCCGGCCGGCGGCCGCGTCTGGGTGTCGGCCACGCCGCAAGGCGACCGCGTCGCCCTCGCGGTGCGCGACTCGGGGATCGGGATTCCCCCGGAAGATCAGGAACGCGTGTTTGGCATGTTCGTGCAACTCAACCGAGATTTGCGCCGAACCCAGAGTGGGCTGGGGATCGGATTGACCCTGGTGAAGCAAATGGCGGAATTACACGGTGGCACGGTGTCGGTGTGGAGCGCCGGTCCCGGGCAAGGCACGGAATTCACGGTCACCCTCCCTCTCGCGCCGGCCGGCGAGAAGCCCCGGGAGCAACCCGCCGCCGCGCCGCCGATCCGTCCGCCTCGCCGGGTTTTGATCGCCGACGACAGTCACGACGGCGCCGACAGCCTCGCCTTCATCCTGCGCGCCGCCGGGCACGAGGTGACGACCGCCTACGACGGCCGCTCCGCGATCGAACTGGCCGATGCCACCCGCCCCGACGTCGTGCTCCTCGACATCGGCATGCCCGAGGTGTCGGGTTACGACGTGGCGCGCGCGATTCGTCGCGAGAGTTGGGGGCGCAACATGCGGCTGGTGGCCCTCACCGGTTGGGGCCAGGCCGATCACCGCCGCCGCTCCCTCGAGGTGGGCTTCGACGATCACCTGGTGAAGCCGGTGGAGATGGAAGTGCTCGAAGAAGTGCTGCAAGTGGGTAACGTGCAACCCATTCCGAGCAAGGCGCAGGCGAGCGAGTAACGGATCAAGACGCCGCGCGGTGGCACGCGGTTTGAAGTGCATTCGAATGATGCGCGTGATGGCGCAACAGGAGGATGGAAACCGATGAGTGCCAGGACCTGGTTCGTAATAGGGCTGATCGCGACGGCGGTCCCCGCTGCCGCGCAACCTGCGGGAACGGCTTCGCAACAGACCACTGCCACTAGCCAGGCGACCGACGAGCGCGGGCGGGTCGCGACCACCGTCGACGGCGACGCGGGACTCTGGTGGGTCCCGATTGCCGATACCAACGGCCGCGGTCTGTGGCGCGCCGGCGCCGCGCGCATTTCTCGGAACACTCCACAAGGACACATGAACGTCGCGAACTTCACGGGCGCCGTCTCGTTCGGCCTCGCGGAGCGCGTCGATGTGTTCGCATCCTGGGACGCCATCACGCGCGTCGACCGCGACACCCGCGCCTTGTTCATTCCGTCCGACCCGGAGCGGGGTGGCGTCTACACGCTGGCGCCCTACGCGCGTGAAGAATGGACCGGCAACAAGATTGGCGACGTGCGCGTCGGCACCAAGATCGCGTTGCTCAGCGAAGGCGCCGGCAATCCGTTCAGCCTGTCGGCCCGCTTCACCGGCACCTTGCCCACTGCGCAAGCGGAGGCGGGCGCCGGACTCGGCGGCCCCGCCATCGACCTGACCGGCGTCATCAGCAAGTGGATCCATCCGACGGTGGTCCTCACTGGCGCCGCCGGTTACGACCTGCGCAAGAATCCATCGGACCCGGTCGAAGTGCACGTGCCGAACGTGATGCATTGGGGCGCCGGCCTCGGCTACGCGCCGACGCCATCCTGGCTCTTCCATTCCGAACTGATGGGTGAGAATCCGGTTCGTGAGAACGCCTCGCTCGAGTCGGCCCTCGTCGCCGAAGACGGCAGCGTCAGCCCGATCGTCAACACGGTCGATCACACCCAGCAGGTCACCGCCGGCTTGACCTGGTTTGCGCACAACGGCTTCTTCGTCGGCGCGGAGCTCCGCTGGGACTTCCCGATGCGCGACCGCGTCAACGCGCCGCCCCAGGGCCGCGACTACACCGACTACCACGTGCGGATTGGCTGGAGCCCGGTCCGCCGCGCACCGGCGCCGCCTCCCGTGACCCCGCCGCCACCCACTCCGCCCGCACCCGTGGTGCCACCCGCGCCGGCGGCGCCCCCGCCGCCGCCAGTCGTGGCACCGCCGGTGGTGGCGCCCCCGGCGAAGGTTTATACCTTCGAAGACGTCCACTTCGACTTCGATCGCTACACGCTGCGGCCGGAAGCATTGCGGTTGCTCGAGCAGGCCGTCACCGCGATGCGCGAGACGCCGACGCTGCGGCTGACCATCGAAGGCCACACCTGCAGCATCGGCACCGAAGAGTACAACCTCGCGCTTGGCGACCGCCGCGCGAACGCCGTGCGCGAATACCTGACCAGCAACGGCATCGCCGCCACCCGGTTGGTGACGGTGAGCTTCGGCGAAGAAAGGCCCAAGCACGACAACTCACGCGAGGAGACGCGCCGGCTCAACCGCCGCGCCTCGCTCGTGGTCCGGCTCGACGCTCAGTAATGGGGAGGGTGTAACATGATCGTTGACCTGACCATGCTGGCGAATCTGCCGATTCCGTTCGACACCGGAGAGACGCTCAAACCGGCGAAGCCCTCGAAGCCGTCGCGCAAATCGCCGCGCAAGGTGACGGCGAAGCGGGCCGCCAAGCGCCACACCGCGAAGAAGTCGCGCGGCTAGAGGACACGACATGCGTGCCCCCTGGCGCGGTGTCCTCGCTGTCCTGCTCGTCCTGGCTCTGTCGTTTGCCGGCGCCGCGGTATACGCGGGCTGGCAGGCAGGACCTCGTCTCCACGCTCACATCATCCAGGTCATCTCGACCTCGCTCGAAAGCGAGGTCGAGCTTGGCAACACGACGATTACCTGGTTTCCGCCGCGGCTGCGCGCCGAGCAGTTGACGGTGCGGCATCATGGTCGCCGCGACGTCCCGCCGCTCATCGTCTTGAGTTCGTTCACCGCGAAGCTTTCCTTCACCAACCTCTGGAACAAGACGATTGACCACGTCGTCGTCGACGGGCTGGAGATCAACATTCCGCCGCGCCAGGGAGCGGAGCCGCGGATCCCCCATCCCAAGGGTGACGGCAAACCGGGCGGCTCCGGCCTTTACATCCGCCAGATCACCGCGCAGAACGCGCGCATCGCCGTGATTCCGCGCAATGAACACAAGAACGCCAGGGTGTGGGACGTGCACTCGCTGGTGATGCACGACATCCGGCCGGATCGTCCAGCGACGTTTGAAGCGGCGCTAATCAATCCGATTCCCTATGGCCTGATCGAAGCGAAGGGCGACTTTGGCCCGTGGGATTCCGACGAGCCGAGCGAGACCCCACTCGGCGGTGCATACGTCTTTGCCGCCGACCTGGGCACCATCAAGGGCCTGGGCGGCCATCTCGACGCCAAGGGCGTGATGAAGGGGGTGCTCGATCACATCGAGACCGAAGGCCAGACCTCCACCGACGAATTCCGTCTGACCTCGCTCGACGGCCAAAGCCTCCCGCTGAAGACGACCTACCGCGCCGTCGTCGACGGCACCAAGGGCGACGTCGAGCTGCGCGAGGTCGAGGTGACGCTGGGCCGCTCGCGGTTGCATGCGCGCGGCACGATTGAGGGCACCAAGGGCGTCAAGGGCAAGCGCGTGGTACTCAATGTCCAGAGCCAGGCGCTCGACCTGTCGGACACTCTGCGACTGGTCATGAAGCCGGACCGGCCGCTGGCGCGAGGCTCGTTGATCGTCGACGCGGCATTCGATCTGCCGCAGGGCGACGCCGATGTGCTCGATCGCCTGGAACTCGACGGCTCCGTGCGGGCCGAGCACCTGCGGTTCACCGACGATGCGATACAGGAGAAGGTGGACACCCTGAGCCGCAAGGGCCAGGGCCACCCGGAAGACCTGACCATCGATGCGATGGCGTCGACGGCGCACAGCAAGTTCACGCTGTCCAAGAGCCGGTTCACGTTCAAGGACTTGACGCTCGAGGTCGAGGGCGCCACCGTGGGGCTTAACGGCACCTACGAATTGGGGCCCAAGCGGCTCGACCTCGCCGGCACGCTCAAGCTCAAGGCGTCAGCCTCGCAAACCATGACCGGGTACAAAACCTGGCTGCTGAAGCCGTTCGATCCGCTGTTTCGCAAACAGGGTGCGGGGACCCTGCTCGCCATCAAGATCCAGGGCACTTCGGATCATCCCGAAGTGGGCATCGACATCAAGAAATCGCTGCAATCGAAGTAGCCCGCTACGTTTTTTGGGCAGCCCCTTGCCCTCGTTGTTCCCGTGCCTACCCCGCGCAGCGCCACGCCCATCAGGCCGGGGCTGGCGCAATTTCTGCATCAGTGGGAGATACCAACACGCACAGGGCGTCGCTGGTATTGGAGGACTCTCGCATGAACAAGACCATCTGCGGTGCCATCGCCATCGCGGCGTTCACCGTGCTATCCGTCAGCGCACCACGCGCGATGCAGGCGCCGGCCGATAACACGTTGAAGGAGCGCATCGAGTACCGTCTCGAAACCACTCCGACGGTCAGGAAGTACGACCTCAAGGTCAAGGTCGATCAGGGCATTGCGACGCTGTCCGGAGACGTGGCGACCGCGGCACAGAAGGCCGATGCCGAGCGCCTCGCCCACGTGGACGGCGTCAAGCGCGTCGAGAGCAACATCACCGTCAATCGCGACGCCGACAAGACCGTGGCGGATCGCGTCAAGGGCGGTTTCACCAAGACCGGCGAGAAGATCAGCGACGCGTGGATCACGACGAAGGTCAAGTGGTTCTTCGTCGGCGACGATCTGCTCAAGGGCAGCGACATCAACGTCGACACCAAGGACAACGTCGTCACCCTGAAGGGCACCGTGAAGTCGGCGGCCGGCCGCGCCCGCGCCGTGGAACTGGCGCAGACCACCGATGGCGTCAAGCGCGTCGTCGACAACCTCGTGATCCGTTCGACGGATCGATAAGGGAGAGTAGCGATGAACCAGGACATCATGGAAGGCAAGTGGACCCAGCTCAAAGGCAGGGTCAAGGAGCAGTGGGGCAAGCTGACCGACGACGACATCGATCAGCTCGACGGCAAGAAGGATCAACTCGTCGGCAAGGTGCAGGAGCGCTACGGCGTCGCGCGGGATCAAGCGTCTCGTGAAGTCGACACCTGGATCAAGAACGCCAATCTGTAGGCCGCTGGTCCGGGGAGCGATCGTTGCTCCCCGGGCTATTTTCGACAAGGATGGACCCGTGCAGATCCCCCCACTGCGAACCAGCGCGATGGCCATCGCGATCGCCTTCGCCGGCCACACCGCTCTCGCCCAGGCGCCGCCGCCTCCGCAGCTGGAGGAACTCAAGCAACTCTCGATCGAAGAGCTCACTGGCACCGACGTGACCACGGTGTCGCGACGGCTGGAGAAGCTGTCCGAGGTGGCCGCCGCGATCACGGTGATCAGCCAGGAAGACCTGCGCCGATCGGGCGTCAAGAGCCTGGCGCAGGCCCTCCAGCTTGCCGACGGCGTGCACGCGGCGCGCGTGTTTGGCGCCGGATGGGCGATCAGCACGCGCGGCTTCAACATCAGCACCGCCAACAAGCTCCTGGTCCTGGTCGACGGGCGCACGGTGTATTCGCCGGTCTATGGCGGCGTCTTCTGGGACACCATCGACTACGTCATCGCCGACATCGAGCGCATCGAGGTGATCCGCGGCCCCGGCGGCAGCATCTGGGGCGCCAACGCCGTGAACGGCGTCATCAACATCATCACCAAGCGGGCCGCCGACACCCGTGGCACCTTCCTCGACGTCAATGCCGGCACGAACATGTATGGGCCGCTCGCGGTCCGTCACGGCGGCCGGCTGGGCGCCGCCGGTTCGTACCGGGTCTACGGGAAGGCGCGGACGGCGGACGAGCACCTGCTCAAGAGCGGCGTCTCAGCGCGCGATCGCTTCACGTTTGGCCAGGCGGGCTTTCTCGCGGAGTCGTCGCAAACGGGCACGTCGGTGTGGTCGGCTCAGGGCGACCTGTATGCCGGCACCACGGGGCTGGCCACGGGGCTCCATGCGCGGCTGGGCGGCGGCAACCTGCAAGGACGATGGATCCATCACGAGACCGGCGGCTCCGAGACCCGGGTGCAAGCGTATTACGACCGCACCTACCGCCGCGTGCCGAACCAATACCGGGGCGTGCTCAACACCGTAGACGTTGACGGCCAGCATCAACTCACCCGTGGGCGCCACCTGCTGGTGGCCGGTGCGGGCCTGCGCGTCTATCACGGCGATGACCTGGGCGATGGGCCGGGGTTCTTCTTCGAGCCGCAGCAGCGCACCTCAGCGCGATTCAACATCTTCGCCCAGGATGAGATCGCGGTGGTCCCCCGCTTTTTCGTGACGCTCGGCTCGAAACTCGAGCGCAACGAATTCACCGGGTTTGAATTTCAGCCGACGGTGCGCGCGCGATTCAGCCCGACGGCGAATCACACGCTCTGGGGCGCCGCCTCGCACGCGTTCCGCGTGCCCACCCGCTTCGATACCGACCTCCGATTCCGCGTGCCCGGCACCTCGATCATCTTCTTGCGCGGCAGCGACACCTTCAAATCCGAAGACCTGATCGCCTTCGAGGGCGGGTATCGATTTCACTTCCGGGATCGCTTTTCGATCGACGCCACGGCGTATCGCAATCGCTACGACGACTTGCGCAGCCAGGAACTCCCGACCGGGGCCGGTCAACCCGTCGTGCTCGCCAACCGGCTGAACGCGGTGACCCACGGCCTCGAGTTGAGCGGCACGCTGCAAGTCACCCCCCGGTGGCAGATCCACGGCGCCTACGCGCACTTGTGGGAGCGGTTCGCCCTCGACCCAGGGAGCACCGACCTGACCGCCGGCACCAGCGAGGCCAACGATCCTCAGCACCTGTTCACCGCGCGCTCCTACCTCAACGCCACCGATCGCCTGGAATTCGACGCCTTCTTCAGGTATGCGGAGGCGCTGCCGCATCCGGCGCTTGCTTCGTATGCGGAGCTGGACGCCCGCGCCGGCTGGCAGTTGCGCCAGGGCCTCGAGATCTCCCTCATTGGTTCGAACCTCCTGAAGGCCAGCCACGTCGAGTTTGCCGCCGGCACCCCGCTCGAAACGTTCGAGCGTTCCGCAACCATTCGGCTGACATGGATATTCTGATCCGACGGGGCGCGATCGCGCTGCTGGTCGCCTCGATCCACGCGGCCCTGTCGCCGGCGGCGGCCCAGACTCGCGCCGCGGCCGAAAACGACGTCAAGGCGGTCTTCCTGTACAACTTCGGCAAGTACGTCGAATGGCCTGCGACCGCGTTCCAGGAGGGTCCGCATTCGCCGCTCAACGTGTGCGTGATGGCCGACGAGGCGTTCCGGCAGTCGGTGGAGCGGGCGATCGCGGATGAAACGGTGCGCGGCCGCCCGATGACACTCTCCATCCCCGGCACGCCGGCGGCCACGGCCGGCTGCCACATCCTGTTCATCGGGAAGACCGAGGGTGAGGCCACCAGGCTCCTCCTCAAGAAGCTCGCCGGCTCCGGCACCCTGACCGTTGGCGACAGCCCGGAGTTCCTCCGCCTCGGCGGCGCCATCGCCTTCGTCCTTGACCAGGACCGGGTGCGTTTCGACGTCAACCGTGCGGCGGCCGCTGAACAAGGCGTGACGATCAGCGCCAAGCTGCTGCGCGTGGCGCGCCGCGTGATGGAACGGTGAGCCCGGCCATGTTCAAGCACCTCTCCATCCACCGCAAGCTGGTCCTCTTGCTGATGCTCGCCAGCAGCACGGTGCTGGTCGTGGCGTCGGTGTCCTACCTGGCATGGGACTACGTGCGCTTTCGCGACCGCATCCAGCTGGATCTGGCGGTGCAGGCCGGCCTCGTGCTCGACAACACGTCGGCGGCGCTGTCATTCCTCGATCCCGAGGCCGCTCGCGAAGCGCTCGAGATGCTCGCGATCAATCCGCATGTGCGGATGGCCTGCCTGTATCTTGCCAACGGCGAGTTGTTTGTCGAGACTCGGTTTGCGACGGATGCGGCCGGCACCCTGTGTCCGGCCGCCGCGCCGCCGCCAGGCTACCGCTTCCTGCCCAATCGCATCGAGCTGACGCAGCACCTGGCCCGGACCGACAGCGGCAGCGGTGCGGTGTTCATCCGCGCCGACCTCGGCGCGCTGTCAGCCAACCTCCGGGCCCAGGGGGTCGCCACCGCGTCCATCCTGGCCGGCGGCCTGCTGCTGTCGTTCCTGCTGTCGTCCACGCTGCAGCGCATCGTGTCGCGGCCGATCGCGCAGTTGGCGGGCACCGCGAAAGCGATCACCGCCAGCGAAGACTATTCGCTCCGCGCCACGCGCACGACCCGCGACGAACTCGGCGTCCTCGTCGACGCCTTCAACCAGATGCTCGATCAGATCCAGTCGTCCGAACGGGAACGCGCGGGGCTGCTCGTGCGAGAGCAGCAGGCCAACCGTCTCAAGGACGAATTCCTGGCGACGCTGTCGCACGAGCTCCGCACCCCGCTCAACGCCATCGTCGGCTGGACCCACGTGCTGCGCACGCAGCGGCTCGACGCCGCAGAGATGCAGCGCGGGCTCGAACGCATCGAGCGGAATGCTCATGCACAGACCCGGCTGGTCGAGGACCTGCTCGACGTGTCACGCATCACGACGGGAAAACTGCAGCTGGAGGTCAGGCCGATGGACCTCGTGGCGGTGTCCGCCAACGCCATCGATTCCTGCCGCCCGGCGGCGGAAGCCCGGCGGGTACTCATCGCCACCCAGTTCCCCGACGCGGGCTGCCAGACCATCGGCGATCCGGATCGGCTGCAACAGGTGGTCTGGAACCTGATCTCCAACGCCGTGCGGTTTACGCCCGCGGGTGGCAGCATCACCGTCGCCATCGACTGTAACCCGGACTTCGACGTCTTGACGGTCACCGACACGGGCGCCGGCATCGACGCCGCATTCTTGCCGTTTGTGTTCGAACCGTTCCGGCAGGCCGATGCGGCGAGCACCCGCCAACATGGCGGCCTCGGCATGGGCCTGACGATCGTTCGCCGTCTCATCGAAATGCACGGTGGTGATGTCAGCGTGGCGAGCGACGGACCGGGGCGCGGCGCGCGCTTCACCGTGCGCCTGCCGGCCCACCGGCAGCAGGCCGGGGTGAAGGGTCCCGTTGCCCGGTCGCCGCGCGAGGCGAGCTCCTTGCAGGGCGCCCGCGTGTTGCTGGTGGACGATGATGCGGATTCGCTGGACCTGGTCGGCGCCATCCTGCGCGCCGAGGGTGCGCGGGTCCTGACGGCAGCGTCGGCGGAAGCGGCCCTGGCGCTGGCCGTCACCGAGCCGCCCGACGTGCTCGTCACCGATATCGCAATGGCCGATCAGGATGGATACATGCTGCTCACCAGCCTCCGGCAACGCCTTGGGGTGTCGATGCCGGCCGCGACCATGGCGCTCACCGCCTACGCCAGCCAGGGCGACCGCGAACGTATTTTCGCCGCCGGCTTTAAACGCCACATGCCCAAGCCGATCGATCCGGTGCTGCTCGTCGAGACGCTCCAGGACCTGATCACCGAGGTCGCCGGCCGGCCCGGGCCCTAGTCGCCCAGCAACTCGCTCACCGGCTTCATCGATTCGACGTGGTCGGCGACCGTCTTGATCGTCATCATGATCGGCACGGCGATGACGAGGCCCAGCGGCCCCCACAGCCAGCCCCAGAACATGATCGAGACGAACATCGCCACCGTGTTCACGTTGGCGGCCCGCCCGAGCATCATCGGGGCAAGGACCATCCCCTCCAGGGCCGTCACCGCCACCGATACGCCGGCCACGGTGGCGACCATCACCCATGAGTGGAATTGCAGCAAGGCCGCGGCGCCAGAGGCGACCAGCACCAGGGTCGGCCCGAAGTACGGCACGCAGTTCAGGACGCCGGCGGCGAGACCCCAGAGCCCGGCGTACTTGACGCCCAGCCACATGAAGGTCAACCACGTCACGGCTCCGACGAGGGCGCCGCTCCAGACCTGGTAGAACACGAACTGCGCGATCTTCTGCGTCATGTCGTCGATCATCTGCAGGGTGATCTTCCTCGCGGATAGTCTTTCGCCGCTGATCCGCACGAACTTCAGCTTGAATTGCTCACCCGCCGCCAGCAGGAAGTAAATCAGGAACGTGATGAGCACCGCCTGCCCGAGAAACGACGCGGCCCGGCGGGCGCCGCTCATCATCTCGCGCTGCACGTCCACGGGTTCGACGATGGTCACGGGCGTCCCGTCGGTGCGCGCAGTGGATCGCGTCGATTTTTCCAACTCGCTGATCGCCTGCTGCAACTGGTTCAGCGGACCCTGCTGCGAAGACACCGGCTGCATCGCCGTCCGGATCTGCCGGACCAGGCTTGGCAGTCGTTTGCTGAACCTCGTCGCCTCGTCGGTCAGGGAATACGCCGTCGCCGAGACCGCGCCAACCAGTCCAAGCACGACCACCGCGGAGGCCAGGCCGCGCGGCATGAGACGCGACAGCCATCGCACCGGTGGTGCGAGGGCCACGCCGACCACCACCGCAAACAACACGGGGGCCAGGAAGCCCTGGCCCAGTTTCAAGGCCGCGACGACGCCGAGGACCGCGAGAATGTAGCCGGGAACACGGTTCGACATGCCGAATCGACAACCATTTTTCGTGCCACTATTGATGGACGATGGAAATCAGCCGGCGACACTTCGTCAGCGCCGCCGCCGCCGGCCTCGCGGCCGCGGTCGTGTGGCCGGTCGCCGCCGCGCGCGCGGCGCAGGCCCCGAAAGCCGCCCTCGGCAGGCCGCGCTCGAACGAATTCGTCTTCGCGCGCCTGCGCTACGACTCCGGGGACTGGGACTACAACCCGAAGGTCGCGGCCAACCTCCTGAACTCGATCGTCGAGTACACCAACATTCCGGTTTATCCCGAGGAAGTGGTGATCACCGCGGACTCCGAGGAGCTCCTCGCCTTTCCATTCCTGTTCATGACGGGTCACAAGTTGGTGCGCTTCAACGACCGTGAACGGGACGCGCTGCAGCGTTTCGTCACCCGTGGCGGCCTGCTCTTCTCGGACGACTGCAACCACGACGTCGCGGGACTCTACGCCACCTCCTTCGAGGAGGAAATGCGGCGCGCGTTCCCTGGGCCGCACACCCTCGCCAAGCTTCCCCGGACGCACGCGATCTACCGTGCGTTCTTCCAGTTCCCCGATGGCCCGCCGCAAACCGCGCACGAGTTGAACGGCTGGGGCGACGATCTCGTGCACGACTACCTGCGCGGGGTCGAGCACCAGGGCCGGCTGGGCGTGCTGTACTCGAACAAGGACTATGGGTGCGAGTGGGACTACGACTGGCGCAACAAGCGCTTCCAGCGCGACGACAACACCCGCTTCGGCGTCAACGTCGTCGTCTATGCCTTCGGCAGCTAAGCCCTACACCTTTTCCGCCATCCGCTTGATAGCCCGCACCAGCTCCGCCGGCGCCACCGGTTTGCACATGTAGCGATCGTACCCGGCGTTGATCGCCGCTTCCGCATCGAGCGGGCGGGCGTAGGCCGTGAGCGCAATCGCCGGCAGGCGCACCTCGCCCGGGGACGGGCGCGCGCGCAGCCGCCGAATCAACGAGTAGCCGTCTTCATCGGGCATGCCGATGTCGCTGACCAGGACGTCGGGCGCGCGACGGGCCAGCGTGCCGAGGGCCTCGGCCACCGAGGCCGCCTGGTCGACGACGGCGCCCTGCCGCTCGAGCAGCAGGGCGAGAACGGACCGCGAATCGGGATCGTCTTCGACTATCAGCACGTGAATGCCTTGCAGGTCGTCGAGTTCGGCAGGCGCGTGTTCGTCCGGCCCGTTGACCATCGGCCTCGCAGTCAGCCGGCTCCGGTGCGACAGTTGTGCCGGCAGCCTCAGGATAAAGACCGCGCCCTGGCCCTCCCCGGCGCTCTCCACGCTCACCGTGCCGCCATGCAGTTCGACGAGGTGACGTACGATGGCCATGCCCAGGCCCAATCCGCTGTGGCGGCGGCTCATCGAACTATCGGCCTGGCGGAAGCGGTCGAACACATACGGCAGGAAGTCCGACGGGATCCCGATGCCGGTGTCGGCCACCTTGATGACCGCATCGCCCGAATCGCCGTAGAGCGCGACGTGCACCAGCCCGCCTTTCGGCGTGAACTTGAGCGCGTTCGACAGCACGTTCCACACCACCTGCTGCAGCCGATCGCGATCGCCGACGAGGGTCAGGCCGCTGGTCAGGTCGCGCTCGACGGTGATGGCCTTGGCGTTGGCCGCCGGCATCACCGAGTCGATGGCGGCGTCGATCACCGCGCCGAGGTTGACGTCGGTAGTCTCGAGCGCCACTTTGCCGCCGATGATGCGCGAGACGTCGAGGACGTCGTCGACGAGCTTGGCCTGGGCCCGGGCGTTCTGGCGAATGACGGTGGCCGCGCGCTCGACGGTGGTCCGGTCCCCGCTGCCCTGTCCGAGCACGTGGGCCCAGCCCATGATCGCGTTGAGCGGCGTCCTGAGTTCGTGCGACAGCGTCGCGAGGAATTCGTCCTTGAGGCGGTTGGCGGTCTCGGCATCACGGCGCGCCGCCTGCTCACGCAGCAGCAGGTCCGTGCGCTCCTGCGCGATCTGCGTCCGTTCATTGATCTCCGCCGACAGCGCGGCGTTGGCCTTGGCCAGTTCGAGCGTCCGCTCGGCGACGCGGACCTCGAGTTCGGCGTGCGCCTGCCGGAGCGCCTGCTGGCGGCGGTAGAGATCGACGAACACCCCGACCTTCGAGCGGAGCACGTCGGAGGACAGCGGCTTGAGCAGGTAGTCCACCGCGCCGACGGCGTAGCCGCGGAACACGTTCATCTCGGTGCGGTGGTTTGCGGTGAGGAAAATGATCGGGGTCTCACGCGATCGCGGCCGCTCGCGAATCAGCGTCGCCGTCTCGTAGCCGTCCACCTCGGGCATCTCGACGTCGAGGAGAATCAGCGCAAAGTCGCGGGCCAGGACCTCGCGCAGGGCCTCGCGCCCGGACGTGGCACGGACGAAATGGTACGACGCGTCGTCGAGCACGGCTTCGATCGCGACGAGGTTCTCGGGATGGTCGTCAACGAGCAGGACGTTGACGGGCGCTATTTCGAGAGCCATACGCGCAGCAGCGACAACAGCTGGTCCGAGTCCACAGGTTTGGTCACGTACTCGGACGCCCCCGCGTCGAGGCATTTCTCCCGGTCGCCCTTCATTGCCTTCGCGGTCAACGCGATGATCGGCAGATGCTGCAACGCCGAGTTTTGCCTGATGCGTCGCATGGCTTCATAACCATCCATCTCCGGCATCATCACATCCATCAGGACGACGTGGATGCCGGGATTCTGGTCGAGGAGCTGCAGCGCGTCGTGGCCGTTCTCGGCGTATTCCACGCTCATTTCGTACTGCTCGAGGATGCTGGTCAGTGCGAAGATATTGCGGATGTCGTCGTCGACGACGAGGGCTTTCTTGCCGGCCAGCGTCACATCCTGCCGGTGCATCCGCTCGAGCAGCCGCTGTTTTTCCGGCGGCAGCGTGGTCTCGACCCGGTGCAGGAACAGCGACGTCTCCGCCAGCAGGCGGTCCGGCGACTTGACGTCCTTGATGATGATGGTCTGCGCCAGGCGCCGCAGGTTCGCTTCCTGCTCCCGGTTCAGCTCCCGGCCGGTGTAGACGATCACCGGGACCCTGGCAAACGACGGATTGGAGCGCATCCGCTCGAGCAGCTCGAAGCCGCTCATGTCCGGCAGCCCGAGGTCGAGCACCATGCAGTCAAACAGCGTGTCCTCGAGCTGCTCCAGCGCTTCTTCGCCGCTGGCCACCGCGGTGATCTTCACGTCGTCGTCGCCGATCAACTCGACGAGGCTCTGTCGCTGCACGTCGTCGTCTTCGACCACCAGCAGCGTCTTGACCCACCGCTCGGTGAACTCGCGAATCGAGGTGAAGGCCGCGGCCAGCGTTTCGACATCGGACGGTTTCTCCAGGCAGCCCTTGGCGCCCAGGCGCATGCCGCGCAGCTCCTCGCTCATCACCGAAATGATGTGCACGGGGATGTGCCGGGTGCTGGGATCGTGCTTCAGCCGGTCCAGCACGTTCCAGCCGTCGAGGCCGGGCAGGTCGATGTCGAGGGTAATCGCGTCGGGCCGCCGCTGCCGCGCCAGCTGGAGCCCGATGTCGCCGCGGACTGCGGCGAGCACCTTGAAGCCGCGCTCGCGCCCGAGGTCGATCAGGATCTTGGCAAAGGACAGGTCGTTCTCGATCACCAGCACCACGCGGTCGCCGGGCTCGATCCGCCGGCGGTCGTCGTCCAGTGGGTTTTCGTCCACCGGGAAGTCCGCCGCCGCCAGCGCGCGATCGACGGCGATGCGGGCGCCTTCCGAGATGTTTATCCTGGACAGCGCGTTCGCCGGCGCGGCATACACCGTCGGCAGGTAGAGGACGAACGTGCTGCCGGCCCCCACCGCGCTAATCAGGCGAATCTCGCCGCCCAGCAACCGCGCAATTTCGCGGCTGATCGACAGGCCGAGTCCGGTGCCGCCGTACTTGCGGCTGGTGGTGCCGTCGGCCTGCTGGAAGGCCTCGAAGAT
>JBDTMB010000021.1:0-25551 GCA_039934485.1 Vicinamibacterales bacterium
ATCGCCACAAGCAGGAAGACGTCCTCAAGTCGGTCGTCCTCTTCCGCGACGGCGACTACCAGAAGGTCTACCTGCGGCTCAAGCGTTCGAAGATCATCACGGTGATCTACGACACCGAGTACGACGTGCACTACCGGCGCATTTCGCCGACGCGCGCCTCGAGCACGAGCCTCTCGACGCGCGTGGTGGAGGTGGAAAAAGCCGGGACGCCGGAGGAGTACACGCTGCCGGAAGGCAACGACCACGGCTATGTCTGGCGGATGTATTCGTACTGGCGTTACGAACAGCTCGCCGACGGCGTCGTGATCGAGGTGGAATCGCTCACGCTCAGCCGCTCGTTGCCGCCAATCATCGGCGGCTTGATGCGGCCGATCATCACGCACATCGCGCGGGAGACGCTGGAGCGCACGCTTACGTCGATTCGCGGGCGATTTGCGAGCTGACCGAACGGCTGCGGAAGACGAGCACGGCCAGCAGCATCAGCGGCACCTCGATGAGCAAGTAGGTCGTGGCGAAGACGGCAAAGCCGACCCGGCCGAGCAGCGTGATCGCGATCGCGGTGGCGACGGCGAGGTTGCGCGTCGCGAACTCCGACGCGAGGGTGAACGAGTCCCGGTCTGAGGCCCAGGCACTGATCGCGATCGTCAGGCCGATGGTGAACGACCCGATGACGAAGGCGGCCGCCAGCGGCACGGTGATCCCCAGGTTGTCCCGGAACCCCTGCACATCGGCGCCGACCACGAAGAGGACCAACAACGCGACGCCCGTGAAGGCCAGGCGCTGAAGCAAGCCCCGCCGCTTCTCCACCTCGTCCGGCCACCAATGCCGGAGGAGCATGCCGATGCCAATCGGCATGGTGATGATCAAGGTCAGTTGCTGGATCAGGAGCTTGACCGGAACCTGGAAGCCGAACGGACGGCCAAGCAGAATCTCCAGCAGCAGGGTCGAGAGCGGAATGGTCACCACGGCCAGGATGCAGGAGAGCCCGGTGAGCGAAACCGAGAGCGCCGTCGAGGCGCGCGCCAGGTAGCTATAGGTGTTGGCGGCGCCGCCGATCGGGCACACCGCGATCAGCAGGAGTGAGGCCTCGATCCCCGGGGGCGGCGAGAACAGCCTGATGAGCCCGACCGCCAGCAGCGGCAGGAGGGTCGAGGGCACCACCAGCCCGGCAATCAGCAGCAGCGGGCGCTTCAGCACCGACGCGAAGTCGACGAGGCGCAGGTCGGTGCCCACGGCCAGCATCAGCAGCCAGGCCACCAGCGGGACGCCGAAGTCGATCAGGGCCTGCACGGATACATCACGGTAACCCACATTTCGCTAAACTGATCGGGTGAAGTCCACCAGCGTCCTTGACCTCGCCGCGCTCGACCTGGGTGAGCTCGAAGACTTCGTGGTCTCGCTCGGCCACAAGCGCTTCCACGCCAGGCAAATCTACCGCTGGATCTGGAAGCGCGGCGTCAGCGACGTCGCGCTGATGACCGACTTGTCGGCTGAATTACGGGCGGCGCTCGCCACCGCCGCCACCATTTCGATTCCCGAGGTCGTCAAGCACGACGTCTCCGAGGACGGCACACAAAAGTTCGTGATGCGAATGGCCGACGGCCGGCTGATCGAGTCGGTCTTCATCCCCGACACGCCCAAGCAGACGTTCTGCGTCTCGACGCAGGTCGGCTGCGCCATGGGGTGCACCTTCTGCCTGACCGGCAAGATGGGCCTGGTGCGCAACCTGACGGCCGCGGAAATCGCCGGCCAGGTTCGCTTGCTGGCGCGCGAGCTGGACCTTCTCGACAAGCCATTCAACATCGTGTTGATGGGCATGGGCGAACCGCTGCACAACTACGACGCGACGATGAAGGCGCTCAAGATGCTCAACCGGAGCGAGGGGCTCGCCGTGCATCCGAAGCGGGTGACGCTGTCCACCGTGGGCCTCGTACCGATGATGGACAGGCTGTCCACCGAAGAGCTGATGCCGAACCTGGCGGTGTCGCTGCACGCCTCGTCCGACTCGGTGCGGGCCGAGATCGTTCCCTCGAACCGCAAGTATTCCCTCCAGGACATCGTCGAAGCCTGCCAGCGGTTCCCGCTCGCCAAGCGGCGCCGGATCATGTTCGAGTACGTGATGCTGGCGGGGGTCAACGACTCACCGGCGGATGCGCGCCAGCTGGTCAAGGTCCTGGCCGGGGTGAAGGCGAAGGTGAACCTGTTGCCGCTGAACGCCGCTGCGGGCATTCCGTACGATCGGCCGGCGGACGATCGGGTCAACGAGTTCGCCAGGATCCTCGCCGATCGCGGCCTGATGGTCTCGGTGCGAAAGAGTCGCGGCCGCGACATCCGCGCGGCGTGCGGACAGCTCATCGTCGAGGGACAGGGCGTGAAGAAGTCCACGGGCCAGAAGCTGGCGGAGGCGCTGTGACCGGGCGACGGCTAAAGCCATCGCCCTCCAAGACACCGTGGAGAGCGATGGCTTTAGCCGTCGCTATTACCTGCGCTGGTTGTTCGGGTGAGCCGCAATCGTGGCGCGCGCTGTCGCGACAGGTGGCCGGTGCCGCTCCGGCGGATCGCTCCGGCCTCATCGAGAAGTATCTCGGTGCGCACGGCGGGACACCGCTCATCGAGAACCAGACCCGCCTGGTCTTCCTGGCGCAGGATGTGAACGGCGCGCCGCCGCGGGTGGTTGGCGACTTCAACGCCTGGGCCTCCACGCCGCAGGGCTACGACGTGAACGTCGGCAAGATGACGCGCATCGACGGCACCAACTGGTCGTACCTCGAAGGCACCGCCTACACAAACGCGCGGCTCGAGTACACGTTGCTGTATGAAAAGGAGGCGCGGCCCGATCCGCTCAACCCGCGCCTGGTCCAGGCCTTCGCGGGCCCGCGCTCAGAAATCCGAATGCCGTTCTGGGTGAAGCAGCCTGAGATCGACGATCAGGCGCAAGTGCCGGCGGGGAAATTGATCGCCGAAGCCTACGCCTCGCACGCACTCGGCGGCTCGCGGCGCATCTGGTTCTACCTGCCACCCGGGTACGACGCCTCGACCGATCTCTATCCTGTCGTCTACATCCTCGACGGCGGCAACTACATCGAGAAGATGGATGTGCCGCGCGTGCTCGACCGGCTCGTCGCGCGCAAGGCCATCCCGCCGGTCATCGCGGTGTTCTCCGAACCGGTCGATCGGATGGAGGAGTACTCGCGCAATCCGAAGTGGCGCGCGTTCATCAGCACGGAGCTCGTGCCGATGGTGGACAAGCGCTTCCGGACGTTTCCGGCGCCGGACCATCGGGCGATTCTTGGCAGCTCCCTGGCCGCGTATGGCGCCATCGATCTGTCAGTGGAATACCCGTCACTCTTTGGCCTGTGCGCGGCGATCGCGCCGCCAAAGGAAGCGGCGTCGCTCGTCGCCAACCAGCCGAGGGCGCGGGCCGCGGCCCGCTCGATTCGCTTCTTCGTGCTGGGCGGCATCTACGACGCGTTGATCGACGGCGCCCGAAACCTGCGCACGACGCTGGACGATGCCAACGCCGCGGTCACTTACCTGGAAGTCCCCGAGGGACACAGCACGGAAACGTTCAGGGCTCACCTCGATGATGCCCTCTCGGTGTTGTTGAAGTAACGGGCACATCTTGTGATGTGTTGACTTGGTGATCTGGTGATCTAATCTCGTGATTTGGTGATCTGGTGATTTGATCTGGTGATCTGATCTGGTGATTTGGTGAACAGTGATCTGTCGAACACCGGGACAATGCGGCTCAGTGGTGAGGGCTCGCAAGGTCAACAGATCCCCAAATCACCACATCAGATCACGAGATCACACGCTCACGAAATCACAAGATGTGCCCGTCACCGCAACGCTTTCTTGCCAATGTCCCGACGCAACTGCATTCCGTCGAACTGGATGCAGGCGGCAGCTTTGTAAGCGCCGGCAATTGCGGTTTCGAAGGAAGAATCTCGCGCGACCACCGTCAGCACACGTCCACCGGCCGTGACGAGTTGGCCGTCCCGCTCTTTCACGCCGGCGTGAAACACGAGCACGTCCGGGCACTCGCGGGCCACAGCGTCGAGGCCGTGGATGACGTCGCCGGATCTCGCCTCGCCCGGGTAGCCGTGGGCGGCGAGGACGACGCCGACTGACACCTGGAGGGCCGAGGCTTTAGCCTCGGCCTGGCGGCGAGGGCTAAAGCCCTCGCCCTCCAGTCGTCCTCCGGCAGCAGCCATCAACAGCGGGGCCAGTGGTTGATCAAGTAGCGGCATCACCACCTGGCATTCCGGGTCGCCGAAGCGCACGTTGAACTCGATCACCTTCGGGCCGTCAGGCGTCAGCATCAACCCGCAGTAGAGAAACCCTCGAAACGGATTCCCTTCGCTCGCCATCCCGCTCAGCACGGGCTGGACGATCTCTCGAATCACTTGCGCCTGCAGCGCCTCGGTCATCAGCGGGCTCGGCGCGAACGCGCCCATGCCGCCGGTGTTCGGGCCCCGGTCATCGTCGAAGATGCGTTTGTGATCCTGCGCTGACAGCAGCGGGACGAAGCTTTCGCCGTCGGCGACGACGAAGAACGAGACCTCGGGGCCGACCAGGCATTCTTCCAGCACGACCCGCGCGCCGGCGTCGCCGAACGTGCGATCGAGCATCGCGCCGCGGACCGCGGCTTCAGCGGTGGCGCGATCGGGCGCGACCACCACGCCCTTGCCCGCGGCGAGGCCATCGGCCTTCACCACTAACGTGTCCCCGAATTCGCCCGATCGAATCGCGGCGATCGCCTCATCCGCCGACGTACATACGCGGTACTTCGCGGTGGGCACGTGGTGGCGCGCCATGAAATCCTTCGCGAAGGCCTTGCTGGTTTCAAGTTGAGCGGCGGCGCGGGTCGGACCGAACACGCGATGCCCTTCCGCGGCCAGTCGGTTGGCCAATCCGGCGCCGAGCGGCGCCTCGGCGCCAACAACCGTGAGGTCGATCTCGTGGGTCTTGATGAGTGCGACCACGGCGTCGAGATTGAGTGGGTCGACCGGGGCGGTTTTGACCTGCCGGGCCATGCCCGCGTTGCCCGGCGCGCACAAGATATATGTGACCCCGGCTTCGCGCCCTAACTTCCAGGCCAGCGCGTGTTCGCGCCCGCCCGATCCAAGAACCAGGATTCTCATTGAAAATGGGTGACCTAAGTGCTTACGGGTCAGCTACTTGAAGGCGTCCAACTCGTGCCTGATGGACTGTGATAGCCTAACATACTTGTCCTGTCCCAGGCGGAGCCCCGAATCGGGTGATCTGGTGAATGTGGACTCAAACGCCAATTGAAAGGGGGTGACTACAGATGGCCGAGGTGAAATTGCAGGAAGGTGAGTCGATCGAGAGTGCGTTGCGACGTTTCAAGCGCAAGGTGCAGCAGGAAGACATCATCAAGGACATCAAGAAGCACTCCTTCTACCTGAAGCCGGGAGACAAGCGCCGAGCAAAACAGGCGCTGGCCCGGAAACGCAACCGCAAGAAGATGCGGCGGGAGACCGAGTAGACTTCGTGGTAACATTCGACACCTTTTTGGGCGTGTAAACGCCCGTGTTGTAAGGGTTTTATCGACGTCAGAGGATTCGCGAATGGACATCGTCGAACGGACCGTGAGTGAAGTGACTATCCTGGACCTCAAGGGCAAGATGACCTTGGGTGAGGGCGATGAGTTGCTGAAAGACAAGATCAACAGCTTGCTGGCCGCCGGAAAGAAGAAGCTGTTGCTGAACCTCGAAGGCGTGCCGTACATCGACAGCGCGGGTCTCGGCGAAGTGGTCCGGACCTACACGACGGTGAGCCGTCAGGGCGGCAGCCTCAAGCTGCTCAACCTGACCAAGCGCATCGAAGATTTGCTGTCGATCACGAAGTTGTTGACGGTCTTCGATACCTTCGACTCGGAGGCGGAAGCCGTCAAGAGCTACAAGTAGCGTGGAGACTCGGTCCACTGCCGCGAGCCTGCTCGTCTCGCTCAGGCCCGATCAGTGGACCAAGAATCTGATTGTCTTTGCGGCGCTGATTTTTTCGCGCCAACTGCTCGACCCGGCCGCCTTGGCGTTAGCTTCGGCGGCCTTTTTGATTTTTTGCGCGTTGTCCGGGGCCGTCTATTTGATCAACGACGTCTCCGATCGCGAGGCCGATCGGCAGCATCCGCTGAAGCAGCGGCGGCCGATCGCTTCGGGAACGCTCTCGCCCGCGACGGCCCTGACCGGGGCGGCGGTGCTGAGCGTCGCCGCGCTGGCCTCGGCGTTCGCGCTGAAGCCGCTGTTGGCATGGACGGCTGCGGCGTACTTGACGCTCTTCGTCTTGTACACGCGCTGGTTGAAGCACATCGTCGTGCTCGACGTAATGTCGATCGCGATTGGCTTCGTCCTGCGGGCCGTGGCGGGTGGAGTGATTATCGGGGTGCCGGTCAGCGACTGGTTGCTGGTCTGCACTCTACTCGGGGCCCTGTTCCTTGGCCTGGCGAAGCGGCGGCATGAAATCACGCTGCTCGCCGACGGCGCCAAGGGACACCGCCGCATTTTGGAGGAGTACGATCCGTACTTGCTCGATCAGATGATCGCGGTAGTCGCGGCGGCCACGCTGGTCGCCTACGTCATCTACTGTGTGAGCCCTGAAACCCACGCGTACTTCGGCACCGATTGGCTGGTGCTGACAACGCCGTTTCCCATCTATGGCCTGTTCCGATACCTCTACCTCGTGCACCGCAAAGAAGGTGGAGGCAGTCCCTCGGAGATGCTGCTGGTGGATCGGCCGTTGCTCGGGTGCGTGGCGCTCTGGGGTGTGGCAGTAGTCGTCATCATCTATCGGCCGCTCGGACTCGTCACAGGCTATTGAAACGATCCACGGTCTCGATACTTAAGACCTCGCCGGCGACGGTCCTCCGGGACACGCACGCGGTGATGAACCTGGCCGGCTACCAGGACGTCATCGCGAAGGACGCCGACACCGCGCTCAAGGTCAACATCTCCTGGCACTTCTTCTTCCCCGGCAGTTCAACCACGCCGTGGCAGCTCGACGGCGTGATCCGCGCCCTGAAGCAAGACGGCTACCGCCCCGACCTGATCCACGCCTGCCACAACCGCACCGTCGTCATCGACGCCCACCTTGGCGAAACCGAAAACAAGCAGCTGCCGGTGGTGCAGGCGCACGGCCTGCGCAACATCCATCTCTACGAGGGCGACGAGCCCTGGATCCACATTCGTGACGCGGTCGGCGACCTCGCGGACAAGTTCACCTGCCTCAACGAGGTTTACCCCGACGGCTTCATGATCCCCCGCCGGTTCATCGGCGAGAACATCATTCACCTGCCCACGATCAAGACGCACGTCTTCACGACGACGACGGGGGCGATGAAGAACGCGTTTGGCGGGCTGCTGAACGAGAGGCGCCACTGGACGCACCCGGTGATCCACGAAACGCTGGTGGACCTGCTGATGATCCAGAAGCAGATCCACCGCGGCGTCTTCGCCGTGATGGACGGCACCTTCGCCGGCGACGGTCCGGGGCCGCGCTGCATGCTGCCGCACGTGAAGAACGTGCTGCTGGCCAGTGCCGATCAAGTGGCCATCGACGCGGTGGCCGCGAAGCTGATGGGGTTCGACCCGCTCTCCATCAAGTACATCCGCATGGCCCACGACATGGGACTGGGCTGCGGCGACCCGCGCGACATCGAGATCGTCGGCGATCTCGAGGCGGCAAAGGAAAACTGGAAGTTCGTCGGCCCCTTCCAGGAGATGACGTTCGCGGCGCGCATGCAACACAAGATCTACTGGGGGCCGCTGCGCAAGCCGATCGAGTGGTCGCTCAAGACCGTGCTGGCGCCGTGGGCCTACATGGCCAGCGTGATCTACCACGACAGTTTCTGGTACCCGATGCTCGCCGAGCAGCACATGAAGGGCGTGCTCGACAGCCCGTGGGGCCGGTTATTTGAAAACTGGGAGCAGGTCGTGTCCCTGGCCGATGCCAACGGTTATCCGCAGGTGGGCGAGAACCCCGCGCAGTTCACGCGCGCGGGCCTGCACGCCTTCAAGCAGTCGATCGGCATCCTGGGCACCTGCATGAGGGAAGCGCCCGAGTTTGCCAGCCGCCAGCGGCACCAGAAGCCGCGCCCGGCGGCATAAACGCAGAAGACGCAGATGCTGCAGATTACACAGACAGGATTTTTGCGATGAGCGAGTTCACTATCCGTTCCGAATCGGTTGATGTCGAGCAGATCATGAAGCAGATCCGCGCGCGCATCCTCGAGAAGCGCGGCGCCGACTACACCGAAGAACAGATCCGCGAGCTGGCGTCGGTCCGCCTCGAAAAATTTCTCGAGCCGAAGAATCTGCGGTCGGACCTGCTCGAGCAGTTCCGCAAGAGCCGCCCGGCGGTGAATACCGAGCCGCCGGCCATCGAGCCGCCCTACACGCCTGAAGAAGCCGACATCTTCGTCACCCACCGCGGCTTCCTGCGGTTCACGCGGAAGCTCTTCGCGCCGCTGATGAAGATGATGTTCAACCCCAATCCGCTGCTGCACGTGATCCACAAGCAGGCCGAGTTCAACGTCACGCTGCTCAAGCGCGAGGCGCGGCGCAAGATCGAGTTCGACAAGTCGCGGGCGGAATGGAACGCCCTCTACTACGAGGTGATCCACAACCTGGTGCTCGAGACCACGCGCATGGGCATCGAGGCGCAGAACCTGCGGATGAAGGTGGAGTCGCTGTCGAGCCGGCTCGACTTCAGCGAGCGCCGGGTGCGGGCGCTCGAGGGCGTGGTGCAGTACCGGCCCGAAGTGATCCAGGCGCCGGCCCGCCGCGAGCGTGAGCGCGATGACGTGGTCCCGGCGGCACAGCCATCGTCCGGCGCGGGATCGTCGGAGGGCTACGTGCCCTCGGGCGGTGCCAGTGTGTCGACGAGTGGACCGGGCCCGAGCGGCCAGGGCACGGTCCCCGCGGATGGCAGCCGGCGGCGGCGGCGCCGCCGCCGCGGACGACGGGGCGGGGCCGGCGCACCCGGCGGACCCGGCATCCCGGGCGCGCCTGGCGCACAGGGCGATCAGCAGAACTCGCCTGACGCGCAAGAGGCGGGCGGCGGCGATGAGCCCTTCGACGACAACGACAATTTCGAGGGAGGAGACGACGTGCCGGAGCTTGAACCGGCCGGCGATACGACCGACCTCGCCCAGGACAAGCCGGACGATCCCGGGTCCGACGACAACGGACAACAGTGAAGGTCGCCGTCGTCGTCCAGCGGTACGGCGCCGATATCAACGGCGGCGCCGAGCAACACGCGCGCTACGTCGCCGAGCACCTGGGCCCGCAGGTGCAGGTCGAGGTCCTCACGACGTGCGCCCACCACGACTACGTGTCGTGGAAGAACGAGCTGCCTGAAGGGGTCGAGCAAGTGAACGGGATCCCGGTGCGGCGGTTCCCGGTCTCGCGCGAGCGCGATCCGATAGAGTTCTCGAAGATATCGTCGCGGGTCTTCACCGAAACGCATTCGGTGAACGACGAACTGGCGTGGCTCGAAGCCGAGGGGCCGACCAGCCCGGCGCTGGTCGCCTACATCCGCGCCCACGAAGCCGACTACGACTTCTTCATCTTCTTCAGCGTCCGCTATCCACATTCGTTCCACGGCGCACGAGCGGTGCCGTCGAAGGCGATCGTCGTGCCCACCGCCGAGCGCGACAGCGCGCTCGGCCTTGGCATCTATCCGCCGATCTTCCGCGGTGTGCGGGCGCTGATGTACAACTCGTACGAGGAACGCGCCACCATCCACGGCGTCGCGAAGAACGAATCGGTGCCCGGTGTCGTGGTCGGCGTCGGCTCGGAGATTCCCGAACGTTCGAACGCCGGCCGCTTCCGGCAGAAATACGGCATGCGCGATCGCTTCATGATCTACGTGGGGCGCATCGACGAGAACAAGGGGTGCGCGGAGCTATTCGAGTACTTCGAGCACTACAGCGCCTCCCTGGTGGACGGCATGCACCTGGTGCTGATCGGCGCGCCGATCATCCCGATCCCCAGGCACGACCGCATCCATCACCTCGGCTTCGTTGACGACCAGGACAAGTACGACGCGATGGCGGCGGCGGAGCTGCTGGTCATGCCGTCGTATCTCGAGAGCCTGTCGATGGCGGCGCTCGAAGCGTGGGCGATGGGCAAGCCGGTGCTGGCCAACGCCAGGTGCGAGGTGCTGCAGGGCCAGTGCATCCGCAGCAACGCGGGGCTCTTCTACGAGAACTTCCAGGAGTTTTCGGAGACCCTCCGCGCGATCGATTCCAGTCCGACCCTGCAAAACGTGCTGGGCAAGAACGGCCGCGCGTTCTTCGAGCGCAACTACAGCTGGCCGGTGGTGGTGAAGAAGTACACGGACATGCTCGAACGCCTGTCGAAGGAAACGCCGTCCCACGCGATGGAGCCGATGCCCGGCTGGTTCGCGCGCCGGAGGCGCAGCCTGCAGGCGGCGGATTCGATCGTCAAGCAGTTGCCGGCGGGACCGTACCGGGAACCCGCGCAAAGCCCTGGAGGGCGAGGGCTTCAGCCCTCGCCAGATCGGCCGGGGCTAAAGCCCCGGCCCTCCACTCCTTCCGAGCAGCGGCCGCAGCAGTCGAGACCGCAATTTCAGTCGAGACCCGAGCAGCGTGGACCACGACCTCAACAAGGAGGGCGAGGGCCTCAGCAACAAGGAGGGCGAGGGCTTCAGCAACATGGAGGGCGAGGGCTTCAGCCCTCGCCGGGCGATCGGCCGGGGCAAAAGCCCCGGCCCTCCAATCAGCCGCAAGGTCCTCAAGCCGCCAAACCGGCCAACCCGCAACAGGGCCCGAAGCCTGATCAGCAGGGCGGCCGCGACCAGCGCGGACGCGATCGACGCGGGCGTCCGCAGCGGCGCGGGCGGCGTCCAGGTGGCGGCGGCAACGGTGGTAACGGCGGAGCGAAGTAGCCATGGCCGTGGCCATCCACCAGGTACTCGCCACGCTCGGCTACGGCGATGCCATCGGCCACGAGGTGCTCGGCATCCAGCGCGCGTTGCGCGGCGCCGGCTACGACTCGGAGATCTTCGTCCAGACCGCGGACTCGCGCCTCGAAGATCTCACGGTGGATTACCGCGACCTGAAAGACGCCAGCCACCCCGACAACATCCTGATCCATCACTTCTCGATCGGATCGCGAGCATCTCGCGTGGCCTACGCGTTGCCCGATCGCATGGCGCTCGTGTACCACAACATCACGCCGCCCGAGTACTTCGTCGACATCCACAAGGAGCTGGTGCAGCTCTGTTTTCGCGGACGTCGCGAACTGGCCCTGTACAAGGACCGTTGCGACCTGGGGCTCGGCGACTCGGAATACAACCGCCAGGAGCTGGAGGCCATTGGCTTTCCGGTCACCGGCGTGCTGCCGGTGGTGCCCGGCTTCGACCACCTGGCCGGCCCCGCCAACTACATGCAGGCCGGGCAGTACGACGATGGCTGGGTGAACGTGCTGTTTGTGGGGCGCGTGATTCCCAACAAGAAGTTCGAGGACGTGATTCGCGCGTTCCATGCCTACAAGAAGTGGTTCAACCCGCGATCGCGCCTGTTGCTGGTGGGATCGCACACCGGCTTCGAGCGTTACCTGACGATGCTGCACCAGTTCATCGCCGACATCGGCGCCTCGGACGTACACTTCGCCGGTCACGTCTCGAACGAAGAACTGACGGCCTACTACGAGCTGGCCGATGTGTTCCTGTGCGCGAGCGAGCACGAAGGGTTTTGCGTGCCCCTGCTGGAGGCGTTCCACATGGGCGTGCCGGTGCTGGCCTTTGCCGCCACGGCGGTGCCGGCGACGATGGACGGCGCCGGCGTGCTCTACACCGACAAGAACCCGATCGTGGTGGCAGCGCTCGTCAACGCGGTGGTCGACGACCGCCAGCTGCAGGCGCGCCTCATCGCAGGCCAGGACGCCGCGCTCGACCGCCTCGAGGCCAAGGACTTCGACGGGACCCTGCTCCACTTCGTCGATCAGATGCTGGCCGCGCCGAAGCGGACGCATCCGCCGGTCGCCTTTGATTTCTGGGACCAGGTGGCGTTCGCCGACGAACTCGAGGCGATCAAGGCCTACCGGCCCTCGGCCTTCCTCGCGCTGCCACCCGAACCATGATCGTGAACCAGTGGGTCCCGGCGGCGCACAAGGGCGATGCGATTGGCGACTCGGCCCGCCGCGTCCGCGATCTGCTGCGCGAGTTGGGACACCAGTCGGACATCTACGCGCTGACGATCGACGACGATCTGCGAGGCGAGATCCGGCCCTTCGCCGATGCCGGCGCGAAGCGCGGGGACCTGACCATCCTTCATTTCGCCATGGTCTCGCCGCTGACCGCCGAGTTCGCGAAGCTCCAGGGCGGCCGCGTGCTGCAGTACCACAACGTGACGCCGGCGCATTTCTTCGCTGCCTACGACGCCAACATCTTCCGGTTGACCGCGCTCAGCCGCGAGGACCTGAAGACGCTGGTCGGTCACACCGACGTCGCGCTGGGCGATTCGGAATACAACCGCCAGGAGCTCGAAGACTACGGCTTCTCGAACACCGGCGTGTTCCCAATCGCCATCGACACCGACCGCATCACCAAGGCGCCACGGCGGCCCGCGCTCGAAGCCGTGCTGCGCACCGACGGCTTCCTCAACTTCCTGTTCGTGGGCCGGATCGCGCCGAACAAGAAGATCGAGGACCACATCAAGCTGGCCGAGCACTACAAGCGGTACGTCGACGAGTCGTACCGCTTCATCTTCGTCGGCAAGACCGACGCGGTGCCGCGCTACTTCAGCACGGTGCAGGCGCTGCTGGCGGAATACAGGATGCCGCCGGGCCGCTTCCTCTTCCCCGGGCCGGTGCCCGACGAGGATCTGGCCACCTACTACCGGATGTCGAGCGTCTACATCTCGCTGTCGGAGCACGAGGGCTTCTGCGTGCCGCTGCTCGAGGCAATGGCCGCCGACGTGCCGGTGCTCGCTTACGCGTCGACCGCGGTGCCCGATACGCTCGGCGGCGCGGGCGTGCAGTTTTCGCCGAAAGACCTGGAATACGCCTCGGAACTGCTGGGAGAACTGGCGTACAACGATTCCCTCAGGACCCAGGTGATTGCCGGACAGCGCAAGCGTCTCGCCGACTTCGGCGACGCGCGCATCCGAAAAGAGCTCGAAAGGCTGACATCGTGAAGATTGCATTCATCATCCAACGCTACGGCGCCGAGATTCTCGGCGGCTCCGAATACCATTGCCGGCTGATCGCCGAACGGCTGGCGGCCAAGCACGACGTCGAGGTCCTCACCACCTGCGCCAAGGACTACATCACCTGGGCCAACGAGTATCCGGAGGGCACCGACCGCATTCGCGGCGTCACCGTCCGCCGGTTTGCCAACGCGAAGACCCGCGACCTCAGCGCCTTCAACCAGTATTCCGACTGGATCTTCCATCACCCGCACACGCGAGACGATGAGATGTCGTGGCTGGAGCAACAGGGGCCGTGGTGCCCGGCCTTGCTCGAGTACCTGGAGCGGAACCGCCGCTCCTACGACGCGCTGATCTTCTTCACCTATCTCTACGCCCCGACCGTGCTGGGCGTGCAGATCGATCCGGCGCGCAGCATTCTCGTGCCGACCGCGCACAACGAGCCGGCCATCCACCTGGACCTCTACAAGGAGATGTTCACGAAGCCGGCGGCCTTTGCGTTCAACACCGAGGTCGAGAAGGACTTCCTGAAGACCACGTTCGACATCCGCGCCGTCGCCGAGGAGACCGTGGGCTGCGGCGTCGACCTGCTGATGGATTCCGCCCAGCCGGACGAGCCGGAGCCGGAAGATGACGAGGAAATCCACAAGCGGCTCCCCGCCCACCTGCGCGCCCGCGGCGCGCAGTTTCGCCGCCGCCATCGCCTACAGGGCCAGTTCCTGCTCTACGGCGGCCGCATCGACGCGGGCAAGGGCTGCGAGGAACTGATCGAGTACTTCACGAGCTACAAGGAACAGGGCGGTGAAGCGGCGCTGACCCTGATGGGCGTCAAGCTGATGCAACTGCCGGAGGTGCCCTGGGTGCGCTTCGCCGGCCTCCTTTCGGAACGCGAACGACTGCAGGCGCTCGAAGCCGCCACCATCGTCGTCGTGCCGTCTCCGTACGAAAGCCTGTCGCTGCTGGCGCTCGAAGCCATGGCCGTGGGCACACCGGTGCTGTGCAACGCCCGCTCCGAGGTGCTGGTGGACCACTGCGTGAAGAGCAACGCGGGACTCTTCTACCAGGACCGCGAAGAGTTCATCGAGTGCACCAAGATGCTACTGGCCGACGACCGGATGCGCGACCGGATGGGGCGCAACGGCAAGGAATACATCAAGCGGAACTACCGCTGGGACGTGATCCTGTCGAAGTACGACAGGCTGATTGGATCATTGAGGCGTTGAGCGCTTCGGCGCGTAGTCTGCGTAATCTGCGGCCACAAATCGAGGACGCACGTATGGCAAGACGAGTTCTGGTCATTCTGTTCACAGTGGTGGCCAACGCCAGTCTGTTCGCCCAGCTCAACCAGCGAGCGCCGCTGACGCCTGCGGAGACGCTACTGGAACCGGCGCTGCTGCGCGCGATCGACGAGGCCGCGCCAGACGCCACGCCGGTCACGGTAATCCAGGGGACCGATGCCTCTGCCGGCGACATCGTGCTCTATTGCGAGCGCGGCACACCGTGCGACGCAGGGCAACTGGCGGCGCGAAAGCTGCAATCGCTGATCGCGGCCAGGCGCCTCGCACCGCCGGCGCGATCGATCCGGATGGCGACGGCGCCAACCGCGTCGACGCGGGCGGCCATCCATCTCGCCAAGTCAGGCGCGCACGCCATGCAAGTGGTTCGCTCGCCGTGGTCAACCGCCGCCATCGGCGATGAGATCGTGGGAATCTTTGCCGGCCAGGCCCCCTACGGGGCCATCCCGGGCAGCGTGACGGCCAGGTCCTTCGACGACGTCGGTCAGCCGCGGTGGGATGGCATTCCGGTCACTGCCATCGTCGCGGCGGGTGGAGTGGAGGGCGATCGGCAGGCGGGATTCGTGGCCGCCGCATCAGCGTACTTCTTGGCCACGCTGCCGAATGACGGCTCCGAAGCGCTCCTGTCGCATCTGATGGTCGGCGCGCACGCCCGGCTCGCCGAGGACGGCCGCAGAGCGGTGGCGATGATGGGTAAGCAGCAGCGGGCCAGTGGCGAAGTGCTGACCATGTTCGCCCAGGCGATCGAGCGTGAGCAGCGACGCATCCTGTCGTTCGAGCGGTTTGTGCCTGGACCGATCGACCCATTGCTGCACGAGCGACTGACGGACATGACGAAGAGCATCACCGGCGTGTGGGCCAGCATGGCGCTCACCCCGGCACCATTCGTGCCGGCGGCCGAGCGCATCCGCGGGCGCGGCGGCGAAGACCGTCGGGTGCCAACGCGCATCGGCCAGGGTCCGCTACCAACGCCGGAGCCGCCGACGGCGTTCCTGAAGTTCACCAATGTCGCTGACATCATCTTCGAGCTCGGCAACCTGACCGACGGCAAGCGGTCGATCAGCGACATCCGCGACGTGCTGTCGGCAGAGTTCGGCAGCATTGCGTTGCCGGTGATTGCGGATTATTTCGAAAGACTCGCGGCTACGGGCGCAGTCGCGATCAAGTAGTGGAGAGCGACGGCTTTAGCCGTCGCTACGCGGCGAGGGCTGAAGCCCTCGCCCTCCATCAGTCGGGTTCGGCGAGGGCTGAAGCCCTCGCCCTCCATCAGTCGGGTTCGGCGGGAGCTGAAGCCCTCGCCCTCCCTCAGTCGGGTTCGCCGACCGGCTCCAACTGGTCGCCGTTTCCCGGCGCCTGCGGCTCGGGCTCGCCGCCACCGCCGCCCGATGAGGCTTTCTTGCGCCGCGGGCGGATGTCGTAGCGCTTGATCATCTCGTTGAGCGTCGTCGGCTTGATGTGCAGGAGCTCGGCGGCGCGCTTCTGGACGCCGCCGGCGGCTTCGAGCGCGGATTCGATCCACTGGCGCTCGTAGGCCACCGTCACTTCCTTCAACGAGACGCCGTCGGCGGGCATCACGACGTGGGGAATCTGGAACGCCGGATTCTTGCGGACTTGTTCCGGGATGAGATCGGTGCCGATCCTGGACGCGGTGCTGAGCACCACGGCGCGCTCGATGACGTTTTCGAGCTCGCGCACGTTGCCGGGCCAGTCGTACTCCATCAACAGGTCGAGCGCTTCCGGCGCCAATTCGATGTTCTTCCGCGCGTTCTCCTCGCCGTACTTCTCGAGGAAGTGCTGGACCAGCAGCGGAATATCGTCGCGGCGCTCGCGCAGGGCCGGCAAGTGGATGCTGATCACGTGCAGGCGGTAATAGAGGTCCTCGCGGAAGCGGCCCTCTTCCATCTCGTGCTTGAGGTCGACGTTGGTGGCGGCGACGATGCGGACGTCCACCTTGATGGTTTCCATCCCGCCCAGCCGCATGAATTCGCGCTCCTGCATCACGCGCAGGAGCTTGGCCTGGGTCTCGATCGGCACGTTGCCGATTTCATCGAAGAAGATGGTGCCCTTGTCGGCGAGGTCGAAGAGGCCCTTCTTGGGATATACCGCGCCGGTGAAGGCGCCCTTGACGTGGCCGAATAGCGTCGATTCCAGCAGGTCCGGCGGCAGGTTGCCGGAGTTCACCGTGACAAACGCCCGCTCGTTGCGGACGGAGTTGCTGTGGATGGCGCGCGCCACCAGTTCCTTGCCGGTGCCGCTCTCGCCGGTGATCAGGATCGTCGAGCGGCTGGGCGCGGCCTGGATGATCAGGTCGAAGACCTGCTTCATCCGGCTGCTCTTGCCGATGATGCCGGAGAACTTGTTGTAGCGCGACTGCAGGTTCTGCTTGAGCGCGACGTTCTCTTCGACCAGGCGGCGGCGCTCGACGGCGTTGCGCAGCACCACCAGCACTTCGTCGTTCTTGAACGGCTTGGTGATGTAGTCGAAGGCGCCCTTCTTCATCGCGGTGATGGCGCTTTCCATCGAGGCGTAGGCGGTGACCATCAACACCGGCAGTTCTTCGTCGTGCTTCTTGAGCTCGTCGAGGACCTGCAGGCCGTCGAGGCCGGGCATCATCACGTCGACGATCACGGCGTCGAACGGCAGCGAGCGCGCCAGGTCGAGGCCTTCCTGGCCATCGGCGGCCAGGCGCACGGCATAGCCCTCGCGCTCGAGGAGCGTGCCGAGGATCTCGCGCATGATCTCTTCGTCATCGATGACCAGGATTGACGCGTTCCGCCTCATAGGTTCATTCTTACTTCGCGATTCGACGTTCCTGTGTCGCGGCGCCCGGCAGTGACGCCCGCGCGAACCGCATCTCGAACTTGGTGCCCTGGCCCGGCGTGCTTTCGCACTGGATCGTGGCCTCGTGCTCGCGCACGATGCCGTAGGTGATCGACAGGCCCAGCCCGGTGCCCTGGCCGATCGCCTTGGTCGTGAAGAACGGATCGTAGATCCGCGCCAGGTGCTCCGCCGGGATGCCGCTGCCGGTGTCGGAGACCTCGGCCACGGCTTCCCCACCGTCAAGCCGGGTGGCAATGGTGAGCCATCCGCCGCTGCCCATCGCGTCGCGGGCGTTGAGGAACAGGTTGAGGAACACCTGCTGCAGCTTGAACTCAAATCCGACGATGGTCACCGGCTCGGGGCTCAACTCCCGACGGATCTTGATACGGCCTTTCTCGAACTGATGTTCAAGCAGCGTCAGGACGTCGGCCACCACCTCATTGAGGTCCACCACCGTGCGCTCCGAGGCTTCCGCCTCGTTCGGCCGCGACAGGTTCAGCAGGCCGTTGACGATGCGGGCGGCGCGGAAAGTCTGCTTTTCGATCTTCTCGAGCAGCGGCGTCCGCGGATCAGCCGGGTCTGCGCCCTCCAGCAGGATCTGCGTGTAGCTCGAAATGCCCGTCAGCGGCGTGTTGACCTCGTGCGCCACCCCGGCCGCGAGCAGGCCGAGCGAGGCCATCTTCTCGGAGATGCGCAGCTGCTCTTCCATCTGCGACCGCTCGGTGATGTCTTCGAGAATCACGATGGTGCCGGCTGCCGTGCTGCCGGCCACCTTCTGCAACGGCACCGTGGTGATGTTGACCAGCAGGCGCGCGCCGTCGCGGGGACCGCGCCCCGCAAGCGGCACGCGAAAAATCGTGGTGCCGTCCGGATGATCGACGCGGGCGGCGTTGAGCAACTCCACGACGTGCGGGTCGAACAGGCGGTCCAGCGGCTGGCCCGCCACGCTCGCGGGGGTGGGCCCGTAGAGGCGCTCGAGGGCCGCATTCCATCGAACCACGTTCTCCCCTGGACCGACCACCAGCAATCCATCGTCCAGGGATTCGAGGATGTTCTCGTTGAAGGCGTGGAGGCGGTCGAGTTCGGAGGCCTTGAGATGCAGCTGCCTGTAGAGACGGCCGTTCTCGATGGCGGTGGCGGCCTGGGCGGCCACCGCGGTGACCAGCGCGATGTCCTCGCTGCTGAGCGGCTCGCCGCTGTGGCGTCGGCCGAGCGCCAGCACGGCGATCGCCGCGTCCTTGGCCACGCAGGGCACGAAGTAATAGATGCCGGCATCGCGCCAGAACTCGATTTCCTCGGCGGTGAACCGCGTCGCCGCCAGCGGATCGTCGAGGCGCACGGTGTGCGCGCCGTGGAGCCGCGCGCCGATGCCCGATTGGACGAGCAGGCGCGGCGGCGCAACGTCAAAGCCCTCCTGCCGCATGGCTTCGAAATCACCGGCATCGCTCGCCAGCAGGAACGCCATGCGATCGAGTTCAATCGTTTCGCGCACGCGGGTCACCAGCCGATCCGCCAGGCGATTGAGATCGAGGTCGCGATTCAGATCGCGCGCAAAGCCGACGAGGGCGCGGCGGTAGTCGTAGCGATCGCGGTAGAACGCGCGATCGATGCCGCGCTGCAACGCGTCCTTCACGGGCCTGGCCAGCAGCACCACGACCACGGTGGCGAGGAACGCGATGATCCAGCGGTGATCGGTTTCGTTCTGGCCGAAGGCCGCGCCGGAGGTCCGCAGAATCAGCGCGTAGATCGCGACGATGGCGGCGACGGCCGAGGTGTAGATCAGCAGGCGCTTCAGGATGATTTCCACATCCATCAAGCGATAGCGAATGATGGCCGAGGCAAAGGCGAGCGGGATGAAACCGAGCGGAATCGCCGACAGCTCCATCGGAATCGACGGGTTCACGCCAAATGCGAACGGGATGGCGTAGCCAAGGGCAAACGGAATGGCGCCGAGCGCCGTGCCCCACACGATCCAGCGCAGTTGGCGGCGCACGGTGACCGAGCGCGTCCGCCCGAGCGCGCGAACCAGCACCGCCAGGCCGGCGGCGAGGAAGCCGGCGAGATAGAGGAACTCGAGGCGGTCGAGCAGCCCGACCAGGCGGACAAAGTAATTGGGGTCGACCCCCGAGCGAAGCAGCGCGAGCGCGCGCGTGCAACCGAGGACGGCGGCAGGCAGGTAAATCGCCGGCAACCAGCGCGCCAGCACCGCGGAGTAACCGGGGATGTGCGGCCGCTCCGGGAAGACGAGGGAGAAATGCAGGAAGAGCGGCGGCAGTACCAGCACCGCGATCACGTCGCCCCAGTAGAACACCCAGTCCAGACGATCGAGCGGGCCGTTGAACGAAAAGGTGAACGTGCCAAAGAACGCCACCGACAGCCAGAAGAAGTGCAGCGTCGCCTGGTCGAACGGCCGCCGCGCGCGGACCGCGGCGCCGACAAGCAGCGTGAAGATGCCGACCGCGGCCAGGAGGTAGTAGAACAGGCCGGCACCGCTCGGGAGCGGGGCCAGCGAGACGTTCGCGACCTCGCGCGAACCAAGCCTCAGCACAGTGTAGGTGTGACGCTCGCCGCGCTGCGCGCGATGCTGGAGGTCGAGCACGTCGGCACGCCCATCAACCGGTTGGTTGTCGATCGCGAGAAGAATGTCGCCGGGTCGCACCCCGGCACGATCCGCCGCCGACGGCGCCGCCACTTCCGCCGCGACCACGCCGACCGCGCGCTCCACCCAGAGCACACCGTCTTCGACCTCCGTCGAGGTGGCGCGAGAGACCACGTTCGCCAGGCCAAGAGCCAACAGGCCGAGCGTCACCGCGATGGGGAGCGCCGTGCGCCGCCAATCGGGAGACCAGCCAGCCGCGGTTACGGATGGAAGGGAGACCGGGGTTCGAACAGAATCGCCTATCAAGGCAAGGATATCCGCAGGACTACCCAGCAAACGGCATACCACGCACGGCGTTTTTCACTGGGGACTAAATACATGATAAATAAGCACTTAGTATCAAACAACCGGTCAGAATTTCACAAAAGTCCAAGTGGCCGGTTAACTGATCCAAAACTTAGTATGTATCAATAAACTCAGGACTTATATGGCGACTTTCATTGCCCTCCTTCGGGCCGTCAACCTGGGCTCCCACAACAAGGTGGCGATGAGCGACCTGCGCGAGTTGCTCTTGAAACTGGGCATGGCGGACGGCCAGTCAATTCTGCAAAGCGGCAACCTGGTTTTTGGCAGCGACGTGCGCGCCACCGCGGAACTGGAGCGCCTGCTCGAGGCCGGCGCGGAGAAGCGTCTGGGGTTGAAGACGGACTTCATGGTGCGCTCCGCGAAGGAATGGAAGGCCCTGATCGAGGCGAATCCGTTTCCGAGGGAAGCCAGGCTCGATCCGGGGCATCTCGTCGCGCTCGTGACGAAAGCGGCGCCGGCGCCGGCGGCGGTGGCGGAACTGCAGAAGTCGATCAAGGGCCGCGAAGTCGTGAAGGCGGTTGGCCGTTGCGTCTACATGGTCTATCCGGATGGCATCGGCAGCTCGCGGCTGACCGGTGCGGTGCTCGACCGCAGACTGGGCACGAGCGGCACGGGGCGCAACTGGAATACAGTGCTCAAGCTCGGCGCGCTCACCACGCCATGATCAGCATCGTCGTCTCGGGGTTTGTCGTGATCGCGGTTGCCGCGCAGTCGCAACCGACGATGTTTCCGCTCGTCGACGCGGCGGATCCCGTGCGGCTGTCGGAGGCGGTCCTCGACGCGGCCGATCCGGACCACCCGGCGATCGAGGTGCGCCTCGAGAACACGACGTCGCGCCAGATTGAACTGGACCAGATCTGGCTCCGGGCCTCGCAGTTCTTCACGCCCAGCGAAGTCGCGCGCAACAAGGACGGGGTCGCATATTTCTGCGGCAGAATGACGCGCCCCAGGTTTGACGAGTCGGAGACGACGCTGCCGCCCCACGGCAGTGTCTACGCGAGACTTCCGATCGGCTCGGAGTGCCGACTCGATGCACCGCACGTGCACATGTTCATTCACGTGGCGAGCATCGGACCAGGCCCCATCGATCAGGCGATCTGGTTCCGCGATCCGGCCAGCTTCGTCCGCCTCCTTGCGGCGGCGATGCCGCACCCCTGAGTCCCGGGAGCGAGCGCGAGCGAGTCCCACGCGCGGCAATAGCCGCGCGTCCCACGAGGCCGCGCCGCGGCCGAGTCCTAGAACCTTACGGTGAGTCCGCCGACGATGCGCTTGGGCGGGCGGACGACGAGCAATTCGTCGTAGGCCGAGGCGTTGGTGAGGGATTCGTGGAAGAGGCTGCGCACGGCGACCAGCATTTCCCACTGCGAGGTGCTGAAGTTCATGAACGGCAGCGCCTGGTTGATCTGCAGGTCGAAGCGCGCATCGAGGCCGGGGCGTTGGCCGTCGCCGGCGCCCGACACGAAAGCGTTGTTCAGCTTATAGAGCACGACCACGCGCGTCGCCGTCAGCGGGATCTCGGTCTGCAGCGACGTCGTCAAGTCCTGGATGCGCTCGCGATTGTTTCGCACGGCAGCGGGAATCCAGCGCGTAAGGATGGCGTACTCGTTCGGCGCGGGACCGTTGAACCAGTTGGCGTTGGCCACCGAATAATCCACCGAGCCGCGGACGTTGGCGAACAGCGCGTGCGTGAGTGTAATGCCAACGCCGTTGATGTCGGCGTCGCCGGCCGACCCCACGTAGTAATGGCCGAGTGCCGATGCGCCCGCGTCCGGCGTGCGCAAGCCGAACACCGTGACCAGCTGATTGTCGATGCGCTCGCGGAACGCGCGGACGCCGAGCGTGGCGCCGCTCATCACGCGATCGACGCCCACTTCGTAGTGTTGCGTGTCCTGCGCGTTGAAGCCGCTGGCGCGAGACAGCGGCGAGAACGTCCGCTGCGGCGGCAAGTACTCGGCGCGCGACGGCGGCAGGTATTCTTCGGCGCCGGGCGCAGTAGCCTGGCGCGACGCCGCGGCGCGAATGCGGATGCCGGGCGTGGGCGAGAAGGTGGCCGTGAGGCGCGGGCTGAAGAGCGCCGGGCCCTCCAGGTAGTCGTAGTGCGAGTACGACGCGCCGTAGCCGACCGTGACGTAGCGCGAGATGGTCCACTCGTCGAAGCCGAACACGGAGCCCACGTTGCGGGCGGCGTCGGGGACGGCGGCGAGCGCCACGGCGTTGCCGCCTTCGTAGCGCTGCAGGCTGTAGGACATGCCGAACTGGTAGCGATGCGGCACCTGGGCGTGGGTCAGGTAACTCCCGGCGAGCATCCACGAGCTCAGATCGTTCTGGTTCATCGCGGCGCGCACGGACCAGTCGCCGCGCGTGCCCACCGGCGCGCCGAGCGAGAAGTACGCCACGCTGCTGGTGCGATCCAGCTGCAGCAGTTGCAAGGGATTGTCGAACGCGCCGGTCGTCAGCAGGTTGACCTGCCCGCCGAGCGACAGATCCGAGAAGAGCGCGCTCGCGGCCTTCGCCGAGGTGCCCACCGCGCGGCCGAGGAATTCAAACGAATCGGTCAGGAACCAGTCGTCGTCTTGTGGAATGCCGGCCCGGGTGGACGCGTCGCGGAGCACGCTGCGCTTGAGGTGTCGCAACCGCCAGGCGGTTTCCGATTCGTCGCGGCCATCGGGCGACTTGTCGGTCACGGTGGCCGGTACGACGCTCGTGCCCATTCCCGCTTCGGCCACGCGCGGCGCGGCGGCCGTGCCTTCCCGGCGCAGGGTGAAGGTGGATTCGCTGCTCGCGGCGGGCCGCACGTTGACCATCGCGCTGCGCGCGGCGAGGAATCCCTGGAGGTGCGCGCGAAGCAGATAGGGCCCCGGCGGCAATTGGCGGAGAGAAAACTGGCCGCTGCGATCCGATACCGCGAAGGCCGTCGTGCCGCCGAGCGCCGAGATCACTGCGCCGTCGAGCGGCTTGCCTGCCTCGTCGACGACGATGCCCTCGATCTGCCCGGTGACTGCCGCGGCGATCTCGGTGACGGGCCTGATCGAGGTTCTGTTGATGGAGCCGAATGGCGTCACCCCCTGTCCGTACGCAAGGGTCGAGTGC
Organism: Vicinamibacterales bacterium; assembly: GCA_039934485.1. GTDB lineage: Bacteria > Acidobacteriota > Vicinamibacteria > Vicinamibacterales > UBA2999 > 12-FULL-67-14b. The sequence continues at coordinate 23,363 of JBDTMB010000021.1, forward strand.
AACGCCGAAAGGCAGAGCATCAACACTGGAGCGAGCGCGCGACTGGGGGTGCGCATACTGGAATACTCCCGCCCACCTCCGTCGCTGGCAGAGGCGGGCGGTGGTGCTTAAGAGTTTACGACGCTTTCACGGTAAATTTCACGTCCCGGGTAATTGTCTTATTGGCCGCCTTGTCGGTGATTTTGACCGCCAGACGGTATTGGCCCTCGCCAAATGAGCCCAGGGGCACGGTAATTCCGCCGGGAACCGGGAACTTGACCGGGTCGAACTGGGGCGGCAGGTTGGTCCCATTGACCGTTTGCGGGTTGGTCTTGTTGAAGAATTTCTCCGCGCCGGCCTCGGTCTTGAGGAATTCGTACTCCAGCGTCAGGTTCGGCTTGCCGCTCTGGTCCAGGCCCGCGTTGTAGACCTGGAAGAAGATCGACAGCTCTTCGGACTTCTTGAATTCCATGTCGTTGGCGGGGAGCAGCTCCTGCGAGCCAAACACGAACGGGCGCTCGCGCGCTTCGTCCGGGCCGACGGCGGCGGTGAGGGTCTTGATGTTGTCGGTCACGAGGATGGTGCTGGTGTTCAGCTCGGCGTTATAGAAGTCGGGCACCGTGACCTGCGTCTTGAACACGCCCATCTTGGCCACCTGCGTCTTCGGCGCCTTCTCGGGGAGCCGTTCCTTGAGCGCGATGTAGACGTCGTAGGTGCCGGCCACCGCCATGAACACGCGGTTCAGCTTGACGTTGCCGCCGCCGCCGAGCTGCGCCGCCGACAGGAAGTGGATGTCGTCCCACGGATACTCGACCTTCTTGGCCTTCGGATCGGGCACCGCCGCCGGGTTCACGACGCGGATATACATCGCGGAATCGGTGGCCGGGGCGTTGTTCACGGTCAGCACGAACGGCACAAACGTCCGCTGTTCCTGCGACTTCATGAAGTAGGGCTCGATCGACATGGTGATGTCGGTCGGCGCCGGCTGTCCGGCCATGACGCCATCGACCAGCTTCACGACTTGTTCGATCTCCTGTTGTTCCTGTTTGCTGCGTTTTTTCTCGTCTTTCTTCGCCTGTGTCTGCTGCGCACTAACGAGCGCGACCGACACCAGCAACGCAACGCCCACGGCCGCAAAACGCCGAATTCCCATCATCAGTTCTCCCTGCAACAAAGGTTCTCGATCCACCGATCATAGGGGGCCGACCCGGCTCAAGTCAAACCGCCATAAACTGTTTTTACACTAGAGGTTCGCGGGCAAACTGCCGCCGCCAGTGATATCTTGCACCACACGTAGATTAGGCAAGCGATGAATCGAGACGATGTCCTGGTGATCGTGTTGGCGGGTGGCGTGGGCGAGCGCCTGGCGCCGCTGACGAAAGACCGCGCCAAGCCGGCGGTGTATTTCGGCGGGCCCTACCGCATCATCGACTTCGTCCTCAGCAACTGCATCAACTCCGGCCTGCGTCACGTCTTCATCGCCACCCAGTACAAATCGCTCTCGCTCAACCGCCACATCCGCCAGGGATGGACGATCGTCTCGGAAGAACTGGGCGAATTCATCGAGATCCTGCCGCCGCAGAAGCGCGTCGGCGAGCAGTGGTACCAGGGCACCGCCGACGCGGTCTACCAGAACCTCTACTCGATCGTCCGCGAAGCGCCCCGCTACGTCGTGGTCCTCGCCGGTGACCACGTCTACAAGATGGACTACGAAAAGATGCTGCGCTTCCACCAGGACAAGGAGGCGGCGGTCACGCTGGCGGCGATCGAAGTGCCGATCGAAGACGGCCCGCGCTTCGGGATCGTCGCGGTGGACGACGCCGACCGCGTCACCGGGTTCCTCGAGAAGCCGGCCAATCCGCCGCCGATGCCCGGGCACCCGCACATGACGATGGCCTCGATGGGCATCTACGTGTTCAACAGCGACGTCCTCGTCGGCGCGCTGGAGCGCGACGCGGCGTTGCCCGAGAGCCAACACGACTTCGGCAAGAACATCATCCCGGCGCTGATTTCGACCGGGCGGATGTTTGCCTATCCGTTCTACGACGAAAACAAGAAGGCCGCGAAGTACTGGCGCGACATCGGCACGCTCGATGCGTACTACGAGGCGCAGATGGACCTGTGCCACGTCAATCCCGAGTTCAACATGTACGACCCGGAGTGGCCGCTGCGCACCTATCTGCCGCAAGCGCCTCCGGCGAAGTTCGTGT
>JBDTMB010000022.1:0-25448 GCA_039934485.1 Vicinamibacterales bacterium
TGGAACGGAAGACCGCAAAAGATTTCGATCCCGAATTGCTGATCCTGTTCGACGCCTACGTGCACGGGGCCGTCGACCGTCGTGGCTTTCTGGATCGCGCCAGGAAATTTGCCGTCGGCGGGGTCACGGCCGGCATGTTACTCGACTCGCTCAGCCCGAAGTTCGCCGAAGCGCAGGTGGTGCCCAAGGACGACAAGCGGCTGAAGATTGAATGGGTGACCTATCCGTCGCCGAACGGGTCGACCGTGACGAAGGGTTACCTCGTGCGGCCGGCCACCGCCACGGGCAAGTTGCCCGGCATCCTGGTGGTCCACGAAAACCGCGGCCTCAACCCGCACATCGAAGACATCGCCCGCCGCCTGGCGCTCGACGGCTTCATGGCGTTGGCGCCTGACGCGCTGGCGCCGCTCGGCGGCTATCCCGGCGACGAGGACAAGGCGCGCGAGCTGTTCCCGAAGCTGGATCAAACCAAGTCGCGCGAGGACTTCGTCGCCGCCGCGGCCTACCTCAAAGGCCGCGCCGACTGCACCGGCCACATCGGCACCGTGGGCTTCTGCTACGGCGGCAGCATCGTCAACATGCTGGCGACGCGCATTCCGGATCTCAAGGGCGGCGTGCCGTTCTACGGTGGACAACCGACGGCCGAAGAAGCCGCGAAGATCAAGTCGCCGCTCCTCATCCAGTACGCGGGGAACGACACCCGCGTGAACGCCGGCTGGCCCGCCTACGAGACGGCGCTGAAGGCCGCGAACGTGAAGTACGAGACGTTCATTTACCCCGGCGTCGAGCACGGCTTCAACAACGACACCACGCCCCGCTACGATGCGGCGGCGGCGAAGCTGGCGTGGGAAAGAACCGTGGCGTTCTTCAAGAAGAATGTGACGTAGGGAGTCGGCGGCTCGCGCCGCCTCGTGGGAGTCGCGACCTACGGTCGCTTCTGGGACGATGGGACTATGGGGCGCGGCGGCGGTCGCCGCCGCGTTCTGCCTACGGCCGAAGGCCGATCCCACGAGGACCGGAGGTCCGAGTCCTACGAGGGTCGAAGGCCCGAGTCCTACGACCGCCGAGAGGCGTTCGTCCTATTGCGCCCGAAGGGCGCCTCCCTCGAGCCGTAACACCCGATCGCATTGCGCGGCGAGCCTCGGGTTGTGCGTCGCGATAATCGCGGTGAGGCCGAACTCGCGGTGCATGTCGCGCAGCAACTGGTGCAGCGCATCCGCCGTGGTTTCATCCAAGTCGCCGGTCGGTTCATCCGCCAACAACAACGACGGCTGCATGACGAGCGCGCGGGAGACGGCGACGCGCTGTTGCTCGCCGCCGGACATCATTCCGGGCCGGTGATCGAGGCGCTCCGCCAGACCCACGCGACGCAGCAACGCCTCGGCCTTCGGCCTCGCTTCGGCCGCCGAGATGCGGGCAATGCGCAGCGGCATCGCCGCGTTCTCCACCGCCGAAAACTCGGGCAGCAAGTGATGGAACTGGAACACGAAGCCGATGTGGCGGTTGCGATACGCGACGCGGGCTTCGTCCGACATCGCCGTGATGTCGTGCTCGCCGACGCGGACCTGGCCGCTGTCGATGGTGTCGAGCCCGCCCAGCACGTGCAGGAGCGTGCTCTTGCCCACGCCGGAGGCCCCCATGATCGCCACCATCTCGCCCTTGTTGACCGACAGGTTGAGGTCGCGCAGCACCATCAGCCGCTTGTTCTCGACGGCGTAGGACTTGTGCAGGCCGGTGACCTCGACGAAGGCGTCACTCATATCGCAAGGCCTGCGCGGGGTCGAGCTTGGCCGCCTGGCGGGACGGATACAGCGTGGCGAAAAAGCAGACGATCACCGCCGACACGATCACCGTCACGAGGTCCCAGGGCAGCAGCTTGAAGGGCAGGTAGTCGACCTGGTAGACGTCGCTTGGGATCTTGATCACCTGGTAATGATCGAACAGCCAGCAGACGAGGGTGCCGACGCTGCCGCCAACCACCGTCCCGGTGATCCCGATGATCAACCCTTGCAGGAGAAAAATCAGCATGATGCTCCGCGACGACGCGCCCATCGTCTTGAGGATGGCAATGTCGCGGGTCTTCTCCATGACGACGAGGATGAGCGACGCCACGATGTTGAGGGCGGCGACCATGACAATGAGGCCGATGCCAATGCCCATCGCGATCTTTTCGAGCAGCAGCGCCGAATAGAGCGAGCGGTTCATGTCCGCCCAATCTTGCGCGACGTACTCCTCGCCGAACCTGGCCAGAATCTGGTCGGCGATCTTCGGCGCCTGGTAGATGTCGGTGACTTTCAGCTCGAGGTGCTCGACCTTGTCGGTGCCGGCCAGCCGCATGCCGGCGTCGAGGGAGACAAAGCCGTAGGCCTGATCGAACTCGAAGAACCCGAGCTTGAAGGTACCCGCCACCTTGAAGCGGCGCTGGCGCGGCATCACGCCCATCGGCGACAACGTGCCCTGCGGCGTCACCAGCGTGACCATGTCGCCCGGCAGCGCGCCGATGGTGCTGGCGAGGTCCTTGCCGATCAGGATGCCGGGAAACTCGTCATCGGTGACTGGCACCAGGCCATCGAGTGACCCGGCGGTCATCGACTTGCCGAGGTCGGTGACGCTCTTCTCGAGTTGCGGCTCGATGCCCATCACGGTGATGAACGCCTCGCCCCTCGCGCTCGTGATCAGCGCCTTCGCCGGGACCGCCGGCGCGCCGCCAATCACCCCGGGCACGGTGAGGAGCTTGGCCAGCTCGGCGCGATAGTCGTCGATGCCGGCCGGCTTCCACACGTAGATGTGCGCCGACGCGCCGAGGATGCGGTCGCGCATTTCCTGCTGCAGGCCGGTCATCAACGCCAGCGACACGACGAGGGCGGCGACGCCCACGGTGACGCCGATCGTGGAGACCAGCGAAATGACGGAGATGAACACCTGCCGGCGCTTGGCCAGCAGATACCGAAGGGCGATTTGCAGTTCGAATGGCACGCGGTGTCTGCCTTCTGCCTTTTGCCTTTTGCCTTCTACGACTCGTCGGCGCGCGGCCGCATCAACGGGAAGAGGATCACGTCGCGGATCGAAAGCGAGTTCGACAGCAGCATGACGAGGCGATCGATGCCGATACCTTCGCCGCCGGCGGGCGGCATGCCGTATTCGAGGGCGCGGACATAGTCTTCGTCCATGGCGTGGGCTTCCTGATCGCCGGCCGCGCGATCCTTGATCTGTTCCTCGAAACGGCGCCGCTGCTCCACCGGATCGTTCAGTTCGCTGAAGGCGTTGGCCACTTCGAAGCCGCCGATGTAGAGCTCGAAGCGCTCGACGGTGTCGGGGTCGTCGGCCCGCTGCTTCGACAGCGGCGACACTTCCGTCGGGAAGTCGTAGACAAACGTCGGCTGGATCAGGTCCTTCTCCCAGAGCGCCTCGAAGATCGCGCTGGCGACCTTGCCGGCGCCGCCGCCCTTGGGACGCTCGACACGGAGTCGGGTCGCGATCTGGATTGCGGAGTCGAGCGAACGCAGTTCATCGACGGTCACCGTCACGCCCAGCCGCGCGCTCGCCGCTTCGGCGGCCGCGTGACGCAATGACAACCGCCGGAACGGCGCCGCCATGTTGATGGTGTGGTCGCCGAACTTGCACTCGGTGGTGCCAATCACCTGCTGCGCCACCGTCGCCAGCAGCTCCTCCGTAAAATTCATCAAGCGCTGATAGTCGACGTAGGCCCAGTAGAACTCGAGCATCGTGAACTCGGGGTTGTGCTGGGTCGAGATGCCCTCGTTGCGGAAGTTGCGGTTGATCTCGAACACCCGCTCGATACCGCCCACCGTGAGGCGCTTGAGGTACAACTCCGGCGCGATGCGCAGGTAGAGCTTCATGTCGAGCGCGTTGTGGTGCGTCGCAAACGGCCGCGCCAGGGCGCCGCCGGCCAGCGGCTGCATCATCGGCGTTTCGACCTCGAGAAAGCCGTGGCCGGTGAGGAAGTCGCGGATCGCCGACACCGTCCTGGTCCGGATCTCGAAGACCCTTCGCACGTCGGGATTGACGATGAGATCGAGGTAGCGCTGGCGGTAGCGGACCTCGACATCCTGGAGCCCGTGCCACTTCTCCGGCAACGGGAGAAAGCACTTGGCGAGGAACTCCAGCCTGGTCGCGTGAATCGACAGCTCGTTGGTCTTGGTCCGGAACAGGTACCCGGCGACGCCGAGGTGATCGCCAAAATCGAGCAGCTTCGACATCGCATAGTCGCGCTCGCTGAGCGCGTCCTGCCGCACGTAGACCTGGATCCGCTGCCGCCCGTCCGACAGCACGAGGAAGGCGGCCTTGCCGAAGCTCCGGATGCTGACGATGCGGCCGGCCGTCATGGTGTCGATGTGCGGCGCCGCCAGCTGCTCGCCTGTCTTGTCGCCGTGCTGTTCGACCAGCTCGCTCACGGTGTGCGTGGTGTCGAAGCGATTCGGGTACGCGGCAAAGCCCAGCGCCTTGATCGCCTCCAGGTTCGCCTTGCGCTGCCCGGCCTGAACGACTTCGCTACTCATTCACCAAACCGTCCTCTTTGAGCCGCTTGAACACGCCGTCGAGCACGCCGTTGACGAACTTGGCGGCCTCTTCGCCGCTGTAGTCGCGCGCCAGTTCGATCGCCTCGGAGATCACCACGCGCGGCGGACTGTCGCGGTGGGTCATCATCTCCTGCACCGCCAGTCGCATCACCAGCCGATCGAGCACCGCCATCCGCTCGACGCGCCAGTTCTTGGCCGCCTCGCCGATGCGCTCGTCGAGCGCCTCGCGCTCGCTGATCGCGCCCTTGACGAGCGCAATCACGAACTGGTGTTCCGCTTCACCCGGATCGTTCACCTCGGGCGGGCCGGCGTGATGCAGCACGCCGAGCGCCTGCTGCGGCGTGAGGCCGCCAACTTCGCACTCGTAGAGCGCCTGCAGTGCCGCGACCCTCGCCCGGTGACGGCCGGCCCATCGTGATCCGGCCTCGGTGGTCACGAGCGGCCGTCCCCGATCTTCTCAAAGAGCTGCGCCATTTCAACCGCCGCCATCGCGGCTTCGCGGCCTTTGTTCGTGGGGCCTGGGGCTGCGCGCTCCAACGCCTCTTCCGCGGAGTGGACGGTCAGCACGCCAAATGACATCGGCACGCCCGTCGTCGCCGCCGCCGCCGTGATCCCATGCGCGCACGCCGAGGCGATGAACTCAAAGTGCGGCGTCGCGCCCTTGATCAGGCAACCGAGGCATACCACCGCCGCGACCCGGCCGGTCTCGGCCACGCGCTGCGCCGCCATCGGAATCTCGAAGGCCCCCGGCACGCGCAAGACTTCAACGCCGTCGAACCCCGACTCCGTCAGTGCAGCGAGCGCCCCCTCGAGCAACCGCTCGGTGACGAAATCGTTGAAGCGTGAAACGACGACCGCAATCCGCATATCAGGCTTCGGGCTTCGGCCTTCTGGCTTCGGGGGTCCTATTTGTTGTTCCAAACGGCTTTTCGCTTTTCGAGAAACGCCCTGGTGCCTTCGCGCATGTCTTCCGAGGACGCGATGGTCCCAAACAGCGCCGTCTCGAGGAACTCACCTACGGCAAGCGGTGATTCCATGCCCTGGTTCACGGCTTCGAGGATGAATCGCGACGCGATCGGCGCCTTGGACGCCAGCACGTGCGCCAGCTTCGTGGCCTCGGCCAGCAATTCCGCCGCCGGCACCACGCGGTTGACGAGGCCGATCTCGTAGGCGCGCTGGGCGGAGATCATATCGCCGGTCAGGAGCATCTCGAGCGCCACACCCTTGCCCACCAGGCGCGGCAGCCGCTGGCTGCCGGCATAGCCGGGAATGAGGCCAAGGTTGATTTCCGGCTGACCGAATCGCGCCGTGTCGGCCGCGAGGCGCAGCGTGCAGGCCATCGCCAGTTCGCAGCCGCCACCGAGCGCAAAGCCGTTGATCGCGGCGATCACCGGCTTGCCGAGGTTCTCGATGCCGTCGAAGATCGCCTGGCCGCGGCGCGCGTGGGCCTTGCCTTCGACCGGTGTCTGCACCGCCAGTTCGTTGATGTCCGCCCCGGCCACAAACGCTTTCTCGCCGGAACCGGTCAGCACGACGGCGCCGACACCGGGATCGGCCTTGAGCCCGGCCATCGCGGCCTCGAGCTCGGTAAGCGTCTGGCTGTTCAGTGCGTTGAGGACTTTCGGACGGTTGAGGGTGACGATGGCGACGGCGCCATCGCGTTGAATCAGAAGGTTGTCAAAGGTCATGAGGGCCCCGCGCGCAAGCTAACGCGCTTGCGACGAACGGTTCATTGTACCCCACGCCCACGCGAGGGCCAGAGCCAGCGCCGCGCCCACGGCGTCGTTGCGCAGATCGCGCAGTTCCGGCATGCGCCCCGGGGTGAACACCTGGTGCCACTCGTCGGTGGCGCCGTAAATCGTGGTGATGAGCCAGGCCGCGCTGAGCGTGGCCAGGGTCACGCGCGACCACCGGCCGCCCGCGGCCGCGCGCAGCGACACCAGCGCGAGGCCGCCATACTCCACGCTATGGAGCAGCGTGTCGGGGATCGCGCCGACCGCGCTGGGCACCGCGCTGATGGAGGAGCCGAAGAAGATCATCGCCATGTAGGCGATGACGGGAAGCCACAGGGACGCGAAGCGTGCTGCCCTCGGCGAAGTCGAAGGGACCGGCGACACTAGAAGGGAAAGATGAGCATGACCCAGCCCAGGATCACGCCGGCGCCGAGAAACCCCGCAAACATCCGGGCCCCCAGGCGCAGTTGTTCTTGCGGCTGGTCCTTCTGAATCACCGCGAAGACGAGCGAGACAAAGAAGGCAAAGAGCGCCATCAGGCCGAGGTGGCTTGTCACTTTCGTCCCAACCTGACGTCGTAGGCGTCGATGACCACCAGCATGTTGAGCAGGCCCGACACGATCAGGAACGTGTTGCCGTACTCGTAGGACGCCGCGGTGACGACGCCCTGACCAAGGTGCATCGCCGACGCGACGAAGTAAACGACCCCCATGCCGGCATTCGCGAACGCGGCCAATCCCACCAGGGGTTCGGCAAACTGGAAGGGGAAGAGCCGGCCCTCCAGCCACAGGCCGACAAGGAACGTCGCCGGCAGGGCGACCAGGAAAATCAGGCCTTTTTGCCGCCGTCCCTGGATCAGGTGGCCGGCGCCGGGCACCAACCACGAAAGGACGCAGACCACGACAGGAGGCACAAATGGCAGTTTACCTCAGGTTTTTGGCCGGTTGTGAACTTTGGAACTTGCCGGACCCCTCCGGCGTCTAACACCTGTTGAAGACTGAACACTGTTCACATGGGCATTAAAGAACGACAGGACCGCGAACGCCAGGCCGTGGCCGCCTCCATCATGGATGCCGCCAGGGAAATCTTCGTGGCCGAGGGGTATCTCAACGTGTCGATCCGCAAGATTGCGGAACGCATTGAATACAGCCCGGCCGCCATCTACAGCTACTTTCCCAGCAAGGACGACATCTTCCTCGCGCTGGCTGAAGAGGGCTTTCACCGGCTCGACGCCAAGGTGCAAGGCACCATTACCCACGCCGATCCGGTCGAAGACGTCCGGAACTGCTGGTGGGCGTTTTATGAGTTCTCCAAGGAGCAGCCCGAGTTCTTCGAACTGATGTTCGTCGACCGCTCGGTGCCGCGCATCACGCAGCAGTGGGAAGGCTTCGAGTTCCTCCAGCAGTTGTTGACCAATGCGGTGACCTGCATCCAGAAGGCAATCGACGCCGGCGGCTTCCCCGCCACGCTCAATCCGCACGTCGCGATGCATATCCTCTGGGGCGCGCTGATCGGCCCCGCGGTGGTGGGCATCCGCCATCGCCTGTCGTCGGGCGAAGACTACGACGCGCTCGCGCGCGACGTGCTCGCCACCACTATTGCCGGTTTGCAAACCGGCGTGAAGACCACGTTCGTCCCCTGCGAATGTGCTGATGAGGGAATCGTGGGCGTCTCGGTGCCCGTCGGAGCACGCAATCATGAATCGTAGTCATTTCGTTATTCTGAATTCTTTATTCGTCATTGTCCTGTTCACGTCCGTCGCGTGCAACTCAACCTCGACCACCGCGGAAGCCGCGCCTGAAACCACCGCCGTCGCCGAAACGGTTGACGTCCCGGTGACGACCGCCACCCTCGGATCCGTGGAAGCCTCGCTCGAAATCTCGGGCACCCTCGCGCCGCGCAGCCGCGTCGGCGTCAAGCCCAAGCTGCCGGGCACCCTCGAGCGCGTGCTCGTCGACATCGGCGATGCGGTCGCCGCCGGCCAGACCCTGGCGACCATCGATCGCCGCGAGATTGACGCGCAGGCCGATTCGGCGGTCGCCTCGGTGAACGTCGCCAAGGCCGCGCTTGAAACCGCGGAGGCCTCGCTCGCCAACGCCGTGCTCGAGAACGACCGCGCACAGATCCTGTTCGACAAGGGCGCGCTGCCGCGCCAGCGCCTGGATGGCGCCGTGACCGCGCATCGCGCCGGCAAGGCGCAGCGCGACCTGGCCGCCGCCAACCTGGCGCAGGCCGACGCGGCGCTCCGCCGCGCGCGTGAAGTGCAGAGCAACGCCACCATCACCTCGCCGGTCACCGGCTACGTGGTCGAGCGCAATTACGACGCCGGGGCCATTCCCGGCGACAAGCCGGTCTTCGTGGTCGCCGATCTGCGGCAGATGAAACTCGAGGCGGGCGTCTCGGAAATGGAAGCCGGCCGGCTGAAGGTGGGCCTCAAGGCCAGGGTCTCGGTGCAGGCCAAGCCCGGCGAAACCTATGCCGGCGAACTGGCGGCGATCGCGCCAGAGGTGGACGAGCGCAATCGCCACTTCATGATCGACGTTCGCGTTCCGAACGAAGGACGCGCGCTGCTTTCGGGCATGTACGCCACGGCGCGCATCATCGAGGCCACCGCCACCAACGCCATCCTGATCCCGCGCGACGCGGTGACGACCAGGGACGGCAAGCGCGTGGTGCTCAAGCTGCAGGGCGACGCCGTGGCGACGGTCGAAGTCATTGAGGGCCTTGGCGACGGCACGCGCATCCAGATCGTCAAGGGCCTGGCCGCGGGCGACAAGGTGGTCGCCGACGCTCGCCGCCCGATTGCTCCCGGCGCCAAAGTGCGCGCGGTCGAGTAACCCGAATCCCTGTAGTCCGTCGTCCGTAGTCTGAAGGCTTCATATGTGGATATCAGATACATCCATTAAACGACCCGTGTTCGCGACGATGGTCATCGTCAGTCTCATGGTGCTGGGCATCGTCGCCATGGGACGCCTCGGCATCGACCTGTTCCCCGAGGTCAACTTCCCCTTCGTCAACATCACCGTGGTCTATCCCGGTGCGGGTCCCGAAGAAGTGGAAACGCTCGTCACCCGCCCGATCGAAGATGCCGTCGCCGGCATCAACGGCGTCAAGCGCGTGATCTCGACCTCGACCGAGGGCTTCTCGCGCGTCGGCGTGGAACTGCGCCTCGAGGTGGACCCCCAGGCCGCGGCCGCCGAGGTCCGCGAAAAGGTGGCGGCGATTCGCGAGCGCCTGCCCGAGCAGATCAAGGACCCCACCATCCAGCGCTTCGACGTGGCGGCGCTGCCGATCGCGACCTACGCCGTCGGCTCGACCGCACCCTCGGACGTCACGCGCCGGATGATCGAAGACGACTTGAAGCCGCTGCTGGGCCAGATCGACGGCGTGGCGGCGGTCGAGGTCAACGGCGGCGAGGTCCGGGAACTGCAGGTCAACCTCGATCCGCGCCGGCTCGAGGCGCTGAGCCTCCCGCTGACCGAAGTGGCCGCGAAGCTGGCCGCCGACAACCTCGATGTGCCCGGCGGGCAGATCAAAGCCAACGGCAAGGCGGTGTCGCTCCGCACCAAGGGTGAATACCAGTCGGCAGCCGAGATCGAGAACGTGATTCTCCGCTCGGCGGGTGGTTCGACGGTGCGCGTCAAGGATGTCGGCACCGTGGTGGACGGCTACGAAGATCGGCTCTCGACCACGCGTCTCGACGGCGCCGACGCGGTGTCGTTCTCGGTCCGCAAGCAGTCGGGCGCGAACACGGTGGACGTCCAGGACAAGGTGGACGCGGCGCTGGCCAAGGTGCTGCCGCAGTTCCCGCAGCTCCACATCAAGACGGTGCACACCGACGCGGAAGGGATCAAGGAAAACGTCGCCGAGGTCCGCAGCAACATCATCTTCGGCGGCATCATGGCGGTGCTCGTCATCTTCGTGTTCATGCGCGACTGGCGCTCGACGCTGATCACCGCGCTGGCGCTGCCGACGTCGGTGATTGCGACGTTCTTCTTCATGTATGTGGTGGGCTTCACCATCAACATGATGACGCTGATGGCGCTGTCGCTCGTCATCGGCATCCTGATCGACGATGCCGTCGTCGTGCGCGAGAGCATCTTCCGCCACATGGAACACGGTGAAGATCCGGTGACGGCGGCGCAGCGCGGCACGGCCGAAATTGGCCTCGCGGTGATGGCGACGACGTTCACGATCCTGGCGGTGTTCCTCCCGGTGGGCTTCATGACCGGCATCGTCGGCCAGTTCTTCAAGTCGTTTGCGCTGACCATCGCCTTTGCGGTGTCGATCTCGCTGCTGGTTGCGTTCACGCTGGACCCGATGCTGTCGTCGCGCTTCGTGCGGTTCATTCCGCCCGAGGAACGCCGGCGCACCGCGTTCGGGCGCTTTCTCGAGCGGTGGGGCACGTTCTACGACGGCATCGACCGCCGCTATCACCGCCTGCTGGCGTGGGCGATCAGCCATCCGTGGAAGATCGTCGCCACCGCCACGGTGGTGTTCTTCGCCAGCATGTCCACGCTCACCGTCATCGGCACGGAGTTCGTGCCGGTCGAGGACCGTGGCGAGTTCGTGGTCAACGTCGAAGTGCCGCCCGGCACCTCGTTCGAGCGCACGGTGGAATACGTCGCCGAGGTGGAACAGACCGTGAAGGCGATGCCCGAAGTGCGGCAGATCTTCTCGACCGTCGGGGTCGAGGGCAATCCGCTCAAGGCGGCGCTGCGCGAGAAGGCCGGCAAGAAGAACGAACGCGAGCGCGGCCTGCTGGCGCTCAAGGACGACATGCGGAGCCGCCTCAAGGCGATCCCGATGCTCAAGATGACCGTGGCGGATCCCGAGTTCATGCAGGGTGCGCCGAGCGAGGCGCCGTTGAACGTCTACCTGCGCGGCGACGACCTGGCCGCCCTGCAGAAGCTGAACGAGGAAGTGGTGGCGAAGGTGAAGGCCGTCCGCGGCGCCGTGGACGTCGACAGCTCGCTCGAGACCGGCCAGCCGGAGATGGTGGCCAGCGTCAACCGCGAGCTCGCCGCCGACCTCGGCTTCGACGTCGGCTCGATCGCCATGCAGCTGCGCGGGATGGTCGAAGGCATCGTGCCGACGCGGCTGCGCGAAGGCGACAAGGAGTACGACATCCGGGTGCGCCTCGCTCCCGAGTACCGGAACAACTTCCAGGCGATCGAAAGCACGCCGCTCTACTCGCCGACCGGCGCCCTGGTCCGCGCCCGCGACATCGTGAGGATGGTGCCGGCGGTGGGCCCGACCAGCATCGACCGCGAAGCGCGGCGGCGCCAGGCCAAGATCGGCATCGAGCTGGCGGACCGGCCGCTCGGCGATGTCACGAGCGACGTCGCCGCGGTGATGGCCGGCGTCAAGCTGCCGCCCAACTTCGAATGGGGCTTTGCCGGCGACGTCGAGATGATGCAGGAATCCGCGGCGGCGATGGGCATGGCGATGATCCTCGCGGTGGCCTTCATCTACATCGTGCTGGCGTCGCAATTTGAGTCGTTCCTCGAACCGTTCCTGATCATGCTGGCGCTGCCGCTGGCGCTGGTCGGTGCACTGCTCGCGATCCTGCTGACCGGCAAGAACCTCGGCATGCCGGCGATGATCGGCGTCGTGATGTTGATGGGGCTGGTCACCAAGAACGCGATCCTGCTGGTCGACCTGACGAATCAGTACGTGAGGGAAGGCCTGTCGGTGACCGACGCCATCCTCAAGGCCGGCCCGATCCGCCTGCGGCCGATCCTGATGACCACCATCGCCATGATCCTCGGCATGTTGCCCTCGGCGCTCGGCCGTGGCGAGGGCAGCGATTTCCGTTCGCCGATCTCGATTGCCACCATCGGCGGCTTGATTACGTCCACGCTGCTCACGCTGGTGGTGGTGCCGGTGGCGTACCTGCTGCTGGCACGCATCGTCGAGCGGGTCAAGGCGTGGCGGAGGTCGCCGGCGCCGCGGCTCAGCCCGGCAGTGCGCGTCACCGCCATCCTGATCGTGATCGTGCTGGTGGGATGGTTCCTCTCTGCGGCCAGCGCGTTCGCGCAAGGCGGGGTTGCGAACCTCCAGGTTCGCCCCACCGAGCCAGTGACCCTGAACTTCAACCAGGCCCTCGAGCGCGCCCTGTCGGCGAACGAAGGCCTCAAGGTGTCGAAAGAGCGCGTGGTCGAAACCCAGGCCAAGGTGCAGGAATCCAAGACCAACTTCCTGCCCCAGGTGAACCTCGGCTACAATTACACACCGACCCAGCGCTTCCCGGTGATCAGGATTCCCGCCGGCGTGTTCGGGCCCAACGAACAGACGTTCCAGGCGGCCTTCTCGCGGCAGAACAACATGCAGTTGTACATCAGCCAGCCGCTCTACACCGGCGGACGGTTGAACAACGCCTACGGCATCTCCACCACCTCGCTCGATGCCTCGAAGCTGGAGCTCGAGCGGACGCGGCAGGAGATCGAATACCGGGTCGTCGAAACGTTTTACGGGGCGTTGATGAACGAGCGCGGCGTCGCGGTGGCCGACGAGCAAGTGCAGCTCGGCCAGAAGCAACTCGAGCTGGCGCGCGCGCGCGACGAAGCCGGCACGGTGGCGCGGCTGGACGTGCTGCAGGCCGAGGTCGAACTGGCCAACGCCAGGGCGCGGCGCATCCAGACGCGCGCCCAGGTCGACACCGCGTTGCAGGCGCTGCGCAGCGTCCTGTCGATTCCGCAGTCACAGCCGCTCAGGCTCGATGGCTCGCTTGACGAACCCGTGATCGGCCACGCGCGCGAAGAGCTGGATCGCGAGCTGCCGAAGCGGCCGGACCTCCAGGCCTTCGCCGCCCGCCGGCAGGGCGCGGAGTACGCCTCGAACCTGGCACAGGGCGAATGGAAGCCCAGCCTCGCATTCACCGGTAACATGCAATATCAACAGGACTCGCTGGGGACGCTGCTGTCGAGGGACAACCAGAGCTATTCCTTTGGCCTCAGCCTGAACGTTCCCTTGTTCGCCTCACCCGGCGCGGCGGCGCGGCGCGGCCAGGCCCAGTCGCAAATGCGGCAGGCCGAGCACGGCCTGCTTTACGCCACCGACAACGCACGGCTCGAGCTCGAGTCGGCGTGGACCTCGCTCGAGGCCTCGGCCGAAGTGGTAGCGATGCAGGAAAAGGCGCTCGAACTGGCACGGGAAAGCGTCACCATCGCGCAGGTCTCGTACGAGAACGGCGTCATCACCTCGGCCGAGCTCAACGACGCGCAGGTCCGGCTGCTGCAGACCGAATGGCTGCTGATGCAGGCGAAATACGTGCGCATCACCGCAGCGGCACGCGCGAAAGTCGCCGCCGGACTGTAGTATCCTCTCGCACGTTCCGAGGGGATCCATGATTAACGGCGCGCACTTTCTTCTCTACAGCACCAATGCGGACGCGGACCGCGCCTTCATCCGCGACGTGCTGGGCTTCACGAGCGTGGACGTGGGGCGAGGCTGGTTGATCTTCGCCCTGCCACCATCCGAGCTGGCCGTCCACCCCGCCGACGGCGCCTTCACCCAGCAACACGGCGACCGGACGATGCTTGGCGTCGTGCTGTATTTGATGTGCGACGACGTGGCAGCCGAGGTGACGGCGCTCGGTGCGAAGGGCGTGCGTTGCTCAGGATTGGAAGACGCCGGCTGGGGGATCAAGACCACGATCCGGATGCCGAGCGGCGGCGACATCGGCCTGTATCAACCCAAGCACGCCACGGCCATCAACCTTGCGTAACCTGCCCGCTGCCTAACCTGGTTTGACAGCCCGCGTCGGGCTTGCCATGAAGAACTTTGTAATGTAAAGTATAGCGCTGGGTCAAGTGAAACTGGACTGGCGCAATCTGCTCCTCGGGCTCATCGGGCTTGGCATGATCGGTTTCGTGGTCCTGCCCTCCGCCCTCTATTCCATCGGCAATTGGACGGCTCCCGAGTCGCCGGCCCCGGTGACCGCGCCGCTCCCGCCCCTGCTGCACGCGGCCATCTGGGCGCGCGCCAACGGAAGGGGCGAACCGCACGTCGAACCCCTCACGCCCTGGAGCCTCTTCGGCTTCGTCACGTGCAATCTTGCGGCAGAGCCGCGTTCCCAAGCGCAGGCGAAAGAAGCGCGAGTGCGCTGCCTGGAGGATCAGGCTGGGGTGATTCTGGCCGGTGAAGTCTCGCGCCTCTACACGACCACCCTGCTAGGGACACCCCGCTACCCGCTGTCACAAGTCGCGACGATGGCCCGGCTGACGCGGGAGTGGGACGTCGACACACTGCTGTCCACCGTGGCCGCGAAGAGTCCGTTCGGGCAGCACAAGTGGATCGGCATCGACCAGGCCGGCCAGGCCTTCTTCGGCAAGCAGCCTGGGCAATTGACCGCCGCCGAAGCGGCGCTCCTCAGCGTTCAGATCCCCAATCCCTCGCCGCAGGATCCGTGGTGCCACCCGGAACGGGCGCGTACCCAACGCGATGTGGTGCTGAAGAAGATGCAGAACAACGGGGCGCTGACCGCCGACTCGTTGCAGTCTGCCGTCAACGCGCCGCTTGGTGTGACGCCGGGCGAATGTTCGCCGCGTTGAAGTTTCTTCCCGACTCCCGACTCCCGACTCCCGTCACTTCGGAGTCACGACGTAATCCTTGAAGTAGCTCGTACTGTCGGTCTTGGCCCAGACTCCGATCTGCCCCGACACCGGCGGCCTCAGCACGGGATTGTTGGCGGGAAACAGGTCCGGGTTCGGCGCCGCGCCGTTGCGGCCAGGGCGCGGCTCGTTGCCGAGCGTGTATTCGAGCGCCAGCTCGCCGTCGATCCACGCCTTGAAGTCGGCGTTGTCCACCGTCATCTTCAACTCGTGGTACGCCGCCCGGTCGAGCATCCACTTGCCTTCGGGTCCACCCGCGACCCGGCGGCGCAGGCCGTTGTGGAATTCCCACAACGCGATGTTGTGCTCCGTGTCGTTGTAGCGAATCGACAGCCAGTCGCCGTTGGGCTTCACGTTGAACAGGATGCCGGAGGCGCGATCGGCGTCGCCGGAGATAGTCTTGAATTTCACGGCGATGGTGCCGCCCGAGAAGCTCGGCACGCTCTTGAGCACGGCCACCGGGAAGTAGGCGAACTGCTTCGCGTTGTCCATCAGCTCCTCGTTGGAGGTGCCGTACAGTTTCCGGGCGCTTTCGATCAGGAGCCTGGTCGGGTTGTCCTTGCTGGCCACCCACGGGCGCCCATCCACCATGATGACCTTGTCGGCGCCGTCCTGGGCCACGACCCACGTGCCGACCATCGGCGCGAACGTGGCCGGTGGCCGGCCGACCTGCTCCTTGCTGAGGTCCACCTTGATTTCTGCCGCCAGCGTCGTCCACGCGCCAACCGCGCTCATCGCGATGATGGCGCCCGCAAGATTCCTTGTCATACACGTCTCCTCATGAACGTCTCCGTTGTAACAGCAGCGCCGCGGCGATCACCGTGGCCGGCCAGATGCCGTAGAACACCGCCGCCGCGCCGCGCGGCCGCGCGGCCAGCGGATGGCCGCGAAACAACTCCCCTTCGCTTTCCACCGGCGCGGTGATGTCGGCGATGGAATAGATCGTCTCGAGCACCGCTTCCGCCGTCGTGGCTCGACTCATCGCGCGCCGGCCGCCGAGGTCGTACCACACCTCGCCGTAGTGGGCGCTGGTTTGCTCGAAGAGTCCCACCGAGGTGGCCGACACGTATTCGACCTGCGTCGACGGCAACACGCGCCGGAGCTTTCGGATCGCACGGTGATCCAGGTCGAATCGCCGGGGATCCTCCGGCGCCAGGTGGGCCTCGATGCGCAGCGGCGCGTGAATGGTGCGGAGCGCCGCTTCATCCGCCCGCGGGAACGAATTGGCCCGGCTCTCGGACAGATCCCAACTTGGCGACACGAAGGTGGACGCCATGATCGCCGCCAGCACGGCGGCTGACAGCGCCGCCGATTCCTGGACGCGCCGCCGGATCGCCAGGCCGGTCCTCAACCAGATGGCCGCGAAGCTGAGGCCGCCCACGATGAGCAGCAGCGCGATCAGCAGGACGTCCGCTCTCACCAGGCCGCGCTGGAATTCCGCCACCATCGCCGTTGGCGTGTAGGCGGCCGCGCGTTCCCACACGCCGCCCTGGACCGCGGCGACGAAGTTGAGAATCCACGTGCCCACCGTCACCGTCAGGGTGAGGATGGCCGCGGTCGATGGATGTTCGGTGAGCGCCGCGGCCGCGGCCGCGAGGCCAATCGTGAGGCCCGCGTTCAACACGTGACCGAGGACCACGGCGCCAAGCTCCGGCGGATAGAGGCTGCCTCCGTAACTCACCCACAGCGCCGCCGCGAGCAATGGCGCCGCCGTCGCCACGAGCCAGCCGGCGATCAGCACCAGCGTCTTGGCGGCCACCCGCACGCCCGCGGGCGACGGATGCTGCATCTCGATCTTCAAGGCGCCGCTTTGCCGATCACCAGACACCAGGCGAATCGCGACAAACGGCAAGAGGAATGCGGCGGCCAGCTCGCACGCGCTGAAGGTCGGCGCCCAGATGCCGACCAGCGGTGAGAACGCTTCGCCCACGCCGGCCGAGGTTCCATTCACCCCGCTCAACTCGCCGTAGGCCGTGACCGCGCTGATGAACGATACGCCCACCAGCGGCCCAATGACCACGAGCATGACCCACCACGCGCGCGATGCCAGCAGTTCCCGCCACTCTTTCTCGAGGAACCAGTGGAACGCCGATTTACGTGAGGGCAAGAAACACCTCTTCGAGATCCGCGGTGACGCCGCCGCCCTTCGATGCCGCCAGCACGCCAAGCTCGGCGAGCGTGCCTTCGCCGCGCACGCGCCCTCCACTCAGCAGGACAAACCGGTCGCAGACTCTCGCCGCGTCGGCGATCTGGTGGATTGACAGGAACAGGGTCCGGCCGCCTGCGGACACCTCGCGCAACACGCGCGCCACCTCGCGGGTCTGGCGAAGGTCGAGCCCTTCAAACGGTTCGTCGGCAAGCAGCATCGCGTGCGGCGTCAGCAACCCTAACGCCAGAAGCACGCGCTTGCGCTGTCCCTTGGAGAGCTGCCCCATCGGCACGCGCAGGAGCGGATCGATCTCGAGTGCGCGGACGACGCGGTCGCGCGCGCCGTCGGCGCCGCCGAACAGGCCGGCGATGTAGCGCAGCACCCAGTCGACGGGCTGCGCCGGCCACGGCGCTACCGCGTCGGGCACGAAGAAGACGGAATGGCGGGCCGCGTCCGCGATCTCGCCGCCCTCAAAGGGCAGCAAGCCGCCGAGGCATTCAAACAACGTGGTTTTGCCGGATCCGTTCGGGCCGATCAGTCCCAGCACTTCGCCCTGCCGCACGTGAAACGACACGTCGCTCAGGGCCGTGAACCGCCCATAGCGTTTCGTGAGAGCGCTGACGCGCAGCAACTGGCCTGGAGGCAGGTCCGAACCGTACGTAACCCGCATGAGGGAAACGCCCTCAATCTAGATGGACCGCGAAGCTACTACCAGTGGTCGTATGAGCCGCCGCGGCGGCGGCCCAGCCCACTTCACGAGCGAAGCAGCTGGGAGTTGCGAGAGCGCTGCAGCCGAAGGTAACCGGCCCCCACGAGGCCCAACGCGAGCAGGAGCAACAACGTCTGGGGCATCGTCGGAACAGGCGTCGGCGCCGCGCTCGGGGTGCAGGTGGTCCTGGTAATGGTGTTGCTGTCGAGCGTCACGGCGCCGTTTCGCGCCAGGGTCCGCCCCAGGACCTGGGCACCAGTGTTCAGCGTGATGCTCGTGAGCGCAAGAATGTTCCCCAAGAAATTGGTCGTGGTCCCGAGGGTGGCCGAGCTGCCCACCTGCCACCAGGGGCTGCAGAGCCCGCCGCCGTCGTTGATCACCACGACCGACGCACCGCTGGCCGTCGTGAGCGTGCTGCCGATCTTGAAAATGAACACCGAATTGCCGTTGCCCTGGCCATTCAGGGTCAGGACGCCGGTCAACTGGGCGGAGGTCGAAAAGCAGTACACGCCTGGAACCAGCGTCAGTCCGCCCAGGTTCTGACCCGTCAGGTCCTGGGTGCACAGATTGTTCGCCGCCGTGTTGTACGCGGTAACGAGAGAATCCTTGGCGGATGATGAGCCGGCGTCACCGGCGTTACCGGTGCCGTTGACCACGCCCGGCGGAAACCCGGTGACCGCGAGGCCGGGGAACAGGCCCAGGTTGCCGTTGATGACCGTGGGCCCAGTATTGGTAATCGTTGATCCGGCGAGGACGGCGAAGGGCTCCGCAGTACCGAGGTCCGGCGCCGTTTGCGCAAACGCCGGGACCGCGCCGAGGACGAACGCGGCGATGACGACACGTACCGCAACGCGGCACCGATTGCTACTCATGACGGAATCTCCTGTGTCCCCATGGATTACGCGCCTACTGTAACCCGCCGCGCGCAATTTGCAATGTTCTATCCAAAAAAATTCAGTCCGATTTGCGTGCAAAGACACGCGGATCACAGCCTCCCGAAGTGCTCTTCGTACCGCGCCTTGAACTCCTGCCAGGTGTACGCGTGGGAGGTCCCGCCCAGGTGCTCGAGAGCGTAAGTGGCAGCAACACTGCCCAGCTGGGCACAGATGGGATAGGAGGCTCCGGTCGCGAGTCCTTTCATGAACCCGCCCCGGAAGGCATCCCCAACACCGGTCGGGTCCTCGATCCGATGCGGCGCGACCGCGGGGACGTCCGTCGTGCCGGCCGGCCGGTAGATCGTGCACCCCTTCTCGCCCTTGGTGACCACCAGCAGCTGCGCATGCTCGAGAATGTCGGCTTCGCTCATGCCCGTCTTCTGCCTGATCAACTCGAATTCGTAGTCGTTGCAGATCACCATGAAGGCGCCACTGATGCCGCTCGCCAGCTGATCGCCCTCCATCCGCGCGCATTGCTGGCCGGGATCCCAGATGTACTTCACGCCCATCGCCGCGCACTCCTCGGCGTACTGGACCATTGCCGCCGGGTCATTCGGCGCGATGATCACCAACCCGTCATCCTTGAGATCGGTCTGCGTGCGAAACGACAGCTCGCCCGCGTTCTCCATCGCGCCGGTGTAGAACGACGCGATTTGGTTGTTGGCCCGATCGGTGCTGCAGAAGAACGACGCGCAAAATTTCCCGTCAATGACTTTGACCAGGCTGGTGTCGATGCCGGCCGCGTCCATCCACGCCTTATAGTCGCCCACGTCCTGGCCAGCGGTCGCCATCAGCAGCGGCCGCTCGCCGAGCAGCGCCAGCGTGTAGGCAATGTTCGGGGCGCAGCCGCCGCGCCGTTTATCCATCGAATCCACCAGGAAGCTGAGCGACACGCGGTGCATGTGCTCGGGCAGGAAGTGCTCGGTGAACTTGCCGGGAAACGACATCAGGTAGTCGAACGCGATCGAGCCAGTGACGATGAGTTTCATGGGCCTTCGTTATTGGTTATTGGTTATTGGTTATTGGTTATTGGTTATTGGTTATTTAACGTACTTGCCAATGATGGGAGCGAGGTGACGCTTGGTCTGTTCGGGAATGGCGTCGGGCCGCGTGATGATGCCGTGCTCGAGCGCGCGATGACACTCGTGGTGCTGGGTCTCGTCGAGCCGCTCGACGACGCCGGCGATGACCGTTTGCGCCATCTTCGCGTTCTGCGTCAGGTTGTTGATGATCATCTCGACGGTCACCGAGTCATGCTCCGGATGCCAGCAGTCGTAGTCGGTCACCAGCGCCATCGTCGAATAGGCGATCTCGGCTTCCCGCGCCAGTTTCGCTTCCTGCAGGTTGGTCATGCCGATGATGTCGGCGCCCCACGCGCGATACAGCTTCGACTCGGCGAGCGTGGAGAACTGCGGCCCCTCCATGCAGAGGTAGGTGCCGCCGCGATGGACCCGGGCCCCGGCCGCGGCGGCGCAGTCGGCGGCCAGTGCCGACAACTCCTTGCACAGCGGATGCGCGAAACCGACATGGGCGACCAGGCCGTTGCCGAAGAACGTGCTCTCGCGGCCGCGCGTCCGATCGATGAACTGATCGGGGAAGACGAGATCCATCGGCCGATACTGCTCCTGCAGGCTGCCAACCGCGCTGGCGGACACAATCCACTCCACTCCCAGCAGCTTCATGCCGAAGATATTGGCGCGGTAGTTGATCTCGCTCGGCGTCAGCCGATGGCCGGCGCCGTGGCGCGACAGAAACGCCACGCGCTTGCCGCGCAGCGTGCCGACGACGTACGGCGCGGAGGGTTCGCCGAACGGCGTCTCGAACCGCTTCTCTTCCCGATCGGTCAGTTCCGCCATGTCGTACAGGCCGCTGCCGCCGATGATGCCAATCGTCACGGACATACTGTTGCTCCCAGGCTACGGACTACGGACTGCAGGCCACGGGGGCTGCAAGCTACGGGCCTGCAGGTTACGGGGTTGCAGGCCGCTGTGGCGTTCAAATCAGCCGCTCCACCGACCGCTTGCCGTCCTTCTCGCGAAGATAGCCGGCGGCCATGGAGGGATCGTGCTCGAAAAAGATCAGGTACTCACGTTCGATGGCCTCGCGCGCGAAGGCGCGCTTGAATGCCAGCGTCTCCATCGGGTACAAGTCGTAGCCCATGATCCACGGATCGGCAACGTGCCTCGACGTGGGATACATGTCCGCCGTGAACACCGCCGTGCGGCCGCCCGACTCGATGGTGAGCACCTGGTGGTGCGCCGTATGGCCGCCCGACCGCCGATATTTCACGCCCGGCATGATCTCGGCGCCGTCGTCGACCAGCGTCAGCACTCCAGCGTCCTGCAGGGGAACGAAGTTCTCGGCCAGGTAGCTGGCCTTGTTCCGCTCGTGGGGGTGGATGGCGTCCTGCCATTCCGCCCGGTGCGCGATGTAGCGCGCGTTCGGAAACCGCGGCACGATGCGGCCATCGGCAGCCCGGGCGGTGAAGCCGCCCACGTGATCGAAGTGCAGGTGGCTGGCCACGACGATGTCGATGTCGGCGGCGGAGAGGCCGGCTTCGGCCAGCGAGTGATCGAGATGGTAGGCACGCTCCAGGCCATAGATCTCGCGGAACTTCGCGTCGGACTTGTCGCCGCACCCGGCGTCGATCAGCAGCGTCTTCTCACCGCGAACGACCAGCGGTCGCATGCTGAGGGGAATGCGGTTGTCGTCGTCGGGCGGCAGTCGCTTTTCCCAGAGCGCACGCGGAACCACGCCGAACATCGCTCCGCCGTCGAGCGCAAAGAACCCGTCGCACAGCGAGAACAGCTCGAGATCGCCCAGCGGGTGCCGGCCGACCGTCTGGAACCTCGCCACCTTCGGCGCCGGCTGCTTGAGTTCGACCAGCACGCCGTGGGCGGCGGACGGGTGGATAAAGGCCACGAGCGCGCCTTCGGCCCCGG
This sequence comes from Vicinamibacterales bacterium, assembly GCA_039934485.1. Taxonomy (GTDB): domain Bacteria; phylum Acidobacteriota; class Vicinamibacteria; order Vicinamibacterales; family UBA2999; genus 12-FULL-67-14b. The sequence continues at coordinate 21,625 of JBDTMB010000022.1, forward strand.
CTCGCGGCCGTTGGTCGATGAGGCGAATCCCCCGCGCCTTCAGGTGGGCCAGGGCCGCTTCGATGTCGGCCACGCGAAGCGCCACGTGATGGAGACCCGGACCGCGCTTTTCGATGTACTTCGCGATTGGCGAGTCGGGCGCGGTGGCTTCAAGCAACTCGAGCGTCGATTGCCCGGTGGAGATGAAATGGGCGCGCACGCGCTGCGAGGCAATCTCCTCGCTCAGGTCGAGGTGCAGGCCCAGCGTGTCGCGAAAGAACCCGAGCGACGCCGGCAGGTCGCTGACCGCGATCCCCAGGTGATCGAGGATGGCTCTCATGGCTTGAGGGCCCGGGCCAGGATCTCCGACGCCGCGGTGTAGGGATCGACCTCACGCGCCGCGATGCGGGTGACCAGGGCGTCGAATTCGCCGGCGCTCATCATCTCCCGCTCGACGTGTTCCATGAAGCGATGCGTCAGCAGGTCGCGGAGGCGAAACTCGTTGCGCGCCTTGAGCCGGTGCTCCCGGGTGCCTTCGGAGTGCTTCCGGAATTGGCGCACGGTGGCCCACAACTCGGCCACGCCGCGGCCGGTGGTGGCCTCGGTCTTGACGATCGGCGGGCGCCACTCGCCTTCGCCAAACGACTGCAGCGAAAGGTTCGACTCGATCGACGTCACCATTCGATCGGCGCCGTCGCGATCGCACTTGTTGACGACGTAGATGTCGGCGATCTCCATGATGCCGGCCTTGAGCGCCTGCACATCGTCGCCGGTGCCCGGCACCAGCACGACCACCGACACGTCAGCGGTGCGGACGATGTCGACTTCGTCCTGGCCGACGCCGACGGTTTCGATGATCACCACGGTCTTGCCGGCCGCATCGAGGACCAGCGCCGCGTCACTGGTGGAGCGCGCCAGCCCGCCCATGTGCCCGCGGGTCGCCATGCTGCGGATGAAGACGCCATCGTCCTGCGCGTGGGCCTGCATCCTGAGGCGGTCACCCAGGATCGAACCACCCGTGAACGGACTTGTCGGATCGACGGCGATGACCCCAAGCGTTTCGCCGGCCTTGCGGGTTTCCGTGATCAGCCGGTCGACCAGCGTGCTCTTGCCGGCGCCGGGCGGACCGGTGACGCCGACGAGATAGGTGCGGCCGGTGTGGGGAAAGATGTCGCGGACGAGGCCCGCGGCGGCCGGTGATTCGTCCTCGATGAGGGAGATCGCGCGCGCCATGGCCCGTGCATCGCCGGATCGTACGCGCTCGGCGAGAGGGCTCACGTCAGGCAGCCAGCAACTGCCGGGCGATCACGAGGCGCTGCACCTCACTCGTGCCTTCGCCGATGGTGACGAGCTTGACGTCGCGGAAGAACTTCTCCGCGGGATAGTCCTTCACGAAACCGTAGCCGCCGTGGATTTGCACGGCGTCTTCCGCGGCCCGGACCGCGATCTCGCTGGCATAGAGCTTGGCCATCGCCGATTCGAGCGTCATCCGGCGGCCCTGATCCTTCAGCCACGCCGCGCGGTAAGTGAGCAGCCGCGCCGCTTCGACCCGGGCGGCGTGATCGACGAGGCGGCCCTCGATCGACGGGAACGATCCGATGGCGCGCCCGAACTGCTTGCGCTGCTGCGAATAGTTGCGTGCCGCCTCGAACGCGCCCTGCGCCAGCCCGACGGCCAGCGCCGCGATGCCAATGCGGCCCGCATCGAGCACCTGCAGCGTCTGGATGAACCCCTGGCCCTCGTCACCAATCAACTGACCGGCGGGGATCCGGCAGTTCTGGAAGATCACTTCGGCCGTCTCGCTGGCCCGCATGCCGAGCTTGTCTTCCTTCTTGCCCGCCAGCAGGCCCGGCGTGCCGCGCTCGACGATGAAGGCGGAGATGCCTTTGCTGCCCTTGGCCTTGTCGGTGACGGCCATCACCACCATCGTGTGGGCCGAGGTCCCGTGGGTGATGAACGCCTTGGATCCGTTCAGGACCCAGTGGTCGCCGTCGCGAACGGCGGTGGTCCGCATCGCGGCGGCATCGCTGCCGGATCCGGGTTCGGTCAGCCCCCAGGCCGCGAGTTTATCGCCCTTGGCCAGCGGCCCGAGGTACTGCCTCTTCTGGTCGTCGCTGGCGAACTTCGCGATGTGCGCGGCGCCCAACCCGTTGTGCGCCGCCACCGAGAGCGACACGCTGGGATCGACCCGCGCCAGTTCCTCGATGCAGATGCAGTAGTCTACCGCCGACATGCCGGCGCCGCCATCGGCTTCGGCGAACTGGATGCCCATCAGGCCGAGCGCCGCCAGCTTGGGCAGCAACTCGTGGGGAAAGTGCTGCGCGTTGTCCCACTCCATGATGTGGGGACGCATTTCGGATTCGGCGAACTCGCGCACGCTCTTGCGCAGCAGCGTTTGCTCGTCGCTCAGACGAAAGTCCATGGGCTTAATTATGCCAAATCCCAATTCGCGCGCGGCGAGTGATTGTGGACGCGTGGGTTGCCGCACCAGGGCGTCAGTAATAGACGACGGCGCGGAAATTACCGGAGTTGTCGGTCAGCACATCGTCGTTCACGCCGAGATAGAGGCGGCCGTTGGATCGCACCCGGATCGGACCCTTCTCGTCGCCGATGAAGAAATAGTCTCTCGAGCCGTTGCCGATCCTGCCGATTAGCGCCGCGGCATTGCGGTTGGGCATCGGACGGGCCTGGTTGGCGGGCGAGTTACGCTCCCCCGCCGGACCATCACGGCGATCTTTCCCCCACCGCACCTGGCCGGTGGCCTCGATGTAGACGGTCTGGCCCGCCCGGACGTCGATCCCGGCATCGTTCCAGCTCGTGTCGGCCGACACGATGACCTGCCGCTCGCGCATCCCCGCGGGCCGGCCGCCCGAATCGGTGTTGTTCGCCGTGTTGTTACGGTCAAACTCGATGCGGAGGACCTCGTCCGTGTCGAACCGCACCGTACGGTTGCCGCCAAAGCCGCGGCGCTCTTCGAATTCGATCGTGCCGTTCCTCACCGAGATGAGCTCGCCCTGCACGCGGGAGCCGTCGCGGAGAAACAAGGTGTCGGCGCGAAGCGTGACCGGCAACGCCAGAAGAATGGCCAAACGGACTACCCATCGGTGCGTCGCAGACATGGAGCCTCCCTACAACAGGCGGTTTACGGCACGCGTTTGTGTGATCATAGCTCAGAAGCCTGCTGACACCTGAGCTTGGGAGCCCGCATGAATCGCGCCGATCTGCATCGAAAAGCCGCCACCATCCTTCTCCTTGCGGGGTTGCTCCTCGCGGGCAGTGCGTCGCCGGCGCGTGCCGACCTCACGGCGTTTCTCGGCGTCTCACCGACACCGAGCAACCACGCGGTGAGGGGCTTCAGCGGCGGGCTGTCGCTGCTCGTCCTCGGGTTCGAAGGCGAGTATTCCAACATCGTCGGCGACGAGCTCGAAGGGCTGCCCTCCCTCAAGACCTGGTCGGGCAACGTCCTCGTCCAGAATCCGATCGAGATCGCCGGCACCACGTTCTACGGCACCATCGGCGCCGGCGGCTACCGCGAGGCGCTGACGATTGGTCCGCTCACCACGGAAGAAACCCACGTCGCCACCAATCTCGGCGGCGGCGCCAAGATCACGCTGATCGGACCGCTCCGCGTGCGTTTCGACTACCGCATCTTCAAGCTGCAGGGCACGCCGATCAACACGGTCTATCAACGGTTCTATGTGGGCGCGAACCTGAAATTCTGAGAACAGGCTGCAGGCTGCAGACTGCAGGCGACGGGGGCTACAGGGCGCCAGGCTTCTTCGGTGCCGGTGGGGGCGTAGCCGGCGCCGGCGCGGCGGGCGCCACCGACATATTGGCAAAGTCGA
>JBDTMB010000023.1:0-25407 GCA_039934485.1 Vicinamibacterales bacterium
ACGTTCAGCTAACCGATACTAATCAGCCGTGAGGCTTGACCATTTATTCACTTCGTTTGATTTCGGAGTGTGTGGTCAATAAACTATCTTCATTGCAGAATGTTCAGCATCAGGACACACATCGAATGATCTCTTGATGTGGTGAACGGTTGATCTAATCTGGTGATCGATCGATCCAATGACCTCCGCGGCGTATCGCCGCGCCAGATCAAACAGATCGACAGGTCAACAGCAAGATCAACAGTTCACGAGATCAAGCGATCAACCGATGTAGGTTTTTGACAACAGAATGCTCTGGGACGATCGGGTCGGTGAGTCACGCGGCACATGCCGCGACCGCCGGCACGAATCCCAGACACCAAGTTCCGCCGTAGCGCCGAAAGGCGCGAAGGCGAACAAGTTTCCCGGTGGCCATAGGAGCAGGGTCACACCCGTTCCCATTCCGAACACGGAAGTTAAGCCTGCTACCGTCGATGGTACTGCCCGCGCAGGTGGGTGGGAGAGTAGATCGCTGCCGGGGATTTATTGCTGGTCGGCCCATCCGGTCCGACAGACTCGAAAGCCCAAGCCCAAACAGCTTGGGCTTTTTCGTTGTACCGGTCCTACTTCAAAGGCACCAGTCTCTTGAGTCCGCGCTCCCCCTCCGTAAGCACATGGTCCCCCTGATCCCTGATCCCTGATCCCTGATCCCTGATCCCTGATCCCCGTCACCCCCCTATGAGCGATTTCACATGGTTCGCAATCTGCTCGTGGGTCGCGAACCACACACCCGGTTTTCCCTTCATATAGCCGATCAACTTCTCCAGCATCGCCGCGCGCGAACGATGGCCCGTGAGATGTGGATGCATCGTCAACAGGAACAGCCCGCCCTCCTGGTAGGCGACGTCGAACTCCGACTGGAACACTTCATACACGTCGCCCACTGACGGATTCGATCCGTCCGTGTTGCCGCCGAAGTACGGGTAGTCGTCGAGAATCCGCTCGATCGGCAACTCGACGATGCCGGTGGGCTTACCGTCGAGCAGCAGCTCGTACGGATCGTCGCTCGCCATCAGGCTGCTGTCATAGAGGAAGCCCGCCGCCTTCACCTGTCCCATGGTCCAGCCGCTGAACTTCCACGACGGCGCGCGATAACCGACGGGCCGCCTGCCCGTCATCTTCGTCAGGGTGTCCAGCGACTGGTTTAACAGCCGCTGCTCTTCCTTTTCGTCGTCGAGGAGCGGCAGGCGCTCGTGGATCCAGCCGTGGATTCCGATTTCGTGTTTCTGTGCCGCACCCTGGATGTCCTTGATCATCTGCGGGTGGAAGAGCGCGCTCACCGCGGGAATAAACCACGACACCGGCACCTGCTGGCGATCGAGCATCCTGAGCAACCGGGGGACACCGTCCACGGCGCCGTATTCACCGCGGGAGATCACCTCGTAGTCCAGCGTGCCGGTCGAGAGCGTTGCCGTGGCGTTGTCGACGTCGAACGACAAGCCGACGGCCACCCGCGCGCCATTGGGCCATGCCGGCTTCAGGCGTTTCCCGGCGCTGACGTGGAACATCTGCAGCTGCAGCTGCTCGATCGAAAGCCTGGTTCCGGGCAGGGGATCCGGTTTGGGCGCGGCCGCCGGCGCTGGAGGCGCGGGTTGCGCGCACGCGAGGGAGAGAGTGGTCACGAGAGCAGCGAGGACAATTCGGCTCATCGGCGGAGTTTAGATCAAGAACCGTTCGACGCCGCGACTTGCCCTTCCGCCACCGGGTGGTCCGCCCTCGGCGCCACCCGCCACGCCCGATACCTCTCAACGGGCTTCTGGACGACCTCTTGTAGCGCCACCGAAGCGCCAACCACCAGCGCCACGATCAGGACACTGAGTGCGGTTCCAGAGAGGTGCGAATACAAGGCCACGCTGATGACCAGCAGGTGGGTCAGGTAGATTGGATACGACAGCTCGCCGAGATACCGGTCGACGCGGTTGCGTCGAGTGAGCTGAAACACCAGTGGGAGCGCCCACACGCAATAGCCATAGAAGGCGAGCCGTTGCAGAGACCCGCCGGGACCGGCTGAATAGGTCAGCGTCGCCATCAATAACCCCGCCAGTGCCGCCCGCTGCTGCCAAGCCGAGGCCGAGCGAGCGCCCATCGAGCGGTAGGAGAGGATCCCGAGAACGAAGGATCCGACTTCGATCGGGAAAAAGCGATAGGTCCACGGATCGAAATCGAGCCCTATCCGGGCGAGAAGAAGGCGCGCGACCAAAGTCGCGGCGACGATCGTGATCAGCAGGGCCGTCGATCTCGCGACGAGCCAGGGCGCCAGCAGGTAGAAACTCAGCTCGATGGATAACGACCAGGCCTGTGGCACGAGCAGAAATTTCTCGACGTGCGGGTTGCTCAAGGCAAAGTTCGTGGTCCAGGCCAGGCCCTGGCCTGCCGGCGCCAGCTTGAGAAACATCGTCAGATCCTGCGTCCACAGCACGAGGTTGGTCCCAATCAGGTAGGTGCGTGCGGCTAAGCCGAGCGGAGCAAAATCCGAAACGTAGGCGACGAGCCCCGGATCGGCAGCCGACCGTCCCATCAGCAACCTGACGATCGAATGCGCCAGCGTGACAATCAGGACGACGAAGTACGCCGGATACAGGCGCAACAATCGATTGGTGAAATACGGCGAAAAGTCGCGGTATTTCTCCGTCAGGATCAGCCCCATGTAGAATCCGGAGACGATGTAGAACGTCTGCACCGCAACATCTGCGGTCGCCACGGGAATGGCGATATTGAGGCCGTGCGACAACACCACGCAAAACGCCAGCAGGATCCGAAACACACCCATGTCGGAGAGTCTATGGCATCGGTAGATCGCCGGCGACGACCTTGCCGCCGACCATCGTCATCAGCACGTGCGCATCGCGCAGGGGCAGGTGAGCGGATCCTCCGAGAGCATCACGAGGTCCGCGAGCTTGCCCGGCTCAATCGAACCCTTCGTCCGCTCTTCCATCATCAGCCATGCGTTGTTGATCGTCGCCAGCCGGAGCGCCTCCTGCCGCGAGATCTTCTGGTCCGCGCCAAGCACGCCGCCGGCGATGGTGTCGCGGGTGACGAAGTGATAGATGGTCCAGAGCGGCGGATAGGGCACCACCGGCGCGTCGGTGCCCGAGGACACCGGCAAGCCCGCATCGAGGTACATCCGCACCGGCGTCGTCAGGCCCGCACGCGCGGGCCCCCAGTACTTCACGAGGCTGGGCCCGGCGAGATACAAGTGGTTCTGCGCCGAGATCGCCACCGCCAGCGCCTTGATCCTGGGAAGCTGATCGCCCCGGCCGATGAAGGCGTGTTCGATTGACCAGCGGCGCCCGACGATCGACTGATCCGCGTTCGCCTTCTCATAGGCGTTCAGCACGAGATCGATCGCCGCGTCGCCCACCGCGTGGGTGGCGATCCGCCAGCCGAGCCGGTTCATCGCGCGAACCGCCGCGACGTAGCGCTCCGTGTCGATGGTCTGCAGTCCGCGGAACGTGCCCTTCTCTCCCCACGGTTCCTCGTAGGGCTCGCGCATCAAGCCGCCTTCAAAGCCGCCGTCGACGGCCAGCTTGATACCGCCGGCGCGCAGCCACTCGTCGCCTTCATCCGGCTTGATGCCCGACCCGGCGATCGTCGCCTCGAGCGCGGCGGGAGCCACCGCGGGCCGCAGCAACGCGTTGACGCGCATCGTCAAGAGGCCCTTCGAGCGCATTTCCTGGAGCAGGCGGTAGTCGTTGATCGAAATACCGGGATGGCGGACGGTGGTGAGCCCGGCCTCGTTCAGCTTCTTGTATTCAGCCACGCGATCGGCGATCTGCTGATCGTGCGAGCGAGGTTCTGCGGCCGGCAGGCGCACGAGTGCCTTCGCGGTGTCGACCAGCTCGCCGTTGAGGCGGCCGTCGGCGTACCTCGTGATGCGGCCGCCGGCGGGCTCGGCCGTCTTCTCGTCGATGTTCGACCTGGCGAGCGCCGCGGAATTCAGGATGTACTCGTGGCCGCCGCGAACCAGCAGCAGGGGATTTTTCGGCGCCACCCGATCGAGATCATCGCGGAGCGGCAGCCGCTGCTCCTTGAGCTGGGCCTCGTGCCAGTCGCTGTTGGAGAGGATCACCTCACCCGGTGCCGCGCGGCGCACGCGGGCGGCAATCGCCTCCAACACCTCGGAGAGGGACCTGGCGCGAGACAGGTCGATACCGGGTCCGCCGCCGGCGCCGTGCAGGTGGTTGTCCATCAGGCCGGGAATGAGCGCCCGGCCCTGGAGATCGATCAGCCGCGTGGCCGCGCCCGCACGCGTCCGCACTTGGGCTGACGTGCCGACGGCCGTGATCCGGTCGCCGGTAATCGCCACCGCCTCGGCCACGGTAAACGCATCGTCCACGGTGATGACGCGCCCGTTGAAGAAGACCAGGTCGGGGGACGACGGCTGGAAGAGCGCGGCTGCAACGGCCAGAACGATGACGGCGGATCTCACCTGCGCATCGTCGTGCGGCTACAGGCCGGAGTCAAGGTCATCTCGACTAGAATCCAAGTACCCGCAGGAGGGTCTTCATGCCGTCAATTGCCGCGTTCCACCCCCAGGTCGTCCACTTCGCCGTCGCGCTGCTTGTCATCGGCGTGGTGTTCAGGCTGGTTTCCCTCACCGGCCGGCTGTCGTACACGGGCCCCGCGGCGACGTCGCTGATTGTGATTGGGACCATCGCCAGCGTGCTGGCGGTGAGATCGGGCACTGATGCGCACGGGCCCGTGGAGCGCGTGCCGGGCGCGCGCGCGGCCGTGATGGATCACGAGGAATGGGGCATTCGGGCCCGGAACATCTTCCTGGGCGTCGCGGTGCTGGAGCTGATCGCCGCCGCGCTGGCGAGCCGCAAACCGCAACAGGCCCGGGTGTTCGCGATGGGCGCGGCCGCGATTGGCCTGGTGGGCGTCGGCGCACTCTACGAAGCGGGCGAGCACGGCGGCGAACTGGTCTACAACCATGCCGGCGGCATCGGCATCCGCAGCGGCAATCCGCAGGACGTGGGGAACTTACTGGTCGCCGGTCTCTACCATCAGGCTGGTCTCGATCGCGCGGCGGGCAAGGGCCCCGACGGTGCCGCGCTGATCGACCTGGCCGCGGCGCGCAACCCGCAGAATTTCGAGCTGCAACTCATCTCGATTGAATGGACCACCGAAGTGAAGAAGGATCCGGCCGACGCCTTGCGGCGGCTCGACCTGATGACCCTTCCCGCCGGGGACAACCGCCTGAAGATCCGCGCCGCGATGGCCCGTTCCGCGGCCCTCGCCGCGTCCGGCAACCTGGAGGCGGCCAAGCAGGTCCTGCTCACGCTCAAGGGCGAGTACCCGAACAATCAGCAGATCCAACGCCGGCTCGACGAACTCGCGAAATAACAAATGAGCAATAACCAATAAACAAACCTTGGTTATTGGTTATTGGTTATTCTGTATCCCAACGTTCGTCCCTGCGAAATGCATCCGCAGGGACGGACGGAGTTACCGGACCTTGGCAACCGGTATCCTGACCCGATGCCTGGTGTACCCGGCCCGACCGGGTTGGATGACGCTGTTGCGCGGCTGCTCGTCACACCGATTGTTGGCGTGGCGATTCCCAATCTCGCGGGCATGCTCGACCACTCCGCGCATTCGGCGGCCGGCCTCGCGGCGACCTACGCGTGGTTCATCTGCGTCGCCTACATCACCTGGGAAGGCAACCTCCGGCTGTACCTCAGGTTCCAGGATCGGACGGCGTGGCTGACGCGGCCGTGGCATCGCGTCAGGCTGCTGATCTTCCTGATCTGTCTCTTCACGGTGCCCTTCACGGCGTCGGCGCTTTGGGCGTGGGCGGTGCTGTTCGGCGATCCGCTGGCGACGCCGCGATCGATCGCCATGGCAGTGCTCGCCATCGTCGCTGCGGTCACGTTCATTACCCATGTCTACGAGACGGTGTTTCTCGTGCGCGAGTGGGAAAGCGACCGCATCCGGAACGAGCGGCTGCAGCGCGAGAACCTCGAAGCGGAACTCATCGTGCTCAAGAGCGAGGTCAATCCGCATACGCTCTTCAACAACCTCAATGCGCTGGCGCACCTGGTGGAGCAACACGATCCGCGCGCGTCGGCCTTTGTCGGCGCGCTCGCCAACTGTTATCGCTATCTCCTCAACGTGCGCAAGCGCCAGCTGGTACCGCTCGGCGAGGAACTGGCGTTGCTCGATCAGTTTCTCTCGCTCATCACCCTGCGCTATGCCAGCGGCGTGCAGGTGAGCCTGAAGGTCGATGCCGAGGCGGCGCGCCGGTGGCTCCTGCCGCCGGTGGTGTTGCCGGAACTGCTCGAAAACGCGGTCAAACATAACCAGTTCTCGGCCGAACGGCCGCTTGTGGTCGAGGTGGTCCTGGAGGGCGATCGCCTTTCGGTGTCACACGAACGCCGCCCTCACGTCCGGGAGGTGTCCTCTACTGGCGTGGGATTGGACAATCTTGCACAGCGTTTCAAGCTCACGACCGGGCTCGCCGCGCGGTGGGCGGACAGCGGCGGACGGTTTGTCGTGACCCTTCCACTGGTAGCGGGCGATGGCCCAGTCGTTGCACAATAGGAGGTCATGCGGCGTGCACTGTCCGCCATCGTGGTCATTACGTTGTTGTTGTGGTCGTCCTCGGCGACCGCACAGAGCGGCCCCAGCAATTGCTCGGTGGTTTCGCAGAACCTGTACGTCCGCGACGTCCTGAGCGATCTCTACTACTGGAACCAGTTTCTGCCGTCGGTCAACGCGGCGTCGTATACGTCGCCCGAGGCCTATCTCGAAGCCGTGCGATACCGGCCGATCGACAATCACTACAGCTACATCACGTCGGCGGCGGCCAACACGGCGTTTTACGGCGAAAGCCAGTTCGTCGGGCTGGGCTTCACCTGGACGGTCACCAACGACGAAATGCGGGTGCTGCGGGCCTATGCAGACAGCCCGGCTGCCGAAGGCGGGCTCGCCCGCGGGTCTCGCATCGTCGAGGTCAACGGCCAGGATGTCGATCCGCTGATTGCGAATGGCACCATCGGCAATGCCTTTGGCGCCTCCGAGATCGGTGTCGCGGTCGACCTGGTGTTTGAATCGCTGACGGGTGAGCGCCAGCAGGCGCACATGGTCAAGCGGGTGGTGACCATTCCCACCGTGTCGCTAACGCGGGTGTTCGAGGTCGACGGCAAGCGCGTGGGTTACATTTTTTTCACCAACTTCGTGACGCCGTCCTACGCGGCGCTCGACGAGGCCTTTGCGACGCTTCGCGACGCCGGCGCCAACGAACTCGTGCTCGACCTCCGCTACAACGGCGGCGGCCTGGTCGATGTGGCCGTGCACCTGGCGAGCCTCATCGGCGGGTCGAAGACGGCCGGGCAGGTTCTGGCCACCTACGCGCACAACTCCCGGAACACCGCGCTCAACAAGACGCTGCGGTTCGAGTCGATCGAGCGGCCGCTCGACCTGCAGCAGTTGACCGTGATCACGACCCGCTCGTCGGCGTCGGCAAGCGAGCTGGTGATCAACGCGCTCCGGCCGTACATGCCGGTCACGATTATCGGCGACACCACCTACGGCAAGCCGGTGGGCCAGTACGGCATCACCTTCTGCGACAAGGTGCTCGCTCCCGTCTCGTTCGCGTTGAAGAACGTCAACGGACAGGGCGACTATTTCGACGGGCTGCCGGCGACCTGCGGCGCGGCGGACGATTCGACGCACGACCTCGGCGATGCCGGCGAGGCGGCGCTCGCCGAGGCGCTCACCTACATCCGCACCGGCGCCTGCAGCCCCGGCGCCGAGCGAATGAGCCGGGCGCTCCGTGCCGCGCCGCCGGCGTTCCGCCTCGACGGCTTCAGGGCCCTGATCAACGCCTGGTAAAAAGGCAAAAGGCAAAAGGCAGAAGGCAGAAAGGGATATATTCCCCGGATGCGCCGTCTACCCGTTCTCGCTCTACTCGCTCTCTTCGTCCTTCCTTCGGTTGCCCGCGCGCAGGTTTACGCGAACGCCAAGTCCGGCGGCAACTACATGCAGAACTACTACCTGCCGCCGGCGGCGAGCAGCACGCCGTGGTGGCCGTCGTGGTCGCCCGATGGGCAATGGATCGCCTTTGCGATGGACGGTGCGTTGTGGCGGATGAAGGTGGCCAACGGCCGCGCCGACGGCGTGGCGGAAGAACTGCTACGCGAGCCGGCCTATCTCTCCTCGCCGGAGTGGTCGCCCGACGGAAAGTACCTGGCCTACACCGCCGACGATGACGGCAAGAGCATCAACCTCAAGATCCTGGACGTCGCCACCGGCCAATCGACGGCGATGACCACCGGCGCGTTCGAGAACCTCGAGCCGGCCTGGTCGCCAGACGGGCGCCGCCTCGTCTATGTGTCGACTGCGCCGAACGGATACTTCAACGTCTTCGTGGCACCGATCGACCACGGCCGCGCCGGCGCCGCCGTCCAGATCACCACCGATCACAAGTTCGGCCGCGATCGTTTGTACTTCGGCGACGTCGACGTGCACCTCTCGCCGTCCTGGTCGCCTGACGGGCAGGAGCTGCTGCTGGTGTCCAACCGCGGCATCCCGCTCGGCTCCGGCGGCGTGTGGCGTGTCCCGGTGGTGGCCGATGTGATGAACAGCGGCAAGGCCACGTTGATTCACAAGGAAGAGACGCTCTATCGCACCCGGCCGCAGTGGGCGCCGGACGGCAAGCGCTTTATCTACTCGTCTCACCTCGGCGGGCAATTCACGAACCTGTTCGTCCTGCCGACGGCCGGCGGCGAGCCCTACAAGATGACGTTCGGCGACTACGACACGTTCCTGCCCCGCTGGTCGCCCGATGGCGAGTGGATCGTGTGCGTTTCGAACGAGCAGGGCCTGCCGCAACTCAAGTTGATCAAGTCCTGGGGCGGCGAAGCGCGCGTGGTGAAGATCACGCAGAAGAAGTGGAAGACCCCGATGGGCCGCCTTGAGGTGCGGATCGTCGACGCGGCGACCGGCCGCGAGACCGAAGCGCGCGTCTATCACACCGCCGTGGACGGCAAGCCCTACACGCCCGCCGATTCATACGAGCGGCTGGGTCCGCTCAGCCGGCACCTCTTTCACACGCCCGGCCACTACACCACCGAGGCGCCGCCAGGCGCCTTCACGATCGAGGCGGTGAAGGGCTTCGAGTACGCGGTGGCGCGGCAGCAGGTCGAGGTCAAAGCCGGCGCCACCACCAGCGTGACCGTGACGCTGAAACGGATGGTCAACCTCAAGACCAAGGGCTGGTACTCCGGCAGCAATCACGTGCACATGAACTACGCGGGCAACCTGCACAACACCATTCCCAACATGTTCATGATGAACGCGGCGGAAGACGCCGACATGATCAGCCTGCAGATTGCCAACAAGGACAACCGCGTCCTCGATTACCAGAACTACGTGCCCGGCCAGGCGGAGCAGCCGCTGTCGACGAAGGATCGGGTGATGCACATCGGGCAGGAATACCGGCCGCCGTTCTACGGGCACATGGCGCTGCTGAACCTGACGGAACATCTCATCTCGCCGTTTGTCACGGGCTACGAAGGGACGGGCGTCGAGAGCCTGTATCCGTCGAACACCGACATCCTGCTGTATGCCAGGCAGCAGGGCGGCATCGGCGCTTACGTGCATCCGTTCTTCAGCGAGGCGGAGCCGATGGACCCCCGGGTGGCCGGGGCCAAGACCTTGCCCGTGGACGTGGCCCTCGGCGCCGTCAGCTATCACGAGCTGTGGTCACAGGTCGCCACCGAGTCGGGCGTCAACGTCTGGTATCGACTGCTCAATTCCGGATTTCGCGTGCCCGTCACCGGCGGCGAGGATTCGATCTCGAGCCTGCACCGCGTCGAGCTGGTCGCTTCGGTTCGCGGCTACTTCAATCTCGGCGCCGGCCAGTTGTCGTGGGCCAACTGGATGAAGAACATGCTGGCCGGCAAGGGATTTGTGACCAACGGTCCGCTGCTCGAGTTTTCGGCCAACCAGGGCGTGATGCCCGGACAGGAAATCGCGTTGCCGGCCGGCGGCGGGACCGTCACGTTCCGCGGCACGCTGACCTCGAACGCGCCGTTGCTGCGGTTCGAGCTGGTTTCGATGGGGCAGGTCGTCCACGCCGCGCCGCTTGCCGCCGACAAGCAGCACGGCACCTTCGAAGTGGCCCTCAAGGTCGAGAAATCCGGTTGGTACTCCCTCAAAGCCATCGGCGCAGCCAATACGTTCCCGGTGGAGAACTCGCGGCCGCTCGCCATCACCAACCCGATCTACGTCATCGTTGGTGGCCAGCCGATCCGCGATCGCGCCTCGGCGGAGTACTTCGTGAGCTGGATCGATGTCGTCACGCAGTTGGCGGCGGAGCATCCTGGCTGGCGCAGCGACAAAGAGAAAACGCACGTGCTCGGCCAGTTCAAGGAAGCGCGCGACATCTACGTGAAGCGCGCGGCCGAAGCGAAGTAGACCGAAGCGAAGTAGATGGAGGGCGAGGGCTTTAGCCCTCGCCTGCGCATGCCTGAACTGCCCGACATCGAGCTCTACCTCCACGCCCTTCGGCCCCGCATCCTCGGGCAGCGGCTGGAGCGCGTTCGCATCGCCAACCCGTTTCTCGTGCGGTCCGTCGATCCACCGGTGCAGGAAGTGGCGGGGCGGACGGTTCGCGGGCTGCGGCGCCTTGGCAAGCGCGTCGTGTGGGAATTGGATGGCGGCCTCTTCGTCGTCATCCACCTGATGATCGCCGGCCGGTTCAAGTGGTCCCCAGATGACGGACAGACGCCGGCACGCCAGGCCAAGGTGCCGGGCAAGGTTGGACTGGCGGCGTTCGACTTTGCGAGCGGCACGCTGCTCCTGACGGAAGCGGGCTCGACGCGTCGCGCCTCCCTGTTGGTGGTTCGCGGTGAACAGCAACTGGCCGCGCTCGATCCGGGCGGCATCGACGTCCTCGCCGCATCCGACGTGGCGTTTGGCGAGGCGCTGACCCGGGAGAACCACACGCTCAAGCGCGCGCTCACCGACCCGCGCTTGCTGAGCGGCATCGGCAATGCGTATTCGGATGAGATTCTTCTTGCGGCGCAGCTCTCGCCGATGCAGCTGACGAGCCGCCTTACCCCGGAAGAGATCGCGCGCCTGCACGCCGAAGCCATTCGGATCCTGACCAGGTGGCGGGATGAGTTGATCGCCGCGGCCGGCGACACGTTTCCCGCGAAGGTGACCGCGTTCAGGGACGGCATGGCGGCCCACGGCCGGTACGGCCAGCCGTGCCCCGTGTGTGGCACGCGGATTCAGCGAATCCGTTACGCGGCCAACGAAGCCAACTACTGCCCGACCTGCCAGACTGGCGGCAAGCTGCTGGCCGATCGCGCGCTCTCGCGCCTGCTGAAGGGCGACTGGCCGCGATCGCTCGAGGCGCTCGACCAATACAAACATGAACGGCGTGGCTGACCGCCGATCAGTTTTTGCGATGCCGAAGCGCGCGGCCGCTTGAAGAAACTGCAACGTCCCATTCCCCTTTTCTAGAAAACCCTAACGAATTTAATCCGGCACGCCCGGCCCTTGATTTGCTCCTTCTCGGCGGCATGGAGGTTCCCATGATTGATGGAATGAAGCTGGATGTGTCTGCGGATGAGATTGCGACCGTGCTCGAAATGCGTATGGCCGAACACCTGGCCAGGGCAGAAGCCGACGAAGTGAACGCCAAGCAACTCGAGGGCCTCGACCGCGCTGAGGACGATGGCGATGACGGGACTGGGCTCTACGGCGGATCGCCCGCCACTCGCTTGCGGCGTCGTGCGCAGCGGGCCCGCGAACGCCGGGATGCCCTCACGTTCATGCGCAATCACCTGGTGCGTGGCGAGACGTACCGGCTCACGACCAGCGATCTGGAGGTGATCGAAGTGCTCTGAGGGCGGCACTGACGTGGACGCGTGGCTTCCCGGGGGCGCAGCCGTCCCCGGGAGCCCTTTGATTACATCATGTAAAAAGAGATGTTATGATTACAGACATGGTTCGCACCCAAATCCAGTTGACCGATGCTCAGGCGCAGGCCTTGAAAGCGCTGGGCGTTGCCGAGGGCAAGTCGATGGCCGAATTGATTCGCGACGGCGTTGACACCGTGCTGCGCGCTCGTGGCACGGTCGATCGCGAGGCGGTGAAAGCCAGGAGCCTGGCCGCAGTGGGCCGTTTCAAGTCCTCGGTCAGAGACTTGGGCAGCAAGCACGACGATCACCTGGCGGATGCGTTCGGCGCATGACCACCTTTGTTGACACCTCAGCGTTACTTGCGTTGCTCGATAGCAACGAACGGAAGCACGCCGATTGTGCCAAGTCGTGGCAGCGGTTCCTCGGGGACGACTCCCTGCTGGTGACCTCGAGCTACGTGATGGTGGAGGCTTACGCGCTTGCGCAGCGGCGACTGGGCCTCGATGCCGTTCGTGTGCTCACGGCCGACTTTCTGCCCCTGATCACCGTCGACTGGGTAGATGAGTTCGTTCACGCTGCCGCGCTGGCGTCCCTGCTCACCGCCAATCGCCGGGATCTCAGCCTGGTCGACTGCGTGAGTTTCGAGATCATGCGTCGGCGCGACGTGACCCGCGCCTTCGCGCTGGACAGCGATTTCTCGAAACAGGGCTTCGCGACGCTCCCCTAGCCTTCGGCCTCGACGAACTCTCGCTCTCGGACGGCGGCCGGCTCAGGCGCCGCTGCCGGGTCGATCTCGCGCTCGTAGGCCAGGCAATCCGCCAGGTAGTCGTGCGCTTCCGCATCCGGACGAGCGAGGAAGGCTTCGAGCGGTGTGCGGGTGTTGGCATCCGCGTCGCGCACTTGCAGCGTCGGAAACGTGCCGTCCTCGTGCCTTCGGGTGTAGCGATACCAGAAATCGGTGTGCCAGCGGGTGAACAGGCGGACCCGCTCCAGGCCGTGCGCATCCGCGCCCCAGTGCTCGCGCGCGAGCGCGGCGTACCTCCGGTAGATGTCCACCCGGTCTTCGCCCGAGAGGTCACGATACCCTTCGGTGGCTTCGCGAAACAGCCACGGCTTGATCAGGGCGCCGCGCGCGGTCATCACGCCGGCACAGCCCGATCGCGCACGCGCGCGTTCGATGTCCTCGGGGAACAACAGGTCGCCGTTGCCGACCACGGGAACGCTGACTGCGGCGACGACGGTGCCGATGGCGTCCCAGTCGGCGGCAAATCGATAGCGGGCGTTGCGGGTGCGGCCGTGCACGAAGATCGCGTCGGCGCCGCCATCCACCGCGGCGCGCGCCTGGTCGAGCACGTTGCGCATCTCATCGTTCCAGCCGAGGCGCAGCTTGACGGTGACCGGCACCTTCGTCACCGACTTCTTCATCGATTCGACGATGCGGCGGATGCGAGCGGGCTGGCGTCCGAGCGACGCGCCCAGGCCCTTGTGCGTGAAGTGATCGATCGGGCAGCCGCAGTTGAGGTCCACGAGATCCGCGCCCTTCGCCTCCACCAGCGCGGCCGCCCATCCCATCTCTTCTGGATTGGTCCCGGCCAGCTGCACGCCGAAGAACGGTTCCCCTTCGAACCGGCGGATCAAGGCGAACTCACCCATGCGCTTCTGCTTGAGCCGCCGGGCCACGGTCATCTCGCTGATGGTGATGCGCGCGCCCAGTTCCACGCAGAGCCGCCGATAGGGGAGGTTGGAGCCCTTGGTCATCGGCGCCATCACGACGGCGCCGGTGAGGACTTCGCGAAGGTTCATGACTCAGTGTACCCTTTGCGTATGCACAGGCGGTCCCTGCTCACAGCGCTGTTGGTGTCGTCGCTGCTCGTGGTGCAGCCGTCCGCCCAGGCTCCCGCGAAGCACTTTCTCTGGAGCGTGACCGATGCCAAGGGCGCCGTCGTGTACTTGATGGGATCGATCCACGTGCTCACGCCGGACTTCTACCCGCTGAGCCCGGAGCTCGAGAAGGCGTTCGACGCGTCAAAGGTCCTCGTCGAGGAACTGGACCTCGACGAATTGAACAACCCCGCCGCGTTGCTGCCGGTGTTGGCCAAGGCGATGTACACCGATGGCCGCACGCTGGAGCAGAACGTTTCCGCCAGCACCTTCGCCGAGGTGACGCGCCGCGCCGAGAAGGCCGGGCTGCCGATGATGGCGCTGCAGCGGATGAAGCCGTGGATGGCGGCCGAGGCGATGACACTGCCGGCGTTGCAGGCCGCGGGTTTCGATCCTGCGCTCGGCGTCGACAAGCATTTCTTCGACAAGGCGAAGGCCGCGGGCAAGGAGCTGCGCGCCCTCGAAACGGTGGCCTACCAGCTAGGCCGGTTCGACCAGCTGACCCCAGCCATGCAGGAAGCGATGTTGAACCAGACCATGGCCGAGCTCGACACCCAGGTCACCAGCGTCAAGGAGGTGGCCACGGCGTGGGCGGCCGGCGACACCGCGACGATTGAGCGCTTGCTGTTGAAGGACATGCTGACCTCGCCCGAGCTCTACCAAGCCTTGCTGGTCGAGCGCAACCAGAACTGGATCGCGCCGATTGAAGCCTGCTTGCAGCAAAACGCCGGATGCCTCGTCGTCGTTGGCGCCGCGCACCTCATCGGGCCAGACGGCGTTCCCACTCTCCTCCAGAAAAAGGGCTATACCGTCAAACAGCAATAAGTGACCGCGAGCGGACAGCGCTGTCTCGCTGCTGGACGCAGGACACGACGCGTGCCTCCCGAATCCACGGAAAACCGCGCAATTCGTGGCACGCGGATTGAAGGTCCAAAAATCGATGAGCGGACCCCTTCGAGATTTGGTTCACTCGTGGCGAGGGCTGCGCCGCAGTCCTGGCTTCCTGCTCGCCGCCCTGGCGACCCTCACTCTCGGCATTGGCGCCAACGTCACCATTTTCAGCATCGTCAACGGACTGCTGTTCCGCCCGATGCCGTTTGGCGATCGGACCGATCGGCTGGTCACGCTTCATCCCACCCATCGGTTGTTGACCGAGAGTCCGGGCTGGGGTGATGCCGAGATCTCGTATCGCGATCTGCTCGATTTCAGGACGGTGCCTTCGGTGGACGGCATCGGCGCCTACCTGTTTCGGACGTTCGTCCTGAGCGGGGACGCCTCGACCGCAGAACGCGTGACCGGGGGATCGGTTACGCCGGATCTCTTCAGGCTCCTCGGCGTCGATCCGGTCCTGGGACGGCATTTTCTTCCCGAAGAAGCGGCGGCACCTGGGCTCGAAACGTCCGTGATGCTGACCTACCGGTTGTGGCAGCGGCGCTACGGCGCCGACCGGTCGATCATCGGCAAGACCATCATCGTCAACGACCGCGCGCGCACCGTCGTCGGCGTCCTGCCAGAGGGCTTCCAGTTTCCCGTGCGGGACCAGCTGTACATGCCCCTTCGCTGGGACGAGTCGCCGCGCTCCGCCCGCAACGTCAACGCCGTGGCGATGCTGCGCAAGGGCGCGACCATTGACGAGACGCGTGCGCAGATGGGCGCGCTCGCGAAACGCCTGGAGGAAGCGTATCCGGACACCAATCGCGGCTACGGCGTTCAAGTGGTGCCGATTCGCGATTCGTACATCGACGCCGGCGCCAGCGCGATGAGCATGGTGTTGATGGCGGCGGTCGGCTTCGTGTTGTTGATCGTGTGCGCCAATCTCGCCAACCTGATGCTGGTTCGCGGGGCCGCGCGCCACCGGGAGCTGGCGGTGCGGGCGGCCATGGGCGCCAGCCGCGGCCGCCTCGTCTGGGTCTCGCTGTCGGAGAGCCTGCTGCTGGCACTGCCGGGCGGCGCCTTCGGCCTGCTTGCCTCGCAGTGGGCCCTCGACGCGATGGGCAACCTCTTCCCGGAAGAACTTCCGTACTGGGTGCGGTTCGATCTCGACGTCCGCGTCGCGCTCTTCACGATCGGGGCGTCCTTCCTCACCGCGATCGCGGTTGGGCTGATCCCGTCGATCCGCGCCGCCCGGATCGATCTTACGCAGGACTTCAAGGAAGGCGGGCGCGGGCTGTCGCTCGGCCGCGGCGGCCAGCGGCTGCAGGCCACGCTCGCCGTGGCCCAGGTCGCGCTCTGCTTCGGCCTCCTGGTGGGCGCCAACTTGATGGTCCGCAGTTTCCTCGCGATGCAGACCGCTGATCTCGGGTTCGATCATCGGCCCATCCTGTCCGCCCGCGGGTATCTGGCCGGCGACGCCTACGACGACGTGCGCGCGCGGTCGGCGTTCTATCGACAAGCCACGTCGCGGCTTGCGGCGCTGCCCGGCGCGGTGGCAGCCGCCGCCACCACCAGCATTCCCGGCGACGACGGCGGGGCGAAGCAGCGCCTGGTCACCGACGGACGGACGTCAGACGAAGACGAGATCATGATCGAGTCGGTCGGCATCACGCCGGGGTTATTTGGCGTGTTGGGACTGCCGATCACGGACGGGCGGACCTTCACCGACAGTGAAGTGGACGATCCGCAAGCGGAGGTCGTGCTCATCAACCAATCGCTCGCGACGAGGTTGTGGCCCGGCGATCGCGCCGTGGATCGGCGCATCGGCATCCGCAGCGACCGGGTCGTCGCCTGGTTCCGCATCGTCGGGGTCGTGCCGGACGTGCACTACGAGGAGATCGGCGAAGACACCGGGCCGTCGAAGTTGAACGTCTACGTCCCGTACGCGCGGGACGGCTCGCGCTCGATGGCCTTGCTCGTTCGCACCACCGGATCGCCGGCGGCGCTGATGGCGCCGGCGCGCGACGCGTTGCATCAACTGGGCCCTGCATTCCCGGTCTACCGCATGATGCCGATGAGCGAGCTGCGCCGCTTCACGACCTGGGAGCAGGAGTTCTTCGGCAACCTGGTCGCCGCGTTCGCGGCCATGGCGCTGGCGCTGGCGTGTCTCGGCATTTACGGCTTGATCTCGTATTCGGTCGGACGGCGCGCCCGCGAGATTGGCGTGCGGCTGGCGCTTGGTGCGCGCCCAGGCGATGTGGTGTCGATGCTCCTCCGGGAAAGCGCCCGGGTCGGCGGCGCGGGCCTGGTCATCGGTCTCGCGTTCGGCCTGCTGATTGCCCGCGTGCTGACGCGGACGCTGTACGGCGTTTCTACTGACGCCTGGCTGTTTGCCTCGATGGGCGCGCCGCTGACGTTGGCGCTGTTCCTGGCCACCTGGTGGCCGGCGCGGCGCGCCGCCCGCGTCGAGCCGACGGCCGCGCTCAGGGACGACTAGGTGCCGGCCGCGTGAACCGTCGTCGGGCGTGTTCGATTTCCGTCCGCACGCCGCATCCGTGCACGTGGTCGTTCACCAGTCCCATCGCCTGCATGAACGCGTAGCTGGTCGTCGGGCCCACGAACGTCCAGCCGCGCTTCTTGAGATCCTTGGACATCGCCATCGAGTGCGACGTGATCGCCATCGTCCGCAGCACTTCGGGGCTGAGCCGCTTCGGCCGTTCGCCGGCCGCCGGTTCCCACGACCAGAAATACGCGGCCAGTGAGCCTTGCTCCTGTTCCAGTTCGAGCGCTCGCCTGGCGTTGTTGATCGTCGATTCGATCTTGCCGCGATGGCGGATGATGCCCTCGTCCTTGAGCAGGCGCTGCACATCACGCGCGGTGTAGCGGGCGACCTTGTCCGGATCGAAGCCCGCGAAGGCGCGGCGGAAGTTCTCTCGCTTGCGCAGGATCGTGATCCAGCTGAGTCCGGCCTGGAATCCTTCGAGGCAGATCTTTTCGAAGAGGCGGCGGTCGTCCACGACGGGACGGCCCCACTCTTCGTCGTGGTACTTCACATACAGCGGGTCTTCACCCGGCCACGAGCATCGCTTCATTTCTTCTTCCGCGTTCCTTCGCTTTCAAGCGACGCCCTGGCGACCCTGAACTCCTGCCGCAACTTGGTGCTGACCGTTGGGAACGCGGGCTGCACCGATTCAATCGTATCGATGATGGCGGCCGCCACCGCCAGCCGCGCGAACCACTTGCGGTCCGCCGGGATGACGTACCACGGCGCCCACGGCGCCGCCGTTTGCTGGATGGCCTCTTCGTAATACTTCATGTAGTCGCCGAAGTGTTCGCGCTCGTGGAGGTCGGCGAGCGAGAACTTCCAGCTCTTTTCAGGCTGCTCGAGCCGTTCGAGGAACCGTTTTTTCTGTTCTTCCGGCGAGACGTGCAGGAAGAACTTGCAGACCAGGACGCCCTGGCGCGCGAGGTATTTCTCGAACGCGGCGATGTCCTCATGGCGCTCGCTCCAGATGTTCTTGGTCACCAGCTTGGGCGGCAACTGCTGCTTGGCGAGAATCTCCTGGTGGACCCGGACGACCAGCGTCTCTTCGTAATACGAGCGGTTGAAGATGCCGATGTGCCCGCGCCTCGGTAGCACCTTTGACGTCCGCCACAAGAAATCGTGGTCGAGCTCTTCGATCGAGGGCGCCTTGAAGGCATGCACCTCGCAACCTTGCGGGTTGACCCCGGACATCACGTGCTTGATGGTGCTGTCCTTGCCGGCCGCGTCAATCGCCTGGAAGATGAGCAGCACCGACCAGCAGTCTTGCGCGTAGAGGCGTTCCTGCAGCGAAGCCAGGCGCTTGACGCCCTCACGCAACAGGTCACTCGCGATCTTCTTGTGGTCCAGTCCCCACGAATCCGCCGGGTCGGCGTCCTTGAGGCTGAATTTCGACCCGTCGGTTACACGGTATCGCGCGGCGAGGTCGGCGTCGGAAGGCAGGCGCATTCCGGGATTCTAGTTCGGCTCGTCTTTCCTGAATAGCGTCACGGCGGCGAAGATGAGCGAGGCGACCATCAGCAACAGGCCGAGCCGGTGGGTCCACAAGCCGATCGTGCGATCGAAGTGGGTCCAGCCCAGCGCGGTCAGGAGGTATTCCCAATCGTGGCCTTCGACTTCGGCGCCGGTCTTGCCGCCGAGGAGCACCAGGCGCAGGGCCCTGGCGTCGGCGATGTACGGCGCGACGTCGAGGAGGTTCTGTCCGGTCCACCACGCGCCCACCGCGGCGCTGAACCACTGCCGCTCGCGGACGAACGCGCCGGCGATGATCGCGGGCACGAGACACTGGAAGAGGCTGCCGCCCAGGACCGCCAGGAACCGCCCGAACGGCGAGAAGATCACGTGCCCGGCTTCGTGGAAGACGAGATCGGGCAGGTGAAGAAACGAGCTCATCACCGCCGGTCCCATCGGCACGCGCGCGAAACTCCAGGTCCACAACACGAGGAGGAACAGGAACACCGCGCGCCCCCACCAGACGAAACCAGCGAGCGCCCCGGCAGCCAGGTCGCGGGCGGGCTTCTCCGCCACCGGCTCGACGATCGGGGCCGGCGCCGTCGCCTCGGCGAGGCGGCGCTCGAGTTTCTCAAACACCACACCGCAGTGCGAGCATTCGATCGAGCCGCCCGTCACCGCCTCGCCGCATTTCGGGCACTCCGTCACCTGGTTGGCCGCGTGAAAACGAAGACCACAGTGGCAAGACCCAGGCAGACCCCGAACCCGAGCCATTCGTCGCGGGTCAGGCCGGTCAGCAGCCACGCGATTACGCCGCACGCGAGCCAGGGGACGATGCCGCCAAGGGGCACGCGGAAAGCCGTGCCCTCGCCTTCAATGCCGAGTTGTCGAAGGCGCCACGACGCCACCGCGCAACCGAAGTACAGCGCGAGCGCGGACACGTTGGCGAGGATGGCCAGCTTCTCGAACGTGCCCGAGACCGCGAGCCCGAGCGTGAGGATCGATTGGGCGACGATCGCCGCTTGTGGCGCGCGATGAATCGGGTGGACGGTCGAGAGCGCGCGCGGCAGGAACCCGTCGCGCGCAAGGGCGAACACCATGCGCGGGATCGACAGCGTCATGCCACCGAGGTAGCCGAACATCGAGACGGTGGCGCCGGCGAGCAGCAGCGAACGCGCCCAACCGCCGAGTGAGACGCCGGCGGCGTCCGCGAGCGGCGACACCGTGGCCTGCGCCAGGCCTTGTCCAAGAATCCCCTGGGCCACCATCTGCAGGGCAATGTAGAGCACGGTGATGCCGATCATCGCGAGGGCGATCGCGCGCGGGACGGTGCGGGCCGTATTGCGGACTTCGCCACTGGGAACCAGCGCGCATTCGATCCCGGCGAACGCGAAAATCAGCAGGAGGGACGTGCGGGCCACGTCGGCGGCCGCCGGCATCGCGGCGATGGTCAAGTTCGCGCCACGCACGAAGAACGCGCCGCCGATGGCCATCACCAGCAGCGGCAGCAACTTGGCGACGGTGGCGATGGAGTTGAGGCGCATGCCCAGCGTTACGCCGCGCAGGTTGACGATCGACCAGAAGCCAAAGACCGCGACCAGGATGCCGATCTCCGTCATCCGGCCCGAAAAGGCCGGCACCAATTGGCCCAGGCTGGACGCCAAGATCGTCGAGACCGCCGCCGTGGCAAACGTGCCGAGCATCCACAGCAGGACGCCGGATAGGAAACCGGCGTAGGGGCCGAACGCCGTGCCCACGTACGCGTACGGGCCGCCGGTCAGCGACACCCGGCTGCCGGCGTCGGCAATGCACAAGACGATCAGGCCCATCGCCACGGCGCAGACCAGGTAGGCCAACGGCGCGGCCGCACCAAGCGAGCCGGCAACGTTGGCGGGCAACCTGAAGATGCCGCCGCCGATCGTGATGTTGATGATCCCGGCCGCGAGCCCGAACGTGCCAATGACGCGGACGAGCGACTCGCGCTCCGCGGCCCTCGGGGAATTCATGCGCGCGATGTTATCGTGTTCCCCGGGATGAGAGTGATCTGGGATATCTCCCCGGCAATTTCGCCGGCCACACCGGCGTTTCCCGGCGACACCGCCTATTCACAACGGTGGCACGCGGAAATCGGTCCCGGGTGCCCGGTCAACGTCAGCGCCATCACGATGTCGCCTCACCTGGGCGCGCATGCCGATGCGCCGCTGCACTATGGCCGGGAGGCCAGCGCCATCGGCGCGGTCGGCCTCGCACCGTTCCTCGGGCCGTGCCGCGTGATTCACGCGATCGGCAAGGGGCCGTTGATTGCGCCCGAGCAGCTGTCGCACGCCGCCGACGGCCTCCCGCCCCGGGTGCTGGTGCGAACCTGCCTCAGCGCGCCGGCGGAATGGTCGCCCTTGTTCTCGGCGTTCGCGCCGTCCACCATCACCTGGCTGGCGCGGCTTGGCGTGCGCCTCGTCGGCATCGATTCGCCATCAGTGGATCCCGCCGACAGCAAGACGCTCGACAGCCATCAACAACTCCTGGCCCACGACATGCGCGTCCTTGAAAACCTCGTCCTCGACGGCATTGACGAAGGTGACTATGAGCTCATTGCGCTGCCCTTGAAGCTGATTGACGCTGATGCGTCGCCGGTCCGGGCCATCCTGCGGTCGCTGCGATGATGAACCGGCAGCAGTGCCTCGCCGCCGACAGCGCGGATCCCCTCGCGCCATTGCGGGATCAATTCGCGCTCGAACGCGTGGACGCCGAAGGCGTCATCTACCTCGACGGCAACTCGCTCGGGGTGCTGCCACGGGCCACCGCCGGCCGGGTTCGACAGGTGGTGGAAGACGAATGGGGCGCCGGCCTCATTCGGAGCTGGAATACCGCCGGGTGGATCTCGCTCTCGCAACTGATCGCGGACAAGATCGCCGGGCTCGTCGGAGCCCGGCCCGGCGAAGTGGTGGTTGCCGATTCGACGTCGGTCAACCTCTTCAAGGTCTTGAGCGCGGCAGTCGCGAGCGTCAAGGACGGTTCCGTGCGCCGGCGTCGAATCGTCTCGGAGCGCACGAACTTTCCCACCGACCTCTACATTGCCGACACGCTCGCCAGGGCACAGGGCTTTCAGCTGGTGTTGGTGGACGAATCAGAAATCGCCAACCACTTCGACGATGACCTCGCGATCGTGATGCTCACGCACGTCAACTATCGTACCGGCCGGATGCATCGCATGGCCGAGCTCACGCGAACCGCCCGCAACGCCGGCGCGATGGTGATCTGGGACCTTGCCCACTCCGCGGGCGCGATGCCGATCGATCTCTATGGCGGGGGCGCGGTCAACGCGGCCGCGGACTTCGCGGTGGGGTGTGGCTACAAGTACCTGAACGGCGGCCCCGGCGCGCCGGCGTTCGCCTGGGCGCATCCACGCCACACCGCCCGGATGGACAAGGACGCGTGGCGCCAGCCGTTGTCGGGGTGGCTGGGCCACGCGGCCCCCTTCGCGTTCACGCCCGACTATCGACCCGCGGCCGGGATGGCGCGATTCACGTGCGGCACGCCGCCGGTGCTGTCCCTGGCGGCGCTCGAATGCGGCGTCGACACCGTGCTGGCGGCGGCCAGGCACGGCGGCCTTGCCGCCATCCGGATCAAGTCACTCGCCCTCACCAGCTTGTTCATCGACCTGGTCGAGTCGCGCTGCGCCGGCCACGGCCTCGCGCTGGTGACGCCGCGTGACGAAGACCAACGCGGCAGCCAGGTCAGCTTCGCGCACGACACCGGCGGCTACACCATCATGCAAGCGCTCATTGCCCGCGGCGTGATTGGCGACTTCCGCGCACCCGACATCCTGCGGTTCGGCTTCACGCCGCTCTACACACGGTTTGTCGATGTGTGGGACGCGGTCGATCGGCTGGAACGCGTGCTCACCAGCGGCGAGTGGCGCGAACCGCGATTCAGCACCCGCGCCGCGGTGACATAGGCCACCGACGACACAACCCCAAAAACACCATGACACACCCGAACATCATCAAGCCGGTGGAACACGCGATCTATTCGACGGAGAAGATGGGGAAGGTGACGCTCTTCGACTCCGCGAGGCTGCTGGTGGGCCTCAATGCGTTCGAACCTGGCCAGTCGCATGCGCTGCATGCTCACGCTGGACAAGACAAGGTCTACAGCG
The DNA here is from genome assembly GCA_039934485.1 of Vicinamibacterales bacterium. Taxonomy (GTDB): domain Bacteria; phylum Acidobacteriota; class Vicinamibacteria; order Vicinamibacterales; family UBA2999; genus 12-FULL-67-14b. The sequence continues at coordinate 22,820 of JBDTMB010000023.1, forward strand.
TGGTCGAAGGCGAGGGGCTGTTCTTGCTGGATGGCCGCGAGTTGCCGATGCGCACGGGAGACCTGCTGGTGGCGCCCGAGGGCGTGCCGCACGGTATTCGCAATCCCGGTCCGGGCCGCCTGCTGGTGTTGGCGATCCTCGCGCCGTCGCCCGGGCCGCAGCTGACGCAGACCCGCCCCTAGCGTTTCACGGCGTTGAGATTCAACCGCCAATAGTCCAGCGAGAACGGCGGGTCGTGTTTGGCGGAGTCTTCCGTGACGCGATCGATGAACGCCTGCTTCAGCGACGCGTCCGGCAGCATCCCGAGGTAGGGGTGAAAGATCACCGTGGTCACGAACTCGCGGTAATCATCCTCGGTCGCGAGCACCGTCAGCGCTTCTTCGAGATTGGTTTCGATGTCCGCAAACCCGGCACGGCCCAGGCGTTCGGCGGTGGCTTCGGCCGACGCGTATTCCCAGACGTCGTGCCACTGTTCGAAATAGGGCGCGAACGGTTGGGTGAGCCGCAGCCGCTCGGCAAACGCGCGCGCGCGGGCGAGATTCGGCCCGCCGCCGCACTGCGCGATGAGCCGGCCGCCCGGCCTCAGGGTCGTGAAGAGGTTGTTGAAGAGCGCCTGGTGATCGCGGACCCAATGAAAGGTCGCCGTGCTGAAGACGAGGTCGGCCCACCCCGAGAAGGGCATCGCCGGCAGCGTCACTTGCGCGAACTTGACGCGCGATCCGAACACCGGCCGCAAGTTCGCCCGCGCGGCGATCAACATGTTCCAGGATCGATCGATCGCCACGAGGCTCCCGCGCGGCAGCCGTTCCATCAGCTCGCCGGTCAGCCGTCCGCTCCCGCAGCCGACGTCGATGGCGCGTTCGTCGCCGCGGCCCTCGAAGCGCGCCAGCACCTTGTGTCCCCAGTTGGTCTGCGGGCCCGACACCTTGTGATACGACGCGGCGTTCCACTCCGTCATCCTGGCTAGTTTACACGGCCGACCGCGTCAGAAGTTCCAGGGCCGGAAGCCAATCACGCCCCACGACACCAGGTACGCCGTCACGATGACGGCAGCGACCGAGACGACGGCGGCATAGGCGCGCAGCGAGCGCCCGGCCTCGTTGATCCACGCGTCGATGGTGAAGAACACGGCGAGCGCCGCCCCGACGGGGAGGATGATGGTCCCCAGGCAAATGGCGGCGGTCCACACATTGATCACGCCACGCTGCGTGCCCGGGACCAGGGCCATGCCCGCCACCGGCAGGAGCAGCGCCACCATGCACAGCACCAGCGAGCCCTTCAGCCACCAGAACCCGTGCGGCGTCGCGCGGCGGATGAACGCCAGCCACAGGATCGCCACGACGATCGGCGTCAGCAGGAGTCCGCACGACACCAGCACCGGCCACCTGACGAGATCCACGCGCCAGCGCGGGATGCGCTCTGCGTAAAACGCGCCAGTGAGCACCATCGCGCCTTGCTCGTCGGTCGTGAAGACATGCGTGGCGTCGACTTCCGTCTCCCTTCTGAAGAGCGTATCAGCGACCGGGATCAAGCGCGAGCGTTCGCCGAAGACCGGTGTCACCAGCAGCGCGTCGCCGTCAACTGAAATGGTCCGGCCCGACATCAGCCACTGGATGAACGCGGCCGCCTGCAGGCGCGGCGCCGCGTCGTGGTAGTAGCCCGCATATTGCCCAAGGGTGCCGGCAGATAAAATCACCGTCGGCTTTTCGGGAGGGCCGACGTCCGCCTTCAGGTAATTGATCGCCAGCGAAGAGATGCGCTCCATCGCCGCGGACGAATACGTGGCGTTCAGCAGGACGACGAAGCCGACGTCGCGTGCCGGAGAATACGCATACGACGACATGAACCCCTCGATGCCGCCGCCGTGTCCCAGCAGCGCGAACGGCTCCTCCAGCGTCGAGGCGATCGCCGAGCCGTAGCCGTTCAGCAGGCCCGCCCGCGACGCCAGCGTCGTGCGCGGGTGCTCCATGTTGCTCAAGTATTCGGGGTCGACCACCAGTTGCTCCGGGGTCTCTCCCCAGTTAAGCAGCAGGTGGACGAACTTGCCGAGGTCGGCGGCCGTGGTCTGGAGGTTGCCGGCCGGCCGCAAATAGATCTGCGTGTAGGGAACCGGAGGACCACCGCGTTGGGCGTAGCCGTTGGCCAGCCGGGACTCGTCGGCCTTCGCCAGCACGAAACTGCTGGCGGTCATGCCGACAGGGTCGAAGATTTTTTGCTGGATGACGTCCTCGTACTTCTGTCCCGTCGCCTGCTCCAGCACGAACGCCGCGACGGCGTAGCCGGGATTGGCGTAGGCCATGCGCGTCCCGGGCTTCCAGCGGACGATGCGCGAGCGCGGGTTGATGTTGAGCACCTCTTCGAGCGGCAGGTCCGGCGGATCGACGAGGTTGTAGGCCTCGTTGAAGTGCATGTCGTCAAACCCGGCCGTGTGCTGCAGCAGGTGGATGACGCGTACCGGGTCGGTGCTGTCCCACGGGTTGTCAATGTCCACCTGCGGCGCGATCGCGACCACCGGCTCGTCGAGGTCGAGTTCGCCGTCTTCGGCGAGCTGGACGAGCGCCATGGCGATGAAGGTCTTGCTGATCGAT
>JBDTMB010000024.1:0-25279 GCA_039934485.1 Vicinamibacterales bacterium
GTCCTTGCCCAGGTCACCACCGCTGCCATCGTCGGCCGCGTCACCGACGCCACCGGCGCCATCCTGCCCGGCGCCACCGTCACCGTTGTCAACGAAGGCACCGGAGACATGCGGACCGCGCCGACCACCGAATCGGGCGACTTCGCGTTTACTCTGCTGCCCATCGGCACCTACTCCGTCAAGGTCGAGCTCACAGGGTTTTCGACGCGGACGACCCGGTTCGTGCTGTCGGCCGGGGATCGCGCCCGGTTCGACACCAGGCTGCAGATCGGCACCGTCGCTGAAACCTTGACGGTGACGGCCTCGAGTCCGTTGCTGCAGACCGACGCTTCGACGATGAGCGCGCTGGTCACGGAAAAGGCCGTGCAGGACCTTCCCGTCAATGGTCGAAACTTCGTGCGCCTGGTGCAGTTGGTACCGGGAGCGACTGAAGGCGTCCCGAATTCGTTGGCGAGCGGCACCCGACCCGACGACCGCCGGCAGACCTCGGCGATCTCGATTAACGGCGCGCTCGACAACCAGAACAATCAACTGGTCGACGGCGTCGATAACAACGAGCGCTTCATCGGCACGGTGATCGTCAAGCCGTCCATCGACGCGATTGCCGAAGTGAAGGTGCAGACGAACATGTACACGGCGGAAGTCGGGCGCACGGCCGGCGGCGTCGTGAACATCATCACCAAGTCCGGCAGCAACGCGTTCAAGGGTTCGGTCTTCGAGTTCGTGCGCAACGACACCTTTGATTCGCGCAGCTTCTTTTCCCCGGTCAAGCCGCTGCTCAAGCAGCACCAGTTCGGCGGCAGTCTCGGTGGCCCGATCAAGTCCGACCGCACCTTCTTCTTCGGCGACTACGAAGGGTTCAAGCACACGAGCGGCGTCACCAACGTGCTGACGGTGCCGACCATGCGCATGAGGTCCGGAGATTTTTCCGAACTGTCGGCCGTCATTTACGATCCGACCGCGGCGACGCGCTCGCCGTTTCCGGGCAACGTGATTCCTGCCAATCTCATCAGCCCCATCTCGCTGAAATACATGGCGCTCTATCCGGCGCCGACCTCCGCCGGGCTCGCCAATAACTGGGCCGGTGTCGGCACGCGCACCCAGGACAGTTCAACGCTCGACGCCCGCATCGACCATCGCTTCAATGGCACCAGCTCCCTCTGGGCGCGCTATTCGTACAACGACGTGGACACGTTCACGCCCGGGGCGATGCCGGCGGTGAGTGGCGTCGAGCCGGGTGGCAACAACGGTCAGTTCCCCGGGCCGAACATCACCAAGGCCCACGCCTCGCAGGTGAACTACGTTCGCATCTTCAACCCGACGCTGATTTCGGAAGTGAAGGTCGGCTACATGTATGCGGACATCGAATCGCTGCCGCTCAACTACGGCAAGAATCTGAGCAAGGAGTTCGGGCTGCCAAACGTCAACATCGACGAGATCACCTCGGGTCTCACCGTGATGAATCCGGCAGGCTATGCCAGCCTCGGCGACGCGACCTTCGTGCCGCTCATCACCATCAACAAGACCTGGCAGTTCAGCGGCTCGATCACCAAGACCCGCGGCTCTCACAACATCAAGCTGGGCGCGGGCTACATCGGGCGCACGTTCACGTCGTTCCAGAGCAGTTCCGCGGTGGGGACCATCGCGTTCAGCACGGCCCTGACCGACAACGGCGCCGGGAGCGGCGGCAACAGCGTGGCCTCGTTTCTCCTCGGGTATCCCGCCACGATGGCGCGCACGCACACCCTGATCTACCCGAATTACGTCACCAACGAACCGAACGTGTTCATCCAGGACGATTGGCGCGCCACTTCGTGGCTCACGGTGAACGCCGGCGTAAGGTACGACATCTTTACTCCGCTGGCGGAACAGGACAACCAGATCTCGAACATCGACATGACGACCTTTAAGCTCCTGCAGGCCGGCGTGGCCGGGGTCTCCACGACGGCGGGCGTGTCGACCGACTACTCCAACATCGCCCCGCGGCTCGGCCTGTCGGCCTCGTTGCCGCACCGGATTGTGGCCCGCGGCGGCTACGGCATCGCCTACTTCCCGGGCAACTACATGTCGCAGTCGCTCATGAAGAACCCGCCGTTCGTGAGCACTTACGGCCCGGTGACCAGTACTGGCGCGTCGGGCGGAGTGCCCAACCTGAAGCTGTCTGATGGCCTGCCGCTACCTGTCGCGACCGACCCGGTGAACCTGGCGGGCACGATTATCGGCATTCAGCAGGACTTCAAGAACACCCGTGTGCAGCAGTTCAACGCGATCGTCGAGAAGGAGTTCGCGGCGAACGTGGTGGGTGCCGGCTACATCGGGTCGCGCGGCAGTCACCTGGCATTCGCGGTGGCGAACCTGGACCTGGCACCGGCGGCCGCCGGCGCAATTCAGCCGCGCCGCAAGTACGCTGCGCAGTTGCCGAACGTCACCACCATCGGCATGTTCCAGAGCGACTTCGCGTCCACCTACGACGCGATGCAGCTGGTCTATCAGCGGCGGCAGCGCGCCGGCTTGACGATGGGCGCCAGCTACACGCTGGCGCACACTCAGTGGACCGCGCCGACACCAAACGACGCGACGATTATCGAGAAATTCGATGCCGACTTCGATGTGCGCCATCGCGCCGTGTTCACCGTCAACTATGAGATTCCCGTGGCGGCGGGCATGAACGGCGTCGGGCATGCCGTGCTCGGCGGCTGGCAGGTCAACGCCGTGGCGTCTTACCAGTCGGGTCTGCCCTTCACGGTGACTAACTCCACTGCGCGTAGCAACACGGGCGCCGGCGGCGACCGCCCCAACGTCGTGGGCGAAATCACCGTCGCCAACCCGACCATCGATAAATGGTTCAACACGAATGCATTCCAGGCCCAGACGATCAACACTGTCGGCAATGCCGGCCGCAACATCCTGCACGGACCGCCGAACCGGCGTCTCGATCTGTCGCTCTTCAAGAGCATCAAGGTGAAGGGCAGCGTGAACATGCAATTGCGCGCCGAGGTCTACAACGTGACCAATACGCCGAGCTTCGCCAATCCGAACGCCGCGCTCGGCGCCCCCGGGTTCGGCACCGTCACCAGCACCGGGAATTCGATCCCCAGGCAGATGCAGTTCGCCATCAAGGTGCTGTTCTAGGCGCCGACGATGGGCGGAGGGTACCGGTCGATCGCATTGCGGTTGGTTGCCGCGATTCTTGCGACACTGTTCGTCGCGGTGGGGCTGCACGCGCAGCGGCCGGCCGCGGCGGGCTCGTCGCGTGTCGATCGGGACTGGCCGGCGTACGGGGGCGGACCCGAGCAGGCGAGGTACTCGACGATCGCGCAGATCGATCGCACCAACGTGGCGCAACTGCAGGTGGCGTGGACCTACGACTCGGGTGAGTCCGGCGGCCTGCAGACCAACCCCATCGTCGCCGACGGAATCGTCTACACGACCACGCCCCGACACAAGGTGGTGGCGCTCGACGGCGCCACGGGCGCGGTTCGCTGGACATTCGATTCCGGCATCGACGGACGCGGGCCGAACCGCGGCGTGGCCCGCTGGGCTGCAGACGGCGAACGACGGATCTTCACGGGCCAGGGGCAATACATCTACGCGCTTGATGCCGCTTCGGGAGAGCCCCTGCGTGAGTTCGGCCGCGACGGCCGCATCGATCTTCGCGACGAGCTGGGCCGCGAACCGGCGGCCCAGTCCGTTCTCCTCACCACGCCCGGCGTGGTCTACAGGAATCTGCTGATTGTCGGCGGACGCGTGAGCGAAGGGTTGCCGGCCTCGCCCGGTTTCATCCGCGCGTACGACGTCAAAACCGGTGCGCTGCGCTGGATGTTCCGGACCATCCCCGGCAAGGGTGAGTTCGGATACGAGACGTGGCCCGCCGAGGCCTGGACCTACACCGGCGGCGTCAACAACTGGGCGGGGATGGCCGTCGACGAACGTCGGGGCATCGTGTTTGTGCCGACCGGATCGGCAGCCGCCGATTTCTACGGTGCCAATCGGCTTGGCGACAACCTGTTTGCGAATTCCCTGATCGCGATCGAAGCGGCCACCGGAAAGCGCCTGTGGCATTTCCAAGCCGTGCGGCACGACATCTGGGATCGCGACTTTCCCTCGCCGCCGACCCTTGTCACCGTGACGCGCGACGGCCGCTCCATCGACGCGGTTGCCCAAACCACCAAGCACGGGTTTCTTTTCTTGTTCAACCGCGAAAACGGCGAGCCGCTCTTCCCGATCGAGTATCGGGCGTTTCCGCCGAGCGATGTTGACGGCGAGCGCGCGTCTGAGACACAGGCCGTGCCGCTGCAGCCGGTGCCCTTTGCGCGTCAGCGGTTGACCGAGGAGATGCTGACGACGAGAACTCCGGCGGCGCACCAGGCCGTGCTCGAAGCGTTCCGGACGTTCCGCAACGGCGGACCATTTACACCGCTCAGTGTCGGCAAGCAGACGGTGGTGCTACCCGGTTTCGACGGCGGCGCCGAGTGGGGCGGTTCGGCCTTCGACCCGGCCACCGGCCTGCTCTACGTGAACGCCAACGAGATGGCGTGGACCGGAGGCCTGGCGCCCAACGACGGCGGCGCCAACGGCCGGCAAGTCTACCTCCGCGAATGCGCTACCTGCCATCGCGACGACCTGATGGGATCGCCGCCACAAATTCCTTCGTTGATCGGCGTCGGCGATCGCAAGTCGGCCGCCGAACTCACCACCGTCGTGGGCCAGGGGGCCGGCCGCATGCCGGCTTATCCGGCGCTTTCGGCCGACGTAGTCGCGGCGTTGACGAGGTATCTGCAGACCGGGCGCAGCGAAATCGTGGCCGACACGCCATCGCCGGTGGCGGTCAAATATCGATTCACCGGCTACCGAAAGTTTCTTGATCCGGACGGCTACCCGGCCGTTACGCCGCCATGGGGCACGCTGAACGCGATCAATCTCAACACGGGTGAATATGCGTGGGCGATCCCGCTCGGCGAATACCCCGAGCTGGCCGCGCAGGGCATGCGAAACACGGGGAGTGAGAATTACGGCGGACCAATCGTCACGGCCGGCGGACTGGTCTTCATCGGCGCCACCAGCTTCGATCGGAAGTTCCGCGCGTTCGACAAGGCGACAGGGGCGCTGCTGTGGGAGACGACGCTGCCGTTCTCGGGCAATGGCACGCCATCGACGTACGAAGTCGCCGGACGACAGTTCATCGTCGTTCCAGCCGGGGGTGGCAAGGCGGCAGCAGGCGTCCCCTCGGGCGGCGTCTACGTCGCGTTTGCGCTGCCGTTGCGGCAATGATCGGCGATATTGTTGTGAACCGGAACGATCCAGGAGACAGCACATGTATACACGACGTGAATTCGGCGTCTTGACGCTGGCGGCGCTGGCGGCGCCTCGGCTGGCCGCCGCGGGTTTCGATCCTAGGGTCGCCGGCGTGCGGCTCGGCGCGCAGTCGTACTGCTTCCGCGATCTGCCACGCGGCGCGAGCGGCGACTCCGTGGATGCCGTCATCACGGCGTTCAAGGAGGTGGGCCTCGAAGAGTGCGAACTGTGGGCGCCACAGGTGGAACCGCAATTCGGCCCGGCCGGTGGCGGGCGGGGCGCGCCGGCGACGCCGGAAGCGCTACAGGCGCGCGCCAAGGGGCGCGATGAGCTGCGCGCCTGGCGCCTCAAGACGCCGCTCGATCATTTCAAGGAGGTCAAGGCCAAGTTCGCCGCGGCCGGCATCTCGATTTACGCCTACAATTACAGCTTCAACGACAGCTTCAGCGACGAGGAAGTCGATCGCGGGTTCGACATGGCCAAGGCGCTGGGTGCCGAGATCATCACCGCCTCGACCACGGTGTCGATGTCCAGGCGCGTCGTGCCCTTCGCCGAGAAGCACAAGATGGTGGTGGCGATGCACGGTCATTCGAACGCGACCGATCCCAACGAGTTCGCGACGCCGGAAAGCTTTGCCGCCGCGCTCAAGATGTCGAAGTACTTCAAGATCAACCTCGACATCGGCCACTTCTCCGCCGCCAACTACGATCCGGTTGCCTACCTGAAGGCGCACCACGATGACATCACCAACCTCCACCTGAAGGACCGGAAGAAGAACCAGGGCGACAACGTGCCGTGGGGCCAGGGCGACACGCCGATCCGCGAGGTGCTCCAGTTGTTGAAGAAAGAGAAGTGGCCGATCCGGGCGTACGTGGAGTATGAGTACCGCGGCGAAGGGTCGTCGGTCGAGGAGGTCAAGAAGTGCTTCGCGTTCGCCAAGCAGGCCCTGGCCTAGGCCGATGAGGCCTCGCATCGGGATGGGCCTGGTGGGGCCGGGATTCGTCGGCGCGCATCACATCGATGCGGTGCGGCGGCTCGGCTTCGTCGACATCGTGGCCGTTGCCGACGGCGACGAGGCGCTGGCGCGTCAAAAGGCCGACGCACTTGGGGCGCGCAGGGCCTACGGCAGCTACGAGGCGCTGGTCGCCGATTCCGAGGTCCAGGTCGTCCACAACACGACGCCCAACCATCTTCACGGCCCGGTGATTCGCGCCGCGATCGCGCGCGGCAAGCACATCATCTCGGAGAAGCCGCTCGCGGCGTCGGCAGCCGAGGCGCACGACCTCTGGATGCGCGCGCGGCAGGCGGGGGTGGTGCACGCGGTGACGTTCAACTATCGCGGCAATCCGCTGGTGCAACAGGCGCGCGCCATGGTGGCCGCCGGCGAGATCGGGCGCGTGCATTTCGTCCACGGCGGCTACCTGCAGGACTGGCTGCTCAAGCCGACCGACTTCTCCTGGCGTCTCGAACCGGAGAAGGGCGGCGCCAGTTCGGCCTTCGCCGATATCGGATCGCACTGGTGCGACCTGGTGCAGCACGTGACCGGACAGCGCATCGTCGAAGTGCTGGCCGACCTGACGACTGCGGTGCCGACGCGGTTTCGTCCGGTCGCCTCGCGCGAGGCCTTTGCCGCGTCCGGCAACGAGCTCGGCGAGCCGTTCCAGGTGACGAGCGAAGACCTGGCGACGATCCTCGTCCGCTTCGACCGCGGCGCCAAGGGCTGTGCGACGATGGGCCAAGTGTGCGCCGGGCACAAGAACGACCTCTGGTTTGAGGCGTCTGGAGCCACCGCGTCGATCCGGTGGCGGCAGGAGCGTCAGAACGAACTGTGGATCGGGCATCGTGATACACCGAATACCGTGATGGCGAAGGACCCGGCACTGCTGGCGCCCGAGGCGCGTCGATACGCGAACCTGCCCGGCGGACACCAGGAGGGCTGGGCGGATGCGTTCTTCAACGTCATCCGCGACATCTACAATCACATCTCCGGGAGCGGGGAAGGCACAATGCGTCCTCCGGCTTTCGCGACTTTCGAGGATGGGTATCGAGTGGCGTGCCTCGTTGATGCGGTCCTCGAGAGTCACGCGCGCGGCGGCGCCTGGACCGGTGTGCCGGCCGCGGCACTGGCCGGGGACGCGCGATGAAGCTCGGTCTCTTCACGCCGGTCTTCGCAGGCCTCTCGACGTCGCAGATGCTGGCCAGGGTCAAGGCGCTCGGCCGCGTCGAGGCCATCGAGATCGGCACGGGAGGATGGCCGGGATGCGATCATCTCGATCTTGCGGCGCTGGAGGATCCGGGCCGGGCGCGCGAGTACCGCACGGTGATTGCCGACGCCGGCCTCACCATCAGCGCGCTCTCCTGTCACGCCAACCCGCTCCATCCGGATCGCGCCGTCGCCGCCGCGGCGGATTGCCTGTTCCAAAAGACCGTGTCGCTCGCCGAACGCCTCGAGGTGCCGGTGGTGGTGACTTTCTCCGGGTGTCCCGGCGACAGCGACGGCGCGGCCCACCCGAACTGGATCACCACGCCGTGGCCACCGGAATTCCTCGACGTCCTGGCGTGGCAGTGGGAGCAAAAGGCCATCCCGTACTGGGTTGACGCCGGACGCTTCGCGGCGGATCACGGCATCAAGGTCGCGCTCGAACCGCATCCGGGGTTTCTGGTCTACAACCCCGAGACGGCGCTGCAGCTGTGCGCGGCGGCGGGTCCGGCCATCGGCGTCAACTTCGACCCGAGCCACCTCTACTGGCAGGGCGTCGACATTCCGGCCGCGATCGCCGCGCTCGGCCAGGCCATCTTTCACGTGCACGCGAAAGACGTGGCGTTCAATCGGCAGAACGTCGCCGTCAACGGCGTGCTCGACGCGAAAAGCTATCGGCGCATGCAGGAACGTTCGTGGATGTTCCGCAGCGTCGGCTGGGGACACGACGAGCTCGAATGGAAGCGCCTGGTCAGCGCGCTTCGGCTGGCCGGCTACGATTACGTGCTGAGCATCGAGCACGAAGATGCGCTCGCCTCGGTGGACGAAGGCCTGCGGGCGGCGGTCGATCTTCTGAGCCGCGTGGTGCTGCGCGAGCCGCCGGTCGAGCCGTGGTGGACTTAGCAGGCTGGTGAAACTCGCAGCCTGAATAAAGAATAACCAATAACCAATTCACAACATGACCCGATCCACGATTGGCCTTGTCCTGCTGTTGATCGCGGCGCTTGACCTGGCGGCGTGCTCGTCGGAGCCGCCAGCCTCGCCGAAACCCGCTGAGAAGGCCCTGGCGAGCGTAGGTGGGCGCGAAGGGTCCTTGGGCACGGTCTACGTGACCAACGAACTCGGCGGCGACCTCAGCGTCGTGGACGTGGCCACCGAGAAGGTGATCGCGACGATCCCGCTCGGCAAGCGCCCGCGCGGGCTGCGCGCCAGTGCCGATGGCGCGCTCCTCTACGTGGCGCTCACCGGTTCGCCGTTTGCCCCACCCGGCGTTGACGAATCCACCCTGCCGCCGCCCGACAAGCTGGCCGATGGAATTGGCGTCGTCGACGTGAAGGCCCGCAAGTTGCTCAAGGTAATCCCTGGCGGTTCCGATCCCGAGCAGGTCGAGGTCAGCGCCGACGGCACGAGGCTCTTTGTCGCGAACGAGGACGTGGCGCTGGCGAGTGTCCTCGACGTGAAGTCCGACAAGGTGGTGGCCACGGTCAAGGTGGGCCGCGATCCCGAAGGGGTGAACATCAGGCCGGACGGCACGGAGGTCTATGTCACGTCGGAGACCGACAATGCCGTCTACGTCATCGACGCGCTGAAGCCGAGGCTGCTCAAGAAGATCCTCGTCGGCCCCCGGCCACGGTCCACCACGTTTCTCCCGGATAGCTCGCGCGCCTATGTGCCCGCCGAAGAGGGGGCGTTAATCGTCGTCCTCGACACCAAGACGCGAGCCGAGATCACCAGGATCCCGCTGGCCGGCGAGATGCAACGCCCGATGGGCGGAGTGATGTCGCCTGACGGCAAATTCCTCTACATGACCACCGGCCGCGGCAAGACCGTCGTGATCATCGACACGGCGACGAACCAGGTGATCGGGTCGGTGGAAGTGGGCGAGCGGCCGTGGGGCATCGCGATCTCTCGTGATGGCTCGCGCCTGTTTACCGCCAACGGACCTGGCGGTGATCTGTCGATCGTCGATACCGCGACACGGCGGGTGACGGCGAGGATTAAAGTGGGTGACCGCCCCTGGGGCGTGGTGTTCCTGCCGTAGACTTGGCCGGGTGAACTGGCCTGTCGCCACCATCGGATTGATCTACGCGGCGTTCATCGGCATCGGGTGGATCGCCGCCCGCCGAAACCGCGAAGGCTCCGCGGTTGATTTCATTGTCGCCGGCCGCGCGATGCCGCTCTGGCTCGCCACGCTCACGATGACGGCGACGTGGGTGGACGGCGGCTACCTGCTCGGCACCACCGAAGGGGTCTATCACTCCAGCCTCGCCAGCGGCCTTCAGGGCGGCGTGTGTTTCGGCATCAGCCTGATCCTTGGCGGCATCTTCTTCGCCAGGAAGATGCGCGAGCACGAGTTCACCACGCTGATCGATCCGTTTGAAGCGCGCTTCGGTCCGCGATGGGCCGTGGTCCTCTCGTTGCCGGCGATGCTGGCGGAAATGTTCTGGAGCGCCGAGCTGCTGGTGGCTCTGGGCTCGACGTTTGGCGTCGTGCTGGGCCTGCACCTCACGACCGCGATCCTGATCTCGGCAGCGGTGGTGACGATTTACACCATGGCCGGCGGCATGTGGGCGGTGGCCTACACCGATGCCTTTCAACTGGCGCTGGTGGCCATCGGCCTCGCCGTGGCGTTGCCGGTGGCGCTCGGCGCGGTGGGCGGATTCGATCACGCCTGGAACGTGTATCAGGCGGCGCACCGCGAGCCATGGGCCGCGGCGTCAACGGTGTCGTGGTGGGATGTCAGCATCATGCTGATGCTCGGCGGCATTCCGTGGAACTGCTACTTCCAGCGGGTGCTGTCGTGCCGCACGCCGCGCGCGGCGCAAGCGCATTCGGTGTGGGCCGGCTTGCTGACCATGGTGCTCACCTTGCCACCGCTCCTGTTTGGCCTGGTGGCCTACGCGTATCCGTGGCCACCCGAGCTGGCCGGGCGCCTGGTCGCGCAGCCGGCGGATGCGATGCCGATGATCTTCAAGTACCTGGTGCCCCCGGTGGTTGGCCTGCTCGGCCTCGCCGCGATCATCGGCGCGGTGACGTCGAGCTTCTCCTCCTCGATCCTGTCGGCGGCATCGATGTTCAGCTGGAACACGTGCACGCGGCTCTTCAGCCCGGACCTGGCCTTTGACCGCCTGAAGTGGGTCATCCGGATGTCGATCGCCGCGCTTGGCGTCGGCGCGGTGGTGATGGCGCTCAAGGTGCAGAGTGTCCAGGCGCTGTGGTTTTTCACGAGCGACCTGGTGTTTGTGTTGCTGTTTCCCCAACTGGTGAGCGCGCTGTTTGACGCGAAGGCGAACCTGCCGGGATCGATCGCCGCGTTCAGCGTGTCGTTGATCCTGCGACTAGGCGGGGGCGAGCCGTTGTTTGGCATGCCGGCGTTGATTCCGTATCCGGATTTCATTCCGTTCAAGACCGTTGCGGCCGGGGCAGGACTGATCCTGCTACCGGCCGTTTCCCGTTTGACCATACGCTGGTCGCCGTCGCGACCGTTGAAAAACATCAATGGAGGGCGACGGCTTTAGCCGTCGCCTGGGCCGTCCTCGTTTGACGAGGAGCCACCTTGCCGGGTCACGTTGGCAAGGTACCCGCTTGACAGCGAGATCGGCCATCACGATAATCGCCGCTCGCGTTGCTCAACTCGCCGGAGGCTCGATGCATTCGCGTGCCCTGTGGGTCCTGGTATTCGTCGCGCTCTCGGTGCTGCTTGGCTTTGGCGCCGACGCGATCGTCTTTGGCCCAGAGACGTTCACCCGCGCATCGGGGAAACCGCGCACGGTCACGCGCACGTTCCAGATCAAGAAACCCACCGGCACCTACATGCTGCGCGTCGTCAATCACGGCGTGACCAGCGCAGAAATCCAATTGAACGGGCACACGGTGCTCGAGCCAGACGACTTCACGGAGAAAGACAAGAGACGAGACAAGGAGAAAGACCAGGATCAAGAGGATCGCCGGGGCCGGGGCCGCGACGACGACCGCGACAACGACCGCGACAACGACCAGCCGGTGCCGTCGCTGCAGCGCCGGGTCACGCTGCGCGACGGGAAGAACACGCTTGAAGTCGAACTCCGGAGCAAGCCCGGGACGTCCCTGACGCTCGACATCATCAACGTCGGCGCCCCGCCGCCGACCGACACCACGCCGCCAGTCATTACGGCCTCGGCGAACCCACCGGCGAACGCCAACGGCTGGAACAACACCAACGTCACCGTGTCGTTCACCTGCACAGACGCCGGGTCCGGCGTGGCCGCCTGTCCGGCGCCTGTCACGGTGAGCGGCGAGGGCGCCAATCAGGTCGTGACCGGCACGGCCACCGACAACGCGGGCAACTCGGCAACGGCGAGCGTCACCCTGAACGTCGATCGGACGAGCCCGGTCGTCGCGGCGTCGCTGTCCCCGACACCCGGCGCCGGCGGGTTCTCCGACACGCCGGTCACGGCCCATTTCGACTGCAGCGATGACGGCTCCGGCGTGTTCTCGTGTCCACCCGACCAGGTGTTCTCCTCCGAGGGGGCCGGCCTTACCGCCACCGCAATCGGAGTTGATCGCGCAGGGAATACGGCGACGGCGACAAGCGCGCCGTTCAGCGTTGATCTGCGCGCACCGGCGATCACCGTCCAGTTGATGCCCGCGCCAAACGCCAACGGGTGGAACAACACACCGGTGACGGCCCACTTCTCCTGTTCGGACACGGTGGCCGGCGTCGCCTCGTGCCCGCCCGATCGGCACGTCACCACCGACGGCGCCAATCAGGTCATCACCGGCACGGCCACGGACAACGCAGGGCACGCGGCTACGGTGTCCGCGACCGTCAACCTCGATCAGGCGCCGCCCGACCTGAGTTTCACCTCGCCGGCCAACGGCGCGTTCGTCTTCGCGCCCGCGGTGACGGCGCTCGGCACGGCCACGGACGCGCTCTCGGGCGTCTCCACCGTCACTTGCGACGGCATGCCGGCGACGCTCACCGCTGGCGACGTGGCCTGCGGCCTGACCCTGGTGCGGGGGCCCAACGCCATCACCGCCGTGGCCATCGATCGCGCGGGCAACTCGGACTCGTTCGAGCTAGGGCTCAACTATCGCCGCGTGCCGGTCGTCCAACTCACGTCGCCGGAGAATCTCAGCTATCACAACATCAGTCCGACGACCGTGACCGGGACCGTCGACGACCCGACGGCGGTCGTGACCATCAACTCCATCCCCGCCCCCAACGCGGGCGGGACGTTCAGCATTCCGCTCCCGCTCGCCGAGGGGCCGAACATCATCACGGCCAGCGCCAGCACCGACGATGGCGCGGTCGGCACGGCCAGCATCGAGGTGACGCTCGACACCACGCCGCCGCGCGTCACGATCACCTCGCCGCCCAACACCTTCGTGACGACCGATGACCGCATCACGGTCAGCGGCAACGTCAACGACCTCGTGGTCGGCACGGTGAACGACGAGCAGGCGCGCGTGACCATCAACGGCGCCGCCGCGCTGGTGGCCAACCGCACGTTCCTGGCCGCGGACGTTCCCCTGGCCCTGGGCCCGAATGTCATCCAGGCGATCGGCACCGATCGCGTCGGCAACGCCGCGACCGTGCAGATCACGGTCACGCGCAAGGCCCCGACCGCGGCGCAGATCCGGTTGATCTCCGGCAACAACCAGGCGGGCGCGATTGGCGAGGCGGTGGCGGACCCGCTGGTCGTGTCCCTCGCCGACGCCGCTGGCGCCCCCGTGCCGGGGACACCCGTCATCTTCAAGGTCACGCAGAACGACGGCACCGTCGCGGCCGGCGGCGCGCCCGCGCCGACGGTGATCGTCAACACCGACGACCAGGGACGCGCGTCAGCGCGGTGGACACTCGGTCACCGCGCCGGGGCCGGCGGCAACGCCGTGGAGGCGTACTCGGTGAGCTTCGAGGGGACCGCGCTCTTCACGGCCACGGGAACGCAGGGCTCGGCGGGTAAGGTCGTCGTCGACACCGGCAACGATCAGATCGGCGGGGTCAGCCAGCCGCTGCCGAAACCCTTCATCGCCGTCGTCGTGGACGCGGGCAACAACCGGCTGGGCGGGGTGCCGGTGACGTTCCACGTGCGGCGCGGCGGCGGGTCGTTCGACGGCCAGCCGGCCTTCACGGCGACCAGCGATTCGGATGGGCGGGTGGCCGCGACGCTGACGCTCGGGCCCGTCGAAGGCAACGCCAACAACCTCGTCGAGGCCACCTTCGAGTCGAACACCGGATTCCCGGCGAGCTTTACCGCGTCGGGCCGCACGCCGGGCGACCCGGCGGACACGACGATTTCCGGCGTCGTGCTCGACAACAGCAACACGCCGATTCCCGGCGTGACCGTCCGCGCGGTGCTCACCAGCGTGCTGCGCTCGAACCTGGCGAGCGTACAGGCGGCGTTGGCCGTGCAGACCGACGCACAGGGCCAGTTCGTGATCCCGCAAGCGCCGGTGGGCCTGGTCAAGCTCCTCGTCGAAGGCTCCACGGCGGAACTGCCGGGCACGTTCCCGTCGCTCGAGTACGACATGGTCACGGTGGCGGGCCGAGACAACACCGTCGGACAGCCGATCTTCCTGCTGCCGCTGAACACGGCGAACCAAAAGTGCGTGACGGCCACGGATGGTGGCGGCACGCTCACGATTCCCGAGGCGCCGGGGTTCTCGCTGACCTTCGGGCCCGGCCAGGTGACCTTCCCCGGCGGATCGAAGACCGGCTGCGTCAGCGTCACCATCGTGCACGGCGACAAGGTGCCGATGGTTCCCGGGTTCGGCCAGCAACCGCGGTTCATCGTGACTATCCAGCCCTCCGGCGCGATCTTCAACCCTCCCGCGCCGATCACACTCCCCAACGTCGACGGCCTCGCGCCGCGCGCCGTGACCGAGATGTACTCGTTCGACCACGACATCGGGTCGTTCGTGGCGATCGGCACCGGCGTGGTGAGCGACGACGGCCTCGTGCTGCGGTCGAGTCCCGGCGTGGGCGTGTTGAAGGCCGGCTGGCACTGCGGCGGCGACCCTAGCTCCTCGGGCAGCACGGGGAGCATCTCGGTGACGTTGAGCGCGGCCGCGGCCGAGGGGACGGCCGGCAACACGGTCGACATGACCGCCAGCGGCTCGCCGCCCGAGGACGGCACGTACGTCAACTGGCAGGTAATCGACGATCCCGCGGATCCCGACGACGACCCGACCGTGGCGTCGCTGACGTCGACGCCGAGCTGCGACGGTCAGCCCACCTGCGTGGCGCCGCTCAAGGGCAACAAGATCGGCATTGCCTCGGTGCGCGTGTCCTTCACCTGCACGACGACCGGTGTCACCGTGTCCTCGGACATCGTCAAGGTAAAGTTCACCATCGGGCTGACGGTAAAAGAGGTGAGCTTCCTCGACGACATCGACGTCTACGAGGACCGCGTGGGCAGCGCGCCCAAGATCGTGGATCCGGTCTGGAAGGACACCAACGCGGCGGCGGACAACAAGCCGGCGGCCTACGTCCGCTCCTCCACGATGAAGGTCACCGTGAAGTTCGAAGTGAGCCCGGTGCCCACGGCACCCGTGACCGGCGTCACCATCGAGGGCGAGATTCCCGGCCTCGGCAAGTTCGTCAAGACGGGCGTGACGATTCCCGCCGCGGCGGAAGTCACCGTCCCGGACATCACCTTCGACACCGCGCTGCCGGCGACGACGAAGTACTACAACCCGATGACGATCAACTGGCAGCACATGGCGGACGGGAAGAGCTGTCCAAACTGCACGGCCGATGGGAGCTCGGCGAACCAGGTCTACGTCACGCTGGCGCCGCCCATGCAAGCCAAGGTGTTTCGCAGCACGCTGCATTTCGCCGTGTCGAACGACGGCGCGTCCACACCGGCGGCGGCGGTCTCGAACTCGTGGAGCCTGTTTTCCGGACCGGCCAACATCACCACCTGGGATGGCCGGAAGCTGTACTACTACCGGCCGGGTGTCGGCTTCGGGGGCTGCGCGCTGAGCGAGGAGGACCTGCTGACGCGCGCGAACGGGAGCGGCCAGTGCGGCTCGTTCACGTACCTGTTGATCGCCACCTACGCCACCAACGGCGTGCCGTCGACCTTCGCCCAGATTCGCCCGACGACGGCCGGCACGAAGATGGTCATCAACAACTGGGACTACGTTGCGCAGACCTACCCGGCCGCGCCGGCCTACAAGTGGAGGGTCGTCCTGAATGCGGGCGACTACATGGTGCCGGCCAGGGCCGGCGATCTCTACGGCGACCTCCATAGCCAGGCCACGCTCGTCGGCCAGAACACCGCGCCGCCGTCGGAGAAAGTGTTCGACGCGCACTTCATCGTTTACGTCTCGCCCGCGATCACCGGCGGCGTGGCGTACTACGACCCCTCGTACGGCGTGACCTACTTGAATGCGGCGGACCTGGAGTTGAAGGCCATCAAGGGTTACCTCGACGACTTCAGCGATGGTCCGGGCATCTATCGATTCCGCGAGCGCGGCGGGCCTGTCGGCATCACACTGGTGCCGTGAGGATCCAGAACATGACGCCAACGCTCCTCCCCCTCGTCTTCGCCACGGCGGCCTGCCTCTCGGCGGCCGACAGTGCCCAATCGGTCAGGACGGACCCGATGCGATCGGAAGAGATTCGCGTGGAGACCGCAGCCGGCCCCGTGACAGCCGTCGCCGCCGAAGCCGCGGCAGACGTGCAGTTCGCGAACGGCAGGACCGAGTCCGGCTACGTGGTGGGCGTCTACGAGCCCAAGAGCGGGGTGTTCTGGTGGCGGTACGAGGTGCGCAACCCGAGCGTGCTGACCGGACCGATCGAGCGCATGAAGGAGCGCGTCCGATTTTACGGTGCGGATGCCAGGCTGGTGTCGTTCCAGACGAACGGCCGGTTCCTGAACATCCGGGAGTCCGTTGAACGCGTGAACAGCCTGCAAGCGGGCATCGACAGCGCGCTCGCGTCGCTCAAGACGAGCCTGGGCGAGATCGAGAGCGGCGCCAAGGAGTGGTTCACGCGCGTGGACCTGAGCAGTCTCGGTCACGACTTTTTCCTGCGCCCCGGCAACGCGGCGGCGCTCGACCCGCCGGCTGTCAAGAGCGTGTCGTTGTCGGCCGGCCGGTGGGACGTGACGCTCGAGGGACCGAATCGCGATACCGCGATCCTGACCCTCGACGACAAGTACGCGGTGGTGAACGTGCGCCGCCAGCCGGCGCCCAAGCCGTAGATCGTGTCCGCGTGATGTGGCGATGATGAGACACAGCAGCCTGATGGCACTCGGCACTGCAGTCTGGGTCACCACGGGAGTGGTGTGTGCCGGCTGGGTGACCTTCGCCCAGCAGGCGTCGCCGCAGATCGGCCGGGAAGTGGCGGTGCCCGCGCACCTGCCGGACGACCAGGAGTTCTCGACGCCGATTGCGTCGCTGCTGAAGCACGGCGAAACGCTCTTCAGCGCCAACTGGACGTCGCAGGAGGGCGGTGGGCGTCCCCTGACCAAGGGCACCGGCCGTCCGCTCGCCGATCCGTCGCGGCCGCTCACGGGCGCGCGCGCGTTCAACCGCGTATCGGGGCCCGATGCCAACTCGTGCGCCGGCTGCCACAACGCGCCGTTCGGCATTACCGGCGGCGGCGGTGACATCGCCACCAGCGTCTTCGTTCTCGGGCAGCGGTTCGACTTCGCGACCTTCGATCCGGCCGATTCAATCCCGACGGGCGGGACCCTCGACGAGGCGGGCAACGCCGCGTCGCTGCAGAGCATCGGCGCGTTCCGGGCTACGACCGGCATGTTCGGCGCCGGCTACCTCGAGATGCTCGCGCGACAGATGACGGAAGAACTGCAACTGACGCGCGACAGCATCCGGCGAGGCGAGACCAAGGCCCTTGTCTCCAAGGGCATTCGCTTCGGATCGCTGACCTTGACCAATGCCGGGCTCTGGGACTCATCCAAGGTCGAGGGGCTTGGCCGGCTGAGCCTGCTGGGCACCGACTCGCACAATCCGCCGACGCTGGTGATCCGGCCGTGGCACCAGGCCGGCAACGTGGTGTCGCTGCGCGAGTTCACGAACACCGCGTTCAACCATCATCACGGGATCCAGTCCACGGAGCGGTTCGGCCGCGACGCCGACCCCGATGGCGACGGCTTCACGAACGAGCTCACCCGCGCCGATGTCACCGCCACGACGCTGTTCCAGGCGACGCTGCAAGTGCCCGGTCGCGTCATTTCGCGCGACCCCGATGTGGAACGCGCGGTCCTGGCGGGCGAGCAGGCCTTTGAACGGATCGGATGCGCGGCGTGTCACATCCCGCGGCTGCCCCTGGAGAGAAAAGCCTGGATCTACTCGGAGCCGAACCCGTTCAACATCGCGGGCAACTTGCGCTCCGGCGAGACCCGGGACGTGAAGGTCGATCTGTCGAGCCCCTTGCTGCCCGCGCCACGGCTGCGTCCAGACGCTTCGGGCACCGTGTGGGTGGAGGCCTACACCGACTTCAGGCTCCACGACATCTGCGAGCCTGGCCAGCCCGGCGAGGCCGAGCCGATCGATCAGAACCAGTCGCAATGGGCGGCCAAGTTCAGGGACGGCAACTGCCGCTTCCTGACCAAGCGGCTGTGGGGCGCCGCCAACGAGCCGCCGTTCTTTCATAACGGCCGCTTCACGACCCTGCGGCAATCCGTGCTCGCGCACTCGGGCGAGGCCAAGGCGTCGCGCCTGGCGTTCGAGGCGCTGCCGGCGCCGGACCGTGACGCGCTGATCGAGTTCCTCAAGACCTTGCGGGTGCTGCCGCCCGGGACGAAGGACCGCATCGTCGACGAGTTGTTCCGGCCGAGACAGTGGCCGCCGCAGTCGCACCCGAACAATCGCCTCACCACGGAGCGCAGCCAGTGACAGCGCGACTTCGCCACTTCGTGCGCGCAAGCGCGGCAGCCGTCCTGGTCCTGGCTTCGGCAGGCACCGCTGCGGCACAACTGAACGAGCACTGCACGGTGAGTGTGCTCAACCGCACGGTGCGCGTGAACCCGGACGGATCGTGGCTGCTGCCGAATGTGCCCGCGGCAACGGGCCAGGTGAAGGCGCGCGCGACCTGCGTCGAGAACGGCATCACGCGGTCCGGCGAATCCGATTTCTTCACGATCACCCCCAACCGGATGAACGCGATTCCGCCGATCCGGTTCGGCGCGACGTCTCAGGTTCCGTCGAGCCTGGCGGTGACGCCGGCCAATCCCGTGCTCACGTCGCCGGGAGAAGCCCTGCAGTTGACGGCCACCGCGACGTACCCGGGCAACTCGACCCGCGATGTCACGCCCGCGAGTGCCGGGACCAACTACACGACCAGCAATGCCGCGATCGCGAGCGTGACGGCGGACGGCCTCGTCACCGCGGTGACGAGCGGCACCGTGGTGGTCCAGGCGACCAACGACGGCACCCCCGCGATGGCTATCGTCCGCGTGGTCCTGTCCACCGGCGATACCGACGGCGACGGGATGCCCGACGAGTACGAGCTGGCGCACGGCTTCAATCCGAACGTGGCCATCGATGCGCTTGAAGATCCGGATCGTGATGGCCTCACCAACCTCCAGGAGTTCCAGATCGGCACCGATCCGCGGCTGGCCGACACCGATGCCGATGGGCTGACCGACGGCCAGGAAGGCGTCCGCGGCACGCACCCACTGCTGTGGGACACCGACGGCGACGGGATCAGCGACGGCGTCGAAGTGACGACGGGCACGGACCCGGTCGACGCCGGCAGCTTCAACTTCGCCGCCGCGCTGTCGTCGATTGCCGTCACGCCCGGCGCGTTCAACCTGACCTTCAACACCATCATGGGCGAGGCGTCGGTGCAGTTGACGGCCGCCGGCACCATGCTCGATGGGCGGTCGATCGAGCTCACCAACCGCGGCGTCAACTTCGAGTCGAGCAACCAGGACGTCTGCAACTTCGGCGTGACCGCCGGCCAGGTGTTTGCCGGCGAATCGGGCCCGTGCACGATCACGGCAACATTCGCGGGATTTGTCGCGACCGCATTGGGACAGGTGCGGACGTTCTCGCCCACCGCGCTCGGATGGATCGACATCCCCGGCTACGCGAACAACGTCGACGTCAACGGCAATTTCGCGTTCGTCGCCGCCGGCGCCTCGGGCCTGGTGGTCGTGGCCGTGTCGAATCCGGCGGTCCCCGAGATCGTGGCGACGCTCGACACGCCAGGCAACGCGAACGACGTGCGCGTCGTCGGCAACCTCGCGTACGTGGCGGACGGGCCGGCGGGCCTCCGGATCATCGACGTGACCGATCCGATGTCGCCGGCGATGGTGGGTTCGGTGGATACGCCGGGCGATGCGAGTGACGTCGTGGTCTCGGGCAACTTGGCCTTCGTGGCCGACGGCATCAGCGGCCTGCAGATCATCAACGTCTCCGATCCGGCCGCGCCGGCGCTCGTGCGAAGCGTGGCCACGGTCGGCACCGCGCGCGGCGTCGATGTGAACGGGCAGGTCGCGGTGGTGGTGACCGATGGCAACGAGGCGGCGTTGCTGACCGTCGACATCACCAACATCGCAACCGCTGCGATCGTTGGCAGCGTCGCCGTCGGCGGCCAGCCGACCGACGTGTCGCTGGCGCCTGGATTCGCGTATGTCGCGGCCTTCACCGACGGCATGTCGGTGGTGGACGTGCGGAACCCCGCGGCGCCGGCGGTGGTGGGCGGCATCCACGACCTCTTCGTGCCGCGCGACGTGCAGGTGGCGGGCCCGTTTGCGATTTTCGCGGAGCAACTGTTCGCGAACGCGGTCGCGCCGATTGTCGATATCACCGAGCCCGACAACCCGCGCTTCCGCGCGGTCCTGGACTTCGGGCAGGACTACGCCGGCACCGGCATTGCCTTGAGCGGCCCGTTTGTCTATTGGACCGGACAGACTTACTACGTTGGTGAAGAGAACGGCACGAGCGGGGATACGCGGCTCTTCATCGGCCAGTACCTCGCGCGCGAGGACAACGCCGGGGTGCCGCCCACGGTGATGCTCACCGCGCCGGCGGACGGCGCGACGTTGGTCGAAGGCGAATCGCTCACGGTGCGCGCGACGGCGGCGGACGATGTGGCCGTGGCGCAGGTGGCCTTCTCGGTCAACGGCCAGGAGACCTTCGTCGACACCTCCGAGCCGTACGAGTACACGTTCGTAGTGGCGCCTGGGCAGCCAGTGCTCGTGTTGGGCGCGACGGCGATGGACCTCGGCGGCAACACCGCCACGGCTGATGACGTCACGGTGTCGGTGATCCCCGACCCGCTCACGACGGTGATTGGCCGTGTGCTCGACCAGGCGGGCCAACCCGTGGTGGGCGCTGATGTCCGCGTGCTGGGTCACGCCACCGTTACCGGAAGCGACGGGCGTTTCACGATGGCCGGCGTGCCCACCGTGCAGCCGCTGATGACCGTGCGGGCGTCGCTGACGCAAGGGGCCACGGTGCTCACCGGCTTCTCCGCGGCCACCCCTCCCGTGCGGGGCGGCACCACGGACGTCGGTGACATTGTCGCCCGCGACACGACATTCGAGATCGAGCTCGGCACCCGGCTCCCGCCCTGCGACTGGTGTGGCACCATGGTGCCGCTGCCGTTCGCCTTCCCAATCGGTGGCAGTACGTACACCGAGATTTACCTCAACCCCGGAGCCGCGTACACCAGCGGTAACGACCAGTTCCAGGTGTTGTGTTGCGAAATCTCGACGAACCCTGATGATCCGGCGTCGGGCGTGTACGTCAACGACCAGTTGCCCGGGCGCGTGGTCGTGACCTGGTATCGGCAGTTGAGCGGTGGCGGCGGTAACCCCGAGGCGGCCGCCCTGGTCAACGCCAACGCCGCCGCAACGGCCGCGGGCAACACCGCTCAGCTCATCCTCTTCGAGGACGGCCGCGTTCAATACGGTTATCGCGGTGTGGACCCGGCACTGAGGGCGCAGGTCGGACTCTTTCCATCGACCACCGTGAACGAGCGAATCGTGGACTTCAGCGCGACGCCGCAACAGAGCCTCGCGCCCGGCGAAGCGGTCTACGAGTACTTCAACGGCATTGGGGGAAGCCCGCTGTTCGATCTCGATGGCGGGTTCCTCACCTTCGCGCCGAGCGCGGGAGGCGGCTACGAGCTGCGCACCGTGCCGGATAGCGTGTCGCCGATCTGCGCGATCGCCAGTCCGGCCGATGGCGCCACAGTGTTCGAGGGCGAAGTGCTGCAGATCGAGGCCACGGCCTCCGACAACGGCTCGGTCAGCCGCGTGCGCTTCCAGTCGAACGTGGGCGTCCTCGACCAGGTCGACGACACCGAGCCCTTCGGCGCCACCTTCACGGTGCCCGTCGGCGTGGCGCAGGCCACGTTGACGGCGACCGCGTTCGATGGCTGGGGCAACACCGGCGCTTGCATGGTCACCGTCGCCGTCGTGCCCGGGCCTCCGCCCGCCTCGTCCATCACGCTGCCCGCCGCGGATGCCGTGCTTACGGCCGGTGCCACGGTCGCGGTTTCAGTAGACGCGGCCAATCGCGTGCCGGTGAGCCGGATCGATCTTGTGGCCAACGGCGAGACGATCGCGAGCGACACGGCCGCGCCCTTCACGTTCCTGTTCACGGTGCCGTCCGGTGTGAGCGCGCTGGCGCTGAGCACGCTGGCGACCGACACGGTCGGCAAGACGGGCGCTGCCGACATCGTCAACGTGATGGTGGCCGCGGACCCCCTGACGACCGTCCAGGGTCTTGTGGTCGATCGGGCCGACGCGCCGATCGAGGCGGCGGCCGCGACGCTGGCGACGCGTGGCGTATCGGCGGAGGTCTTCAACTTCTCGTCGCCGCTGACGACGATGCCGGATCTGTCGGGCAGGACGCCCGATCAGACCAGGATCATGTCGGCGCTGAGCGCCCGCAATCCGAACTCGGTGTTTGGGACGGATCCGTACGGATACGGCGCCGCCGCGAGTCACGCGATTCGGTTCAGCGCGAACCTGCAGGGCACGGTGGCAGGCACCTACACCTTCACGCTGGGCGTGAACCGGGGTGGACGGCTCTTGGTCAACGGCCTGACCGTGGTGGACCTGCCCACGGGCACCGGCCAGTTCCAGCAGGCGTCCGGGACCGTGGCGCTGCCGGGCGGCACGGTGCCGGTGCAGATCCTGGCCTTCGACAACGGCAACCCTGAGGTCCAGCTCTCCTTCGCGCTCGAAGACGCGGACGCGCAGGTCGTGCCGATGGATGTGCTCACGCCGGCGATCGCGCCGTATCAGGCGACAACGGGCGCGGACGGCGCGTTCTCCGTTGCAGGCGTGCGGACCGTGCTGGGCAGCATTTCGGCGTCCGCACAAAAGGTCGATGCGACAGGCCGAACGCTCACCGGGCGCTCGGCCGCGGTTGCGCCCGTGCCCGGCGGGACGACCGACGTGGGCCGCATTCGCCTCAGCTCGGGCCGCGTCCTCGTGCTCGCGGACGTGGATACTCCCGGCACGCAGGCGCTGGTCGCGGCGTTGGTGGGCGCGGGGCACGTGGTCACGCTGAGACCGCCGCCCGAGTACACCTGGGATGGCACGAATCCGCCGCTCACGGACTTCAACGTGGTGATCCATCTGAACGGCGCGACCTACGAGACGCCGCTCCCGAGCGCCGCGCAAACGGCGCTGGTTGATTTCGTCAGGGCCGGCGGCGGCTTCATCGGATCGCAATGGAACGGTTACGAACGCGGCCAGGGGGGCCGCCAGTTCGAAATGGCCGATCTCATCCTGCAACTGTGGGGGGGCGATCAGGTGGCGGAGAATTGCGGTTCGTGTGCCGTGACCTACACGCCTGTTCCTGGAACGGAAGCACACCCGGTGCTCGAGGGCATCTCTGCGTTCACCTTCTTCGCTGATGGCCACGACGCGGGCCCGCAGGTGCCGTTCGAGACCAGTCCGTCCGTCGTGTTGATGCGTGTGAATGCCGGCGGCGCCGCGGTGCTCGTGCGAGACCTCGATCAGGGCCGCGTCGTTAACTTCAGCCACGCGGCCAACTACGGCTCCGGTGTCACGCTGCAGGATCCGAACATCCAGCGGCTGTACATCAACGCCGTGGCGTGGATCGCCGGGCACACCGGGCAATGACGCGTGCCCGCGCGATGTGGTCCGTCACGGCTGCGGTCGTGGCGCTGGCAGGGGCCACGACCGGATCCGCGCAGCGGGCGGCCATTGGCCGGGAGGTCGCGATTGCGCGCCACCTGGCGGATGGCGACGAGTTCACGCTGACCCTCGCCGCGCTGATCGGGCACGGGCGGGTGCTGTTCGCGGCCAACTGGACGGATCAGGATGGCGGCGGGCGCCCGGCCACGAAGGGCACAGGCGATCCGCTGTCGCGCGCGGCTGCGCCACTGACCGGCGCGCGCGCCTTCAATCGCGTGTCGGGCCCGGACGCGAACGGGTGCCAGGGCTGCCACAACAGGCCGAATGGCCTGCAGGCCGGCGCCGGCGATTTCGTCTCCAACGCCTTCGTCCTCGCGCAGCGCTTCGACTACATCACGTTCGATCGCAAGGACGCGCAATCCGGCAGCGGAGCGGTGGACGAAGGGCAGCGCGCCGTGTCGCTGGCCACGGTGGGCAATCCACGATCCGCGCCGAGCCTGCTCGGCGCCGGCTATCTCGAGATGCTCGCCCGGCAGATGACCGAGGACCTGCAGCGCACTCGCGACGGGATCGCGGCCGGGCGCTCCGCCCGGCTGGTGTCGAAGGGCATTTCGTTCGGGACGCTCTCGCGCGACGCCGACGGCAAATGGAACACGCGCGCGGTGCAAGGACTGCCGGCGCAGAGCGTGGCCGTGACCGGCGCCGAGGGAAAGCCGAGCCTGGTCATCCGTCCGTGGCATCAGTCGGGCAGCGCGGTCTCGCTGCGCGAGTTCACCAACACCGCCTACAACCAGCATCACGGTATTCAAACGGCAGAGCGGTTTGGCACGGACGCCGACCCCGACGGGGACGGCGTCAAGAACGAGATGACGCGCGCGGACGTCACCGCCGTGACGATCTTTTTGGCCGCGCTGCCGGTGCCGGGCCGTGTGATCCCGAATGACGTCGTCGTGGAGCGCGCCGTCTTGGCGGGCGAGCGCGCGTTCGACCAGGTTGGGTGCACGCGGTGTCACGTCGCCGAATTGCCGCTGGAGCGGCGCGGATGGATGTACTCGGAGCCGGGGCCATTCAATCCGGCGGGCAACCTCCGTCGCGGAGAGGCGCGCGCCGTCACGCTGGACCTGACGGACGCGGCCCTGCCATCGCCGCGCTTGACGCCGTCGCGCGAGAACGCGTCGGTGATCCGCGTGCCGGCGTACACCGACTTCAAGCTGCACGACATCACCGACCCCGCCGACCGCGGCGCCGCGGAGCCGCTCGACATGAATCAACCTCCGGGTTCGCGGGCGTTCCTGGCCGGCAACCGCAAGTTCCTCACCCGCCGCTTGTGGGGGGCCGCCAGCCATCCGGCGCATTTCCATCACGGCCTGTTCACGACGTTGCGACAGGCCGTGCTCGCGCATGCGGGAGAAGCCCTCGCGGAGCGGCAGGCGTTTCAGCGACTGGCCGCGGACCAGCAGGACGCCGTGATCGAGTTCCTCAAGTCGTTGCAACTGCTTCCGCCGGGCACGAAAGCGCGAATTGTCGACGAGCAGTACCGTCCGAAGCCGTGGCCGCCGGCGACGCTCCCGACCTATTGAGTCGCCACTGCGGCCTCTCAAGAAGTCAAAAGGCTATAGAGAGAAGTAATTGGTCAGCGCGGCTGGGCTCACTAGCATCGTGTAACCGTACGTCAACCACGGAGCGCACGGAGTGCACAGAGGAATGT
>JBDTMB010000025.1:0-25278 GCA_039934485.1 Vicinamibacterales bacterium
AGGTAGATGCCGAAGCACGGCGGCGTGTTGTACATCGAGCCGTTCTCGGCGTGCACCGCGTAGTTGAGCATCGTGTGCAGCGACTTCGACGACCGCGCCAGCAGGTCCTCGCGGATGATCACCAGCGTCACGCCCGACGGCCCGAGGTTCTTCTGCGCACCCGCGTAGATCACGCCGTACTTCGCCACGTCAATCGGCCGGCTGAACATGTCCGACGAGGTGTCGGCCACGAGCGGCACGTCGCCTACCGCCGGCTCCCCCGTCCACTCGGTGCCGAACAACGTGTTGTTGGTGGTCATGTGCACGTAGGCGGCATTCGGCGTGAGCTTCAATTCGTCCTGCCGCGGAATGCGCGCGAACTTCTCGCTCTCGGTGGACGCCGCGATGTTCACGGTGCCGACGCGCTGCGCTTCCTTTACCGCCTTCTGCGCCCAGCCGCCGGTGACGATGTAGTCGGCGGTGGCGCCGGGGGTGAGCAGGTTGAGCGGGACCATCGAGAACTGCATCGACGCGCCGCCCTGGAGGAACAGCACCTTGTAGTTCGACGGCACCTTGCCGAGCGCGCGGAGATCCGCCTCGGTGGCGGCGAGGATCGCCTCGAAGGCCTTGGAGCGGTGGCTGATCTCGAGCACCGACATGCCCACGCCGGGCAGCGCGACGAGGTTGCGCTGCGCTTCTTCGAGAACGGATACCGGCAGGACAGCGGGACCAGCGGAGAAGTTATGAATGCGATTGACGGTAGTAGCCATGGTTAGGATCCCAATCAAAATGTGACGAGGTGGTTATCGAATCGCTGAAGTCGCCGCCGCATGGCGACGGCTAAAGCCGTCGCCCTCCAATTTGTCTGGCCGAGCAGAACCTTCATCGTCAAATCACGTGAGACAGCAGGCCGTCTCGCAACTTGGGCTCAAACCAGGTGGACTTGGGCGGCATGATGCCGCCGGCATCGGAGACGCGCATCAAGTCCCCGACCGACACCGGGAACATCGAGAAGGCGACGGCGAACTTGCCGGAGTTGACCAGTTCTTCGAGTTCGGCGGTGCCGCGAATGCCGCCAACGAATTCAATCCGCTTGTCGGTCCTGACATCCTCGATGCCGAGCACGGGATCCAGGATGGACGACTCGAGGAAATCGACGTCGAGGGCAGGCAACCCTGAAGGGCTGCCTCCACCTGTCGGGTTGCCTCCACCTGCCCCACCTTGTGGGGGCAAACCTTGAGGTTTGCCCGTAGTAAGTGTGTGCCAGGCGCCGCCGAGATACATCGCCACTTCGCCCTTCATCGCGGGCGTCGCCGGACCACCGTCACGCACCGTAAGACGCCGCTTGAGCGAGGCCAGGAACTCGTTGACCGT
Source organism: Vicinamibacterales bacterium (assembly GCA_039934485.1). Classification (GTDB taxonomy): domain Bacteria; phylum Acidobacteriota; class Vicinamibacteria; order Vicinamibacterales; family UBA2999; genus 12-FULL-67-14b. The sequence continues at coordinate 1,354 of JBDTMB010000025.1, forward strand.
GAGGCCATGGAGGTCGCGGACGACGCGGTTATACGGCAGGACCTGGACCTGGTTGTCGGGAAAGGCCACCGCCATCACCCGATCGTGCTCGCCAGGGCCGCGCGACGCCAGCGTTTGCCGCGTGCGGGCCGCGCTGGCGGCACGATGATGGCCGTCGGCGACATACAAGCTGGACACGGCCCCGAACGCCGCGACGATGGCCGGGTTCTCCGGCGCCGGCGCGCGCCACACCTGGTGGCGAATGCCGTCGGGAGCGGTGAGGTCGAACAGCGGCTTGCCCTTGGCCACGCGCGCCACCACCGCGTCGATCGCCGGCTGCGCGCGATAGGTGAGGAACACCGGCCCGGTTTGCGCGCCGATCGCCAGCATGTGGCGCGTGCGATCGTCTTCCTTGTCGGGCCGCGTCTTCTCGTGCTTCTTGATCAGGTCGTGGTCGTACTCGTCGATCGAAAAACACGCCGCCACGCCGGACTGCACGTGCTTCCCCATGTGCAGGCGATAGATGTAGAAGCTCGGTTGATCCTCGATGACCAGCGGCGCGGCGGATCGCAACGCCGAAAAATTTACGGCCGCCTGGTCGTAGACCCCATCGCCGTGGGGGTCGATCCCCGGGGCCATGTCGATTTCCGGACGCGACACGTGGAGGAAGCTCAGCGCATTGCCCGCCGCCAACGCGCGGGCCTCTTCGGTGGTGACGACATCGTACGGCACCGAGGCCACCGCGGGTGCCGATTCCGGAACGGGCCGCAAGGCCGCGAAGGGAAAAATCAGAGACATGAATCTCGAATTATAACGGGCCGCAGAGACACAGAGAAATCTTCTCGGTGTCTCTTGTCTCTGTGGCTAACTAGTTGTTGGCGGCGCGAAGGGCGGTGGGCTGCAGCAGCCCGAGCACGTGGTCGCGCTCGGCGTTGAAGATCGAGAGCAGTCCCGCGGGCACGGGTTCGCCGGGCGGCATGTTGCGGTGTTCGAGGATCGGGTTCACGTAGCTGCCGTTCTTGCGCAGCCCGTAGTGCAAGTGCGGCGCGGTGGCGAGGCCCGTGGCGCCGACACGGCCGATGAGATCGCCCTGCCCCACCCGCGCGCCGGCGCGGACCGAGATCGCCGACAGGTGCAGGTACTCGCTCTCGTAGCCGTTCGCATGGCGCACCCGCACCGTGCGGCCGCCGCCTGAAGTCCAGCCCGCCATCGTCACGACACCGGGCGCCACCGAGGCCACCGGCGCGCCAGTCGGCGCGTGGTAGTCGACACCGTTATGCGCGCGGGCGTAGCCGAGAATGGGATGCAGGCGCGAGCGTGAAAAGCTCGACGTCACTCGCGGCTCGAACTTGAGGGGCGACTTGAGGAAGAAGCGCTTGAGCGAGCGGCCCTGGGTGTCGTAATAGCCGGGCGAGGCGCCATCGGGCGTGAATCGCACCGCGGTCAGGTTGCGCCCGTCGTTGAAGAACTCGGCGGCGAGGATGGCGCCGTAGCCGGCGGGCTTCCCTTCACGCGTGTGCCGCTCCACCACCAGCCGGAAATGATCGCCGGGCTGGAGGTCCGAGCTGAAATCAATTTCGCCCGAGAACACATCGGCCAGGCCCAACGCCAACTCGATGCGCTCGCCCGCCTTGTCGATCGCGGCGGTCAAGGACGACGATTCGCGATTGATCTCGCCTTCGATCGCGACCACCGTGGTGACCTTGGCGATGCGCTCGATGGCGGCGACGAATCGCGGCGCGGCGTCGGACGCCCGCGAGAGCAGCAGCCGGCGATCGGCGTCGATCTCGTACTCAAAGCGGCGGACCCGGCCATCAAGAAGACGATCGATGGTGTAGGGCTGGCCCGCGCGCATCCGCCGCAGATCGAACGAGGAGCCTATTGCGGCGATCAGCGCGGCGCTCTGCGGACCGTCAATCCCCTGCTGCCTGAACAGCCCCGCCAGCGTGGTGCGCGTCGGCACGATGCCGAGCAGCAAGTCCGCGTCTCTTTCGAGCAGCACGTCCGTCGCGCGCGCAAGCGAGGTGGAATCGGCCGCCGACACGAGCCGCAAGGCCGTGGAGGCGATGACCCCGATGGCCAGGGTGACGAGCAGAATCAGGCTGTGACGGCGCATCAAAAAGTTCGCAACAGCTTACCAGTGTATGGGTTAGGGGGAAAGCAGAAAGAACGTGCACGCGGGTGCATTTGCACTACTTCCGCCCCATCGGGACCACCAGTTGGGACGTCTTGCCGGCGTCGATGCGCACGACCTGCCTGACCTTGCGTCCGCCCAATTCGAGGACCACCTCGCGATCGCCGGCCGGGAGGTCCTTGAGCGACGCGGGCGTGGTGCCGCGCGGTTGGCCATCAATCGACACCCGCGCACCGGCGGGTTCGCTCCGCACGTCCAGGCCGCCGGTTGCCGATGCGTTCTGCAACTCGATGTACTGCGAGGTCTGGACACCGGCGCGAATGGTCAACGGAATCACGCGCGGCTCGGCCTGGCCGGCCTGCAGCTCGAGGACGTGGGCGCCCGCCGACAGGCGAATCGTCTGCGGCGTGAAGCCACGTTCCTTGCCGTCGATCAAGATGCGCGCCGACGGACGCGACGTCACCACGAGCTCACCGTCCCCGCCCAATGACACGGGCGAGGGCCGGAGCATGACCCACGCGAGCGCAATCGCCATGAGGGCCACGATGCCGCCCAGCGCAAGCACCATCGGATTCCTGAAGGCGGACGCCGGCGCACGGCCGGACGCGTCGGGCACGAATTCAGGTGCCATGGGTCCGCCATCGCGGCCGGCGGCCGCTACGGCGGGAGGCACAAAGGCTTCCGTGACCGGAGGCTCGTAGGCCTCCTCGACCGGCGGCTCAATGGGAGCAGGGGGCGGCACTTCTACGACCGGAGGTGGTGGTGGCGGCGGAGGCGGTGGTGGCGGCGCCGCAACGACGACGACGGGAGGCGGCGGCTCGGGTTCGGGCTCAGGCTCGGGCGGAGGCGGCGCATTCGCGGCATCGATCGCGCCGCCAATCTGCGTCACCCATTCTTCGAGCGCGGAGGACTTCGTGACGTATCCACGGTCGCTGGCGAGCACGGCTTCAAACGCCACCTGCGCCTCGTGCGGCGTCTGGAAGGCATTGCGCACCTCGAACTGCAGCGCGCGCTTGATCCACTGCGCAAGCGGCGCCGAGAGCGGCACCGTCTCACCGTTGCGGCGCTCGGTGGCCGACTCGATCAGCGCGGGCAGCGCGCCCGGGTACTCGGCTTGGTCGATGAGGCGGCCGAGGATCAGCGACAGCGCCACCACGCCGAGGGCGTTGGCGTCGGCGCGCGCGTTGGCGCGCGGCAGCCCTGCGGATGGGGGCATCGCGATCCGGAACTCGCGCCAGCATCGATCGCGGCCCAGGTTGAGCTTTTCAAGCGCCGGTCCGAACGCATGCTCGGGAATGACGAGCCGCGCCTGCGGCGTGACGATCAAGCGCTCCGGGGCCAGGGCGCCGATCGCCGACTCCCGGTTGTGACGGCTGAACAGCGACACCGCGGGCAGGAGTTGCCGCAGCAGGGCAATCACCACCGTGGTGTCCAGCGGCGTCTTGCTCTCCGCACCAACGCGGAGCAGCTCCGACAACCGCCAACCCGGCGTGAAGTCGGAGACAAGCGACAGGCGATCGGGGGCGGGCCGATCGAGGCGGCGCAAGTGGACGTAGGACGCGTGGCGCACGCTCGACACGCGCGCGACGCGTTCGCCGAGGGCGGTGACAAAGCCGGCATGCTCCACCAGCTCTGGGGCCAGCTCGAGCAGTTCGACCTCATCGCCAACATCAGGGTCGATCGCAAGGACACGACGGCCAAAGCCGTCGGCAATTGCCGGGCCGGGGGCGCTAACGGAGGCGAGCACTCGGATCATGGTGCAACGGCCCTTCCAGTCCTGACCAGGATGGCCGTCGCTATGCTAACCCGAAGCAGCGAAAAGAGTTAACAAATGCGCTCAAGCGCCCCTCCAGCCGGCCAACAGGACAAAGCCGTCCTCCTGAGGACGAATCGGTAATCGGCGGTAAACTCGTCCCATGTATTTCCGCGCGACCTGGAGGATGAAATGACGAGACGACGACTGCTGATCCTACCGGTGGCCTTGCTGGCCCTCGTGCTTTCGGGTGTGCCGAATCTGTCGGCGCAGTCGGGTGACTCCGTCGACCTGGGCGCGATTCAACGCATCAAGGAAGAAGGCTTCGATCGCTCGAAGGTGATGGACACCGCATGGTGGCTCACCGACAGGTACGGCCCGCGCCTGACGAATTCTCCGCAGATGCGCGCGGCCGCCGATTGGACGGTCAAGAAGCTGAACGAATGGGGCCTCGCCAACGTCAGGCAGGAACCGTGGGGCACCGAGTTCGGCCGCGGCTGGAGCAACGAGCGCACGGTGCTGCTCGTGGTGAAGCCCGAGCCCTGGCCGGTGATCGCGTACGCCAAGGCATGGACACCCGGCACCAACGGGCCGGTGACCGCCGAAGCGATCCTCGCGCCGATGGCCACCGATGCCGACCTCGACAAGTTCAAGGGCAAGCTCAAGGGCAAGGTCGTCCTGCTGCAGGCGCCGCGCGAAGTGAAGCTGCTGTTCGAGGGGCCGGCCACGCGTTTCAGCAAGCAGCAACTCGACGACATGATGCAGCAGCCGATGCCCCGCGAGGGCGGCCGCGGTGGATTCAACCCGGCCGGGGCGCGGGCGTTTCAGGCCAAGCGCAATGCCTTCCTGATCGCCGAAGGCGTGGCGGCCGTGCTCGAGCCCGGTTCGGGCATGGGCGACAGCGGCAGCGTGCTGGTGGCGTCGGGCGGCTCGCGTGACGCCAAGGACCCGCCGGTGCCGTCGCAACTGGCGGTGGCGACGGAACACTACAACCGGATCGCGCGCCTGCTCGAACACAACGTGCCGGTGACGCTCGACGTCGACGTCCGCAGCACGTTCCTGGACCAGGACCTCGGCATGTTCAACATCGTCGCCGAGATTCCCGGCACCGACAAGGCCGATGAAGTGGTGATGCTCGGCGCGCACTTCGACTCGTGGCACGGCGGCACCGGCGCCACCGACAACGCCGCCGGGTCGGCGGTGATGATGGAGGCGATGCGCATCCTCAAGCAGTCGGGGCTCAAGCTCCGCCGCACCGTGCGGCTTGGGCTGTGGACCGGCGAAGAGCAGGGCCTGCTCGGGTCGCGAGCCTACGTGAAGAACCACTTCGGCGATCCGGAGACCATGGTGCTGAAGCCGGAGCAAGCCAAGCTCGCGGGCTACTTCAACATGGACAACGGCACCGGCGCCTACCGGGGCGTCTACCTGCAGGGCAACGAGGCCGCGGCGCCGATCTTCAGGCAGTGGATGGCGGCGTTCGAAAACCTCGGCATGACGCACCTCACCATCCGCAACACCGGCGGCACCGATCACCTGTCGTACAACGCGGTGGGCCTCGCGGGCTTCCAGTTCATCCAGGACGACATGCAGTACGGCACGCGCACGCACCACACCAACCTGGATGTGTACGATCAAATCGTCGCCGCAGACATGATGAAGAACGCGGTGATCACGGCGGCGTTCGTCTACCAGACGGCGAATCGCGATCAGCAACTGCCCCGTAAGGCGCTGCCGAAACCCGCACCGCGGCCAGGAACCGCCCAGTAATTGGAACTGACTCTCTTAATCGTCGGGGCGCTGGTCGCGGGGTTTGCCGCCGGGTGGCTGCTCGCGTCCAGGTCCCGTGATGCGCAGCAGGATCAACTACGCGACTCGTTCCAGGCGCTCGCCGCCGCGGCGCTGCGGTCCAACACCGACGAGTTCCTGAAACTGGCCGATCAGAAGATCGGCAACGTCCATAAGGAAGCCGCCGCCGACCTGGGCAGGCGCCAACTGGCGCTCGATGAACTGGTGCGGCCGATCAAAGAGTCGCTCACCCAGGTGGACGCGAAGCTCCGCGAAGTGGACAAGGCCCGGGTCGACGACAGCGCGAGCATGCGCAACCTGCTCGGGCTCGTAGGCCAGACCCAGCAGCAGCTCCAGACCGAAACCGGCAACCTGGTGCGCGCGTTACGCTCTCCCGGCGTCCGGGGCCAGTGGGGCGAGATGCAGCTGCGCAAGGTGGTCGAGCTGGCGGGCATGATCGAATACTGCGATTTCGACTCACAGCCCACCCTCGTCACCGAATCAGGCCGGCTGCGGCCGGACCTCATCGTCAACCTGCCGGGCGGCCGGTCGATCATCGTCGACGCCAAGACGCCGCTCGAGGCGTTTCTCGACGCGCAGGCCGCCACCGAGCCCGATGTGCGCGCGGCGAAGATGCGCGATCACGTGCGGCAGGTCCGCGACCATGTCGGCAAGCTGGGCGCCAAGGCCTATTGGGACCAGGTGCCGGGATCGCCGGAACTGGTGGTGCTCTTCCTGCCGGCCGAGGCGATCCTGATGAGCGCGCTCGAGCACGACACGCAACTCATCGACTACGGCGTGAAACAAAAGGTGTTCATCGCCAGCCCGCTGACGTTGATCGCGTTACTGCGGGCGGCCGCGTTTGGCTGGAAGCAGGAGCGGCTGACCATCAACGCCGAAGAGATCAGCCGGCTCGGCAAGGCCCTGCACGAAAGCGTCGCGACGATGGCCGAGCATCTCGAGGACCTGCGCAAGCGGATGGATAGCACGTTTGCGATGTTCAACAAGGTCGTCGGCTCGTTCGAGAACAACGTCTTCGTGAAGGCGCGCCGCTTCCGCGAGCTCGGCGCGGGCAGCGCCAAGGAAATCCCCATCGTTGAGCCGCTCGAGACCGTGGCGCGACGACTCGACGATCCGACGCAGCCCGACCTGCTCGATCCGGCAATCGATGCCGAAACAATCCCCGGAGAGCGCCCATGAGAATGATCAGCGCGGTGGTGTTGCTTGCTGTTTGCCTGGCGACGGCTAAAGCCGTCGCCCTCCATGACACGGTGGAGGGCGGGGGCTTCAGCCCCCGCCTCGAGGCGCAGGCGCCCGAGGCCACGTCGCTTGGCGGCAAGCCGCTGATGCGTCCGGCGACGCTGCCCAACCAGCAGAAACTCGAGGCCGACCTCGCGCAGGCGCAACAGACGCTGGCCGCCAACCCCAAGGATCCCGAGGCGCTCATCTGGGTGGGGCGGCGCTACGGATATCTCTGGCGTTTCCAGGACGCGATCGCGACCTTCAGCAAGGGCATCGCGGCCTATCCCGACAACCCGAAGTTCTATCGCCACCGCGGGCATCGCTATCTGTCGACCCGCCAGTTCGCCAGGGGCCAGGCCGATTTTGAAAAGGCCGCTGCACTCATCAAGGGCAAGCCGGATGAGATCGAGCCGGACGGCGCGCCGAACCCCACCGGCAAGCCGCGCAGCACGCTGCAGTTCAACATCTGGTATCACCTCGGCCTGTCGTATTACCTGCAGGGTAACTTCGCGAAGGCCTACGACGCCTACGTGGAGTGCATGAAGGTATCCACCAACGACGACTCGATCGTGGCGACCAGCGACTGGATGTGGATGACGCTGATGCGCCTCAATCGCAAGGCCGAGGCGGCCAGGGTCCTCGACCGCATCACGCCGAAGATGGACATCCTCGAGAACGCGTCGTATCACCATCGGCTGCTGATGTACAAGGGCCTCGAAAAACCCGAGGCGCTGCTCGACACCGCGAAGGCCGACGACACCACCATCGCCACGCAGGGCTACGGCGTGGGCAACTACTACCTCGTGATGGGCGATGCGAAAAAGGCACGCGAGGTGTTCGAGAAGGTCACCTCGGGCGGCGGCTGGAACGCCTTCGGCTTCATCGCTGCAGAGGCCGACTTGCAGCGCATGAAGTAGACAGTTTCCCGGGTGAACCTGCCCACGTTTTTTTCCGCGAACAGCCTGAGCCGGGCCGCGGCGGACGTTTTTACACGCTGACCAGGAGCGGGCGCGCAGAACTTACATGCGAGCGAAGCCAGTGGCGGCGGATCGCCGACGCGATCATGCGCGGGCTCGAACCCGGAGCGGGTTAGCGATTACATTACTGCCGCGAGGCCTGCAAAAACTGCCGGTTTTCCGGCTCGAATTGCGGTTTTTGTCAGGCGTCTCGAGTGGCAGACCGCTTGCAGTCGGCAGCATCCGGTATGTCAACCCGCATCCGAATCGGAATCGCCTGCCCCATCACCGGTGAACGCGCCGCGTTCATCGAATGGCTCGATGCCGCCGGCTACGAGCCGGTGCCGATGCTCGACCTGCGCTCGCTCGCCTCGACGATGGCGACGCGGCCCATCGAGGTACTCCTGGTCGACATCGCCATTGTGCCCGTGGCGGAGTGGCCGGCGCTGATGCGGACGCTCGGCCCCAATCGCCCGGTGATCCTCGTCGCCGAAAGCGGCACCGCGCCGGCCGCTATCAACCGCGACGCGAGCTGGCTGGAACGCCCGGTCTCGCATGAATCGTTCTTGATGTCGGTGGCGCTGGCCCTGGCGGAAGGGCGTCCCAGCCGCCGCTCGCCGCGCAAGCCGGTCGCACCGTTGCAATCGTCGGTCGACGGCGTGAACTCGCAAGTACTCGACGTCAGCCTCGAGGGCGTGCGCCTGGAGCTGGCCGGATCTCCATCCGCGGCGCTGCCGCCGGTTTTCACGATGCGGGTGCCCGCGTTCAACGTGGTGACGTCGGTGAAACGGGTTTGGGTGACGCAACCGGGGCGGGGCGGCGCGTGGTGTGGCGGCGCGGTCATGAAAACGTCGCCGAAGGCCGCCCTGGCCTGGGAGAACCTCGTCGACAACGCGCCGACCTCGGCGCACAGCATCATTACCGAAGCACGAAAGTTCGTTTAGGCGGCGCTCTTCGCGCTCTTCGCCTTCTTCGCCTTCTTCGCCTTCTTCGCCTTTTTGGCCGTCTTGTCGATCGTGCCCTGAGAAGGGTCCTTGTCCTTGGCCTTGCCGGACTCTTTCCAGTCGCGCTCGAACACCTGCAACATGGCCCGCGCCACCGACGGGTTGGCGAGGACGATACCCACTTCCCGGCGGCTATCGAGTTCGGGGGTACGGAGGCTCTGGCTGCCGATGAACGCGCGCGTGCCGTCGCGAATGATCGCGCGCACGTGGAGCCGCATGTTCAGCTTGCGGGCCTCGATGTCGCCGTCGGGGCCCTTGACGGTGCCGATCACGCCCTTGGCGCACCGCTCCTTGAGGAGCTTGAGCATCGCCGGATCCTGAACCTTCGCGTCGTAGATCGCCAGCTCCCGGTGCGCGCCCTTGATGAATTTCGTCAGCATGGCCCGCGACGTTTCAGGGCTCACGACCAGGGTCGAGGAACCCGGCTCGTAGGCCTGGCGCGTGGTGTCGGCATCGAACAGCTTGCAGGCCTCGTGAACGGCCTTCTTGTCTTTGGTCGCAATGGCAAAGCTGCGGCTCTTGTCGATATCGACCTTCGTGAAATTGAAGGCCAGCAAATGCAGCGTGCTGTCACTGACGATGTACTTGCCGTGATAACGCAGCAGGTCGCCGGCGCTGCGCGACACCTGGGCGCCGGCTTCGAGCAGCCGTTGTTCGAGCGCGCGCAGGCGCTTCTCGCCGCCGCTATTGGTGTGAGCGATGAGGGTGCGGACCTTGACGCCGCGCTGCACCGCGGCAATGATCTCCTTCTCGATCTCGTCGCGGTCGAAGCGGAAGATGCAGATCTCCAACCGCTTTCGCGCCTTGCGAATCGCCTGCACGAGCGGGACGATGCCGGCGTCGGGCTGGACGATGAGCTTCACTGCGGGGCCGCCTTCTCACGGGCTTTCTCGGTCCATTCAACGCCGCCCTTGCCTACCGGCGCCAGCGCCGCCAGCGCGGTCGAGACCTTGTCGGTCTTCAGCTTCGTCGGCGTGGTGACCATGTAGGTCACCTGGTCCGCGGCCGAGCCACGGAGCTCGAACACCACCTTGTTGGCGCGCAGGATGTTCTCGATCTTCGGATGCTGGTCCTGGGTCTTGTCACCGAGCTTGATGACCAACTCGAAGACGCGGGTCTGCGGTTCGACGCCTTCGATGACCCACAGCGCGCCCACCAGGAACACGGTGCCGATTGCCGCGAGGGCATACAGGCCGACGCCCGAGGCCAGGCCCACCGAGAGGGCGCACAGCATGACGACGGCGTCCTTGGGGTCGTCAATCTTCGAGCGATAGCGGATCAAGTTGGCGGCGCCGACGATGCCGAACGCGCGCGCCAGGCTGGCGCCCACCACCAGCATGATCAGCGCCCCGACGATGGCGAGGATGATCTGCGTCTGGATCACTGCGGGCTGCCGTTCGGGCGTGCCCTTGCGGCGCGGCCGGAGCGCCAGCGCGGCGCCAAACAGCGCCGCCAGCGGCAGGCGGATGATGGCGGCGGTAATCTCGTCCGACAGGGACGGGATCACCGCGGCGATGTCGGCAGGGTTCATTGGCTACCTTCCGGGATCACGCGATGAACGTCGCCCGAGTCGACCACCGCGCCTCGCCGCGAGAGTGTCTGGAAGTGCATGACGTCGCCGTCGAGTTCGACCAGCATGAAGCTTTGCTCGGTGTCGAACCCCTTGGCGGTGAGTCCGGTCTTGAGGATATCACCGTCGCGAAGCTTCGCGGCGCCGCCGCTGGTGAAGTAGGCGATGCCCTTCTGCGGCTTGATCCGCTCGTAGAAATGCTCGTGCCCGGCAAATACCAGGCTCACGCCGTACTTGATGAACAGCGGCTCGACGATCGTCCGCAGGTCCACCTCGGAGCCGTGCGTCGCTCCCGACGAGTACAGCGGGTGGTGGAAATACGCGATCTTCCACTTCGATGTCGAGTTCGCGAGTTCCTTTTCAAGCCACGCCTGCTGATCCTTGTCCATGTAGTTGCTGTCGAGGACGAAGAACCGGGTGTCCTTGCGCTGGAACGAGTAGAACCGCTGGCCGCCCATGTTGAACGGCTTGTAGAAACGCTGGTTCGGATCGTCGTGGTTGCCGAGCGCGGCATAGAACAGGACCTTGAGATCGAGCAGGGTCTTGTAGGGGATCTCGAACTTCTTCTGGAAATCCTGCGGCCGTTCGGATCCGTAGATGTTGTCGCCGAGCATGATCACGAACTCGAAGGGAAAGACCTGGATCGAATCAGCCAATTGCGTGGCGACCTCGTACTGGGCCTTGTCGCCGGTGCCGGAGTCGCCGATCACGGCGAACCGCACGGAGTCTTTGCCAACGGGCGGGCGCACCTCGTTCGCCGCGTGCGTGACGACGGCCAGGGCCAGGAACAGGGCGGCGAGGTGAGTGAGTCTGACGCGCATGATGGCCTGCTTCGAGCCGCAATCAGCTCGGAATCGTCGGCACGACGTCGCGAATGATGTCGACGATCAGGTTGGCCGTGACGTCGCGCAGCAGCAGGTGGTGGCCGACGATCCGGTATTCGAGCTCGGGTGGCAGGTCGGGCAGCAGCCGAAGCAGGCGCCCGGGGAAGGTCTCGAGCGGCAACGAAGTCGGGTAAACCATGTTGATCTCGATCTTCAGGTTTTTGGGCAGTTCCTGGACGAGCGCCTTGCGCGCGGCGGCGCTGCGCGTCGCGAAGTCGGCACGCACGATCTTGACCAGATAGGGCTGTTCCTCCGGGGCGAAGACGTCGCCCGGCTTGGCGTTGGCCCTGAGCGCCTGGATTTGCCGGCCGAGCGCCACTTCACGGTCGTGGATCTTCGCGGGATCCGAGGTGCTCCCGAGAGCGGGCACCTTGGCTTCGGCCGCGTTGTGAATGGCGACGTAGGCCTCGATCCGCTTGTGGAACTCGAGCGCGGCGGCGCCGGCCGGGTTGACCGTTTGCTGCGCCTGGGCGGGGTATGCCGCCGCCAACACCGTGAGCAATATCACCGACGACGCCGTTTTGGGGATCCGCATGGCGACGATTCTAACTACAAGGGCTGTGCCAGTTCTTCAAGGCCGAACGGGCGGACCTCGGCCGTGGGAGGTGGTGTCCGGCTACCCAAAGTACGGCGCCAACGACCCCTCTCTGCTGACCTGACGCTATCTCCGCAGCTCTTGAACGCGCCATCGATTTGGCGATTTGGCGATTTCGTAATCTGGGATTTTCGTGATCTGGCATCCCCAAATCCCCAAATCCCCAAATCCCCCAGATCACCAGGTCACCAAATCACCAAATCACCAAATCATCCGGTCACGAGTTCAACCGATGCCGTCTTCGGCGCCGGCCCGGAGACGCTCATCCGATAGCCCGCCCAGGTGAGGAGCAGGCCGGCCAACTCGGTGACGTAGAGCACCTCGACATAGCCCATGCGCGTGGCGGTACCGCCGATGCCTGGCAGGATCGCGCCCACCGCAATCAGCACGTTGGCGTAGACCCGGTGCCGCGTCGCCGGATCGCGCGAGTAGCGCAGCGCCGAGAGGATCGCGCCACCAATCAGGAACACCACGGCGTACAGGTTGACGACCGGACTGAACAGCCGCACCCAGCTCCACGCCAGCACGCGGCCCGACAGGCGGTGCGTCTCCACCAATTCGAAATTGATCGGCGAGAGAATCACGAAGACCGACGCGATCACCACGTAGGCCACCAGCAGTGTCGTCAGGACGTGCGCCTTGCGCCTGGACAGCAGCAGGTAGACCGTGCCCTGCGCGAGGGGCGCCCCCCCGAGGAGGGCGCCGGAAATGTACCAGGCGCGGAAGGTCGGCTCGTTCCACCCGACGAGGGTGGTCAAGGCCTCGGTCGTCGTGCCCACCCCGTAGGTGAAGATCCCGATCGCCCACCACAGCAGGTGAAGGCGTTCGGGATGCTCACGGTAGCGGCGGAAGATCTCGATCGAAAACGGCAGCGCCAGGGCGGTCGTGACAATCGGAATGTAGTGGACGAAGGTGGCGCCCATCTAGAACGCTCCGACGTTCAGCCCCAGCGTAAACGTCCGCCCGCGCGACGGCGCGAACTGGAACTGCTCGCGATAGAACTTGTCGGTGAGGTTCTCCACCGCAAACACCAGGCCCATGCGGTCGCGTCCGCGGGCGATGCTGAGGCCGGCGCCGACGCGCTGGATGAAGAGGCCATCGAGCGAGAGCAGATCCTGCGGGATGAGGAAGGGCGAATCGAGGAGCGTCTCGGCGACGCGCCTGACCTCGCCCTGTGCGCGCGCGCCGTACTCGATCCACCACCGGCCAGACGAGGCCGTGAACCGCGCGTTGGCGAACACTCTCGACGGCGTGATGTTGTCGAAGGGCGTGCCGTCAAGCGAGCTGTTGTCGAGCGGATTGGTGCCCTCGGTGATGGTGCCGCGGGTGAACGCCGCCGCGCCCGACAGCGTGAGCACCCCGGGACGGAACGTGAGCGGGGCGTCCGCCGACAACTCGACGCCGGTGATGCGGACGTCGGCGTAGTTGGTGGCCTGCGCCAGCGCGCCAGACGGGTTGGTGGCGACGACCAGGTCCTGGGCGATGAAGTTCTGGTACTGGTTGAGGAAGAAGTAGGCGCCGCCCGCCACCTTGCCGGCGCGGAACTTGGCACCGACGTCGAAGTTATTGCCGGTCTCCGGTTCTACCGTGACGTTGGGCACGATGCTGCCCGTGGTGGCGGGTCCGGCGAACAACATTTCTTCCAGGTTCGGATGACGATAGCTGCGGCCCAGGCGGATGAACGGGTTGATGTTGCCGTCCGGGTTGGAGATGATCCCGATGTCGCCAGTGAGCGCCTTGCGATCGTACGAGGCACCACCCGCCACCGGCAAGGTCGACGGATCGATCGCCGGCTGCGCGCCAGCGACAACGGACGCCACGTCATAGCCGGGCGTGGCCTCGGTGGTCACGTTGTAGAAATCGCCGCGCAGGCCCGCCACGACGGACAGGGTGGGCCGCACGCGCCACTCGTCCTGCACGAACACCGCGATGTCGCGAAGGCTGGCGTCGGGAACGCGGGTCGGATGCGCCACCGTGGCCGGTCCCAGTGGCACCAGCGAGGGAAACGGCACCGCCTGCGGGCCTCGCGCGCCGAGCACCACCTGGCCGACCATCGACATCGTCGTCTGCGTGGTGCGCTGGTCGCTGCTGCGATCGCGATAGAACGTGAGGCCGGTGGTCAGGAGGTGGTTGGAGGCCGGGACGAAGACCGCGTGTAAATCGACGCCGGGCGTCCACACGCGCTGCTCGGTTTGCGACAGGATGTCGAGCCGGAACACCGAAATCGGGAAGAACGAGACGGCCGTCGGAGCCGGGAACTGCACCGGCAGCTGATTCTCGAGCAACCGCTCGGTGCGCTGGAAGTACCCCGTCAGCGACAGGTTGGCGAACCACGGCGTGATCGCCTGCGCCTCGTAACGGGCCGAGATCTTGTCCAGATTGCTCTTGGGCAATAACGTGGAGTTGAAGAAATACGGCTGCGCGAAGTCGGCGAAGCCGATGTCTTCCATGCGCCGCCGCTGGTAACGCACCCGCACGGTGCGGCGCTCACCGACCTTCACCAGCGCCGAGGCATTGACGAAGTTGCCGGTGGCCTGCGAATTGGGAATCTCGCTGTCGGTCCTCACGTACGGCGCGTTGAACGGGTCGGGGAACGCGTTGAAGGCGAAGCCGAAGTTGTCGTCGATGGTGTCGGCGCGGTTGATCTGCCCGCTGGTAAAGAACGGATTGGTGTCTTCGACGTCGAACTTCCCGGCCTTGTAGTTGTCGTATTTTTCGGCGCCGCCCTGGACCCGGAAGGAGATGCGCGGCGTGGTGCCGCCAAGCGTCACGGTACCGCGCATGCCGTTCTCGTTCGAACTGTAGTAGCCGTTGAAGCCGTAGAGCAGCTGCGGCTTGGCGGAGAACATCGGCTCGCTGGTGATGATGTTGACGGTGCCGGCGAGCGCATCCGACCCGTACATCAAGGTGCCGGCGCCATTGACCACTTCAATGCGGCTGATCGAGTCGGGCGACACGAGGCCCACTTCCGCGCCGGTGCGATCCGTGGCCTGGCGCGCCGTGTTCAGGCGCTCGCCGTCCACCAGCACCAGCATCCGCGTCGAATCAAGGCCGCGCAGGCGCGGCCGCACGCCGAAGGGGCCGTTGCCGACCGGCGTGATATTGGCCACCGAGGTCAACGCGTCACCGGTTGACAGCGGATTCTGCTGCTCGATGGCACCGTCGGTCAGTGTCTCGACATGCAGCGGGATTTGCCGGACTTCGCGCTCCGCGCGGCTGGCCGTGACGCTGACCTGTGCGGTCATCGCGCCCAGTTCAAGCTCGAACGGCACCTCGACGGCCGCCTCGAGCCGCTCCACCGGCACCGTGCGTGCCGCCTCGGAAAATCCGTCTCGAGAAGCGATCACCAGGTAGGTGCCGACGGCCGGAACCTCGAAGCGGTAGTGGCCCTGGGCATCGGTCTCACCCGACAGTTCCTGTCCGGTGGCAATGTCACGAACGACGACGCGCGCTTTCGACACGCTGCCACCGGTGGCGTCGGACACCACGCCGCTGATGGTGGCCGCACTGGCGGCAAGAGAAACGGATAGGGACACTAGAACCGCAAGAATTCGAAGAGTACGCATGACCGGGCTCCGTACGAGCAATCTCGCAAGAAAGGGACGACCGAAAATCAGGGAACGAAAGGGGACTACGCGCGGGGAGGCGGTCTTGGCGAGAACGAAGGCGAGAAACTGGCGGAGGAGGTGCCGGTCGCGGCGAACGCGGACGCGGTTGCTGAGGCGAGCGGCCGGCGCTCGCGGCGGGCGAAGATGCCGACAAGGATCCACAGGCCCAGCGCGAGCACCGCGGTCTTCACGACGACCTGCAGGACGATCGTCGCCACGACTTCCGGCAACGCTGGTGAATCAAGGGCGCCGCCGAAATCAGCGGCGATGGCCGGGCCGTGGAGCAGCGCGGCCAGGACCCAGATCGCAATCGACTTGCGGCCGAGGAGCGAGGCGCCCTGCCGGCGAATCGCGACGAGGCTGGCGATAAGCGCCACCGCCAGGATCCAGCGGAACACCAGCCACGGCTCAACCAGCCGGCCGTCGGCGAATTGGCTCGCCAGCAACCAGCCGTGGAAGGCCACAAGAAGCGCCCCGGCAAACGCCGCCAGGGTCTTCGTCCAACGCATCCTCAGCATTGTAGCCGTTCCTGGCGGCTTGTCACCCAGGTGAGAAAAACCATGCCAATCACTGAATAGCCCGCCACGGCCGGGGCCACCGACACGAGCTCGATCGTCCCAATCACGAGTGCCGCGACCACCGAAATCCCCGTCAGCGAGAGGTTGTAGTGAATGCGGCGCTCGGGGTTGTCGAGCGACCAGCGATAGACACCGCACATCAACACCCCGTCTGCGGCGTCGAGCATCGACATGCCCGCGGCAAACACCACCGGCAGGCACAGCACGGCAGCAAGGGGCAGGGCCTGGGAGGCCGCGACCCCGGCCGTCGCCAGGAGGCCGATTTCCGTGGCTGTGTCGAATCCAAGACCAAAAAGCGCGCCGACCAAAACGGTGTGCCAGGGCCTGCTGACGATGCGGAAAACTCCGCGGCACCTGCTGAGGATTCCCCTAGCCCGGCCTTCCCCGTCCGGCCCGGCCGGGGTGGTGCGACCGCGCCGGGACGCTTGCAGCACACGCACAGTGTCGGCGAGGACGACCAGGTTGACGAGGGCAATGCCGTAAAGGAAGACGCCAGAAATGGTCGTCCCCACAAGGCGTCCCCATCCTTGTAGGAACGGCATCGCTGGCGTCATCCACTGTGCGGCCATCGCCACGACGGCCGTCATGACCAGTACCACGGACGAATGCCCGAGAGAGAAATAGAGGCCTACACCGAGGGGGCGGGCGTCCTGGGTGGTGAGTTTGCGCGTGATGTTGTCGATCGCGGCGATGTGATCGGCGTCGAACGCGTGGCGCAGGCCGAGGGCGTAGGCGAGTCCCGCGAGGCCGATCAACGCGGGATGGCCAACGCCCGCCAGCGCGAACACGCCGCCCCATCCGATCACGTGAAGGGCAATGACGGTGGACGCGATCAGCGCCAATTGTCTGCGTTCGTCACGCTGCGAGAGGGCCATTCGAGCGGCGTGACTGCAATCTCAATGCCTCTTTCTATCGGCACCGCATATGCAGTGGCGATACAAAGACAACACTTTCAGGAGGCGGTTCATGGCCAGCACGCGATTAACGGTGTGGGAACAAGCCCAACAACAGGGGCATAGTCGCCGGGACTTCCTCCAGTTCTGCACATGGCTCTGCGCCGCCGCCGGCATCGAGTCCTCGATGGTCGGCGAGGTACTGCACGCGCTCGAGACCAAGCCGCGCATTCCCGTGGTCTGGTTCCACTTCCAGGAGTGCACGTGTTGCAGTGAGTCGTTCATTCGATCGTCGCACCCGATCGTGTCGGACATCATCCTCGACAAGATCTCGCTCGATTACACGCAAACGCTGCAAGCCGCCGCCGGCCATCAATCCGAAGCCGCGCTGCAGGAGACGATGCGGAAACACAAGGGCGAGTACCTGATGCTCGTCGAAGGCTCGATCCCGACCGAGGAGGGCGGCGTTTACTGCACCATCGCCGGCCGCACCGCGCTCGAAATCGTGAAGGAAGCGGCGGAAGGGGCGAAGGCCATCGTGGCCTGGGGCAGTTGTGCCTCGAACGGATGCATCCAGGCGGCGAAACCGAATCCGACGGGCGCCACTCCAGTCCACAAGATCATCACCAACCGACCGATCATCAAGGTGCCGGGTTGCCCGCCGATCGGCGAGGTGATGGCCGGGGTGATCGTCCACCTCCTCACGTTCGGCACCATTCCCGAGCTCGATCGCGTCGGCCGGCCCAAGGCGTTTTACGGGCGCCGCGTCCACGACACCTGCTACCGCCGCCCGAACTACGACGCCGGCCTTTTCGTGGAGGCGTGGGACGACGAGAACGCGCGGAAGGGCTACTGCCTCTACAAGATGGGGTGCCGCGGACCGGTGACCTACAACGCCTGCGCCGTCACCAGGTGGAACGGCGGCGTCAGCTTCCCGATCCAGTCGGGACACGGCTGCATCGGCTGCAGCGAGGAAAATTTCTGGGACAACGGTCCCTTCTATCAACACCTCACCAACCTGCCGGGGTTCGGCATCGAATCGACCGCCGACAAGGTCGGCATGGTGGCGGCCGGCGCCACGGCGGTGGGGCTGGCGGCGCACGCGGCGCTCACGCTGGTGCGCAAGAGCGACATCACCTCGGAACACGAGAAATAGGAGCGCACCGCCATGGCCAATCGCATCGTCGTCGACCCGGTGACCCGCATCGAAGGACATTTGCGTCTCGAGGTCGAGGTGAAAGACGGCAAGGTCGTCGACGCCTACTCCTCGGGCACGATGGTGCGCGGCTTTGAACTGATCCTGAAGGGCCGCGACCCGCGCGACGCGTGGGCCTTTACCGAGCGCGCCTGCGGCGTGTGCACCACGGTGCATGCGCTCGCGTCGGTGCGCGCCGTGGAGAACGCCGTCGGCATCACGGTTCCCCCCAATGCCGAGCTGATCCGCAACCTGATGTTCTGCGCGCAGTACCTGCAGGATCACGCGGTCCACTTCTACCATCTGCATGCCCTCGATTGGGTGGACGTGGTCAGCGCGCTCAAGGCCGATCCGAAGAAGACCTCGGAGCTGGCCCAGAGCATCTCGAAGTGGCCCAAGAGCTCACCGGGCTACTTCTCCGATCTGCAGAAGCGACTCACGACGTTCGTCGAGAGCGGACAGCTCGGCATCTTCGCCAACGGCTACTGGGGACACCCTGCCTACAAGCTGCCGGCCGAAGTGAACCTGATCGGCGTGGCGCACTATCTCGAGGCGCTCGAGTGGCAGAAAGAGATCGTCAAGGTCCACACCATCTTCGGCGGCAAGAACCCGCACCCCAATTACCTGGTGGGCGGCGTGCCCTGCTCCATCAACATCAACGAAGTCAACGCGATCAACGCGGAGCGGCTTGCCCACGTGGCCAAGCTGTTCGACGATGCGGCGACGTTCGTGGAGCAGGTCTACATCCCTGATCTGCTCGCGATTGCCGGCTTCTACAAGGACTGGGGCGCCATCGGCGGCGGGCTCGAGAACTACATGTCCTTTGGCGACCTGCCGACGCGCGGCATCGCCGATCCGAGCGGCTACAAGTTCCCGCGCGGCGTGATCCTCGGCCGCAACCTCGGCGACGTCAAGCCGATCGACCCGGCCAACCCCGAGGAGATCCAGGAGTTCATCAAGCACTCGTGGTACGACTACGCGGGTGGTGACGAACAGGGGAACCACCCGTGGATCGGCGAGACCAAGCTGCATTACACCGGCCCCAAGCCGCCGTACGAACAACTCGACGTCACCCAGAAATATTCGTGGCTCAAGACCCCGCGCTGGAAGGGCCAGGCGATGGAAGTGGGGCCGCTGGCGCGAATGCTCGTCGGCTACGCCTCGGGCAGCGCCGAGATCAAGGACGCCGTCGACGGCACGCTGAAGCAGCTCAACGTCCCGGTGGCCGCGCTCTTTTCCACGCTCGGCCGCACCGCGGCCCGCGGCATCGAGACGCTGCTGGTCTCGCGCTGGGCCAAGGGGTTCCTCGGCGACCTCATCGCCAACATCGGCAAGGGCGACACCCGCACGGCGGACACCAGCAAGTGGGAACCCGCCTCGTGGCCGGCCGAAGCCAAGGGCGTCGGCCTCAGCGAGGCGCCCCGCGGCGCCCTCTCGCACTGGATCGTGATCAAGGACGGCAAGATCGACAACTACCAGCTGGTGGTGCCGAGCACCTGGAACGCGTCGCCGCGCGACCCGAAGGGCCAGATGTCGGCGTATGAAGCGGCGCTGATCGGCACACCGGTGGCCAACGTCGAGATGCCGCTCGAAATGTTACGGACCATCCATTCGTTCGATCCCTGCATCGCCTGCGCCGTGCACATCCACGATCCGCACGGCACGCACGTGCATCACATCGATACGTTCTGAGAGGCGATCATGGCCACGACCACTTTCGAACGGGTCTATATCTGGGAGCGGCCGGTCCGGCTGTATCACTGGACCACCGCGCTCGGGATGGTGACGCTCATCGCCACGGGCTTCCTGATCGGCGCGCCGCTCGCGTTGATGTCGAGCGGCGACGCCTCGTCTTCGTTCTGGTTCGGCACGGTGCGCATGCTGCACTTCGCCGCCGGCTTCATCGTCACCTTCGCGCTCGTGATCCGCGTCTACTGGATGTTCGCGGGCAACCAGTACGCGAAGTGGAACAACTTCTTTCCAATCACGCCGACGCTGTTCAAGAAGGCGCTCAAGGGCACGGTCGATGTCGTCAAGGTCGACCTGCTGCAAATCCAGGTCAAGCCGATCGAAGTGGAAGGCCACAACGCCATGGCGGCGCTCAGCTACGCCGGCATTTTCCTGCTGACGATCTTCATGATCGTCACCGGGCTGGCGCTGTATGCGGACATGAGTGACTGGTGGTTCCCGCAACTGTTCGCCTGGGTCACACCGATCATGGGGGGCGACGCCAGCGTCCGGATGTGGCACCACCTCGCGACGTGGGCGTTTGTCATCTTCACGATGATCCACGTCTACCTGTGCGTGTATCACGACTACGTCGAGGGCCACGGCGAAATTTCCTCGATGGTGGCGGGATCGAAATTCATCGAGAAGCGCGGCTAGGCGGCGGGCATGTCGATGGCGTCCCCCATTCTCGTGCTTGGCATTGGCAATGTGCTCATGGGCGATGAGGGCGTGGGCGTCCACGCCATCAGGGCGTTCGAGCAGGAGGCCTGGCCCCCAGGGGTGGCGCTGCTCGACGGCGGCACCGGCGGATTCCACCTGCTCGAGTACCTCCAGCAATACACCTCCATCGTCATGATCGACGCGACGATGGACGGCCAGCCGGCGGGAACGCTGACGGTGCTGCGCCCGCAATACGCGTCCGACTATCCGCGCTCGCTGACCGCGCACGACATCGGCCTGCGTGATCTGATCGAAGCCACGGCGCTGCTCGGTCCGCTGCCCGACGTCAAGCTGGTGACGGTGTCGATCACCGAGATCCGGTCGATGGTGCTCACGCTCTCGGCAGACGTCGAGGCGGCCCTGCCGATGGTGCGGCAATTGGTGCGCCTGCTGCTCGTCGAAGAAATGGCGGCGGTCGATGCATGAACTCGGCATCGCCACCAGCATCCTCGACATCGTCCAGCAGTACGTGCCTGCGGAGCGGGCGGGGTTGGTCCGCCTGGTGCACGTTCGCGTCGGCGAGATGGCGGGGGTGGTGCCCGAGACGCTGGCCTTCTGTTTTTCCGTTGCCACCGAGGGCACGCCGTACCGGTCGGCGGTGCTGGCCATCGAGCAGGTGCCGATGATGGGCCGGTGCAAGGACTGCGGGGCGACGCTGACGATGAGCACGCCGACGTTCTGGTGCCCGGAGTGCAACAGTCCGCGGGTGCAACTGACCAGCGGCCGCGAACTGGATGTGTTGGACGTCGAACTGGACGACGCTGCGCCGTGAGCATCATCACCATCGAACGCAAGCTCCTCGAGAAGAACGACGAAGTGGCGGCCCTCAACCGGGTGCTCTTCAAGCAGCATGGCCTCTTCGTCTTCAACCTGGTGAGCTCGCCGGGGGCCGGCAAGACCTCGCTGCTCGAAGCGATCCTCAAGGACGCGAAGGGCAACATCGCGATCGGCGTCATCGAGGGCGACGTGCAGACCGACCTCGACGCGCAACGGGTCGCCAAGTTCGGCGTGCCGGCGGTCCAGGTGGTCACTCGCGGCGGC
Source organism: Vicinamibacterales bacterium (assembly GCA_039934485.1). Lineage (GTDB taxonomy): Bacteria > Acidobacteriota > Vicinamibacteria > Vicinamibacterales > UBA2999 > 12-FULL-67-14b. The sequence continues at coordinate 23,019 of JBDTMB010000025.1, forward strand.
TGCCACCTCGAGGCCCCGCTGGTGCGGCAGGCGGTCGAGGCGCTCGACCTCTCGACGATCAAGGTGCTGATCATCGAGAACGTCGGCAACCTGGTGTGCCCGGCGAACTTCGACCTGGGCGAGGAGCTGAAGGTGGTGGTGCTCAGCACCACCGAAGGCGACGACAAGCCGCTGAAATACCCGGCGATGTTCCGCAACGCGGCGGTCCTCATCATCAACAAGATCGACCTGCTGCCCTACGTGCCCTGCGACCTCGAGGCGATGAAGCGCAACGCGCGGCAGATCAATCCCGGGCTGCTGATTTTCGAGACCTCGGCGACGACGGGCCAGGGGATCGGCGCGCTGATCGAGTGGATCGGCAACCGCGTGGAGCGCGCGCGTGCGTGAGCGTCTCCGCGTCGCGATCCGGGGCGCCGTGCAGGGCGTGGGCTACCGCCCGTTTGTCTACCGCCTCGCGCGCGAGCTGTCGCTCGACGGCTGGGTGATCAATTCGCCGCAAGGGGTGTTTCTCGAACTGGAGGGCGAGCGGGCGTCGCTCGACCTTGCCCGCCTGAAGCTGCGCGACGAGGCGCCGCCGCGCGCGGTGGTGCAGGCGCTCGAGGCCACCTGGCTGGATCCGGCGCCGTACTTCGGTTTTGAAATCCGCGAAAGCCGGAGCGACGGCGCGGCCACCACCCTGGTGATGGCCGACCTCGCGACGTGCCCCGGCTGCCTGGCCGACATCGCCGACCCGGACAACCGCCGGTACCGCTATCCCTTCACCAACTGCACCAACTGCGGCCCGCGCTTCAGCATCATCGAGCGCCTGCCCTATGACCGGGCGCATACCTCGATGCGCGGGTTCACGATGTGCCCGGCCTGCCAGCACGACTACGGCGATCCCGGCAACCGCCGCTTCCACGCCCAGCCCAACGCCTGTCCGATCTGCGGTCCCCAACTGGCGCTGTGGGATCCGTCGGGCAAGGCACTGGCGGCCAGGGATGACGCCCTGATGGCGGCCGCGGCGGCCATCCGCAGCGGCCTCATCGTCGCGGTCAAGGGCCTCGGCGGTTTCCAGTTGCTGGTCGATGCCGCCAACCAGGCGGCGGTGGCCACGCTGCGCGCGCGCAAGCATCGTGAAGAGAAACCGTTGGCGCTGATGTTCCCGCGGCTCGACGCCATCGAACTGGCGTGCGAAGTCTCGGACGACGAGGCGCGGCTGTTGCTCTCGCCGGAAGCGCCGATTACCCTGCTGAAGCGCCGATTCCAGATCAACGACCGCATCGCCGACTTGGTCGCGCCGGCCAACCCGTATCTCGGCGTGATGCTCCCATATACGCCGCTTCATCACCTGTTGATGGCCGCGATCGGCGGCCCGGTGGTGGCGACGAGCGGCAACCTCTCGGATGAGCCGATGTGCATCGACGAGATCGACGCGTTGTCGAGGCTTGGCGCCATCGCGGATCTCTTCCTCGTCCACGACCGGCCCATCGTGCGGCACGTGGACGACTCGATCGTGAGGATGATGGCCGGCCGCGAGCTGGTGATGCGGCGCGCCCGCGGCTACGCGCCGCTGCCGATCCATCTTGGCGATGACGCGCCGCCGATCCTCGCGGTGGGCGGCCACCAGAAGAACACGGTCGCGGTGGCGTCCGGACACAACGCCTTCATCAGCCAGCACATCGGCGACCTCGAGTCGAAGCCGGCCACCGACGCGTTCCTCGAAGTCATTCATAGCCTCGAGAGCCTCTATCGAGCGGCGCCGCAAATGGTGGCGGCCGACCTGCATCCGGACTACGTGTCCACGAAATATGCCTTCACCCTGGGCCTGCCGGTGGTGCAAGTGCAGCATCACTTTGCACACGTGGCGTCGTGCATGGCGGAGAACGACCTCGACGGCCCGGTGCTTGGCGTGGCGTGGGACGGCACCGGCTACGGACTCGACGGCACGATCTGGGGCGGCGAGTTCCTGCTGGCCGATTCGACCAATTCGTTCACGCGCGCGGCGTGCCTCCGGCCGTTCACCTTGCCCGGCGCCGACCGCGCCGTCCGCGAGCCCCGCCGTTGCGCCCTGGGTGTCCTGTTTGCGATGCGCGGTGCGGCGGCTGCCGAGGCCGAGGTGATCACCAGGGCATTCACACCAGTCGAGCTGAAGGTGCTGGTCCAGTTGATGGCGGGCGGCGCGCTGGCGCCTACCACCACGAGCGCGGGGCGCCTCTTCGACGCCGTCGCCGCGCTCGTCAGCCTCATGCAGAAGGCCAGCTTCGAGGGCCAGGCCGCC
>JBDTMB010000026.1:0-25177 GCA_039934485.1 Vicinamibacterales bacterium
GCGTGATCACCAAGGCCGCCAAACAACTGGGGATCGATCAGGTCGCGATTCGCCGGATGAATTCGCCGGCGGGCAAAGCCGTCTATGGGCCACCCGATGCCAAGGGCGGGCGGCGTCACATCACGAGCGCCTTCGTCAAGGAAGCGCTCGATCGCGGCGCCCTGGCGTTCGACTGGAAGACGCGCGTGGCGCGATCCGGCCGGCGTGTCGGCTCGAAAGTGCGCGGCGTCGGCGTGGCGATTGGCCCGCACGGCTCCGGCTCGATCGGCTACGACGGGCTGATGACCATCCGCCCGGATGGCCGGCTCTACGTGCAGTCGGGCGTCGGCAATCTCGGCACCCATTCGGTGATCGACCTCGCCCGCGTGGCCGCGGACATTCTCGAGATGCCTTGGGAAAAGGTCGAGGTCAATTGGGGCGACACCAGCAAAGGACTTCCCTGGACCTGCATGTCGGTGGGCTCCCAGACCACGCACGCGATGACGCGCGCGAATCATGCGGGCGCGATGGACGCCAAGCGAAAGCTGCAGGAGATCGCCGCGAAGGACCTGGGCGGATCGGCCGACGACTACACGCTCGGCGGCGAACGCGTCTTCCGCACCGGCAATCCGTCGCGAGGCCTCACCTACGCGCAGGCCGCGACACGCGCCATCGCGCTCGGCGGCCGCGACGACGGCCACGAGCTGCCGGACGACATTCACCCCTTCACGCAGGGCGCCGCCCGGATCAACGCGGGACTCGGCCTGATGGGCGTGGCCAAGGACAACTACAAGCACGACGGCGACACCTACTCATTCGTCGCCGGCTTCGCGGAAGTGGAGGTGGACGTCGAAACCGGTGCAGTGAAGCTGGTCGATTTTCTTTCCGTTGGCGATGTCGGCACGGTGGTCAATCCGCGCAGCCTGACCGCGCAACTCAACGGCGGCTGCTGCCTCGGCATCGCGCACGCGCTGTTCCAGAAGCTCGTCTACGACCCGCACTACGGCCTGTCGCTCGCCCGCCGCTTCCATCACAACAAGCCGATGACGATTCTCGATATTCCGCAGATGCAGGCGGAGGCGCTGAACATCGCCGATCCCGAGACGCCCGTGGGCGCGCGTGGCGTCGGTGAACCGCCGGTGGGCGCCGGCTTCGGTGCGGTGCTGAATGCGATTGCGGATGCGATTGGCGTGGACGCGTTCCGCCGATCGCCGGTGACCTCGGACGTGGTGCTGATGTCACTGACGCACGGCAAGCGGATGCACGAGCCACTGCAGGCGCATATCTGAATCCTGGAGAGCGATGGCCTCATCCCGGAGAGCGATGGCTTTATCCTGGAGAGCGATGGCTTTAGCCATCGCTTCCAACGGCGAGGGCTAAAGCCCTCGCCCTCCAGTCGCCGGCTAAAGCCCTCGCCCTCCAGTCGCCGGCTAGAGCCCTCGCCCTCCAGTCGCCGGCTCAAGCCCTCGCCATCCAATCGCCTACTTCACGTTCACATTCACCCGCGTGCGTTCGGTGAACTCCGAATCGCTGCCCGTGAGCTCCAGTTCGTAAATCCCCGGTGCAGAGAACGTCGCCTTCGTTCTCGCCGACCCCGGAATGGTGAACGTCACGGTGCCGGGTCCCTTGAGCATCTTCCACTCCGCGGTGAGGGCCTTGCCTCGCGGCAGGCCTTCGTCGTGCACGCTGCCAAAGAGATTGAGCTCTTCGCCCAGCGCCGTGGTGAGCGTCGGCGGCGGCGCGTTCGGGCGCGCGGTGACACCGAGCACGCGCACGGTGGGCGCCCGATTCAGGCAAACGCCCCTGGGCACCTTCGCATAGTCGATCCGCTTCAACTCCGCGGCGCCCTCGAGCAGGTTCCAGTTGGACTGCAGCATGTGTTCGCTCGTGCCGGTCGTGGTCCCCGCATAGGTCAGCTTCCAGTTCATCTTGCCGTCGAAATCCGCGCCCACCACCATCACGCATTGGAAGCGCCAATGCCCAGGCAGGAATGTCGTCGGTTGCAGGCGATCGCCGGGCGCGGGCGCGAAGGCATTGTTCGCGCCCGGGGTGATGGTCACGGGGTCGCCGTTGTGGCTGAAGGAGGCAAAGGCCAGCGTGTAGCTGCCGTCGGGGTTCTTCAGAAAGCCGTCGTAGGCCGGATAAATGGGCTGGTTTTGCTGGGCCAACGCCCCTGCCAGCAGGGGGCCAACGAGGATCACGAAAACCATCGCGCCGCGTCTGAGGAGCGTCATGTCGGTGCTAAAGTATGCCCACAGTTCGGAAAGCGCAAGAGCCAGGAGGCATCATGAGGGTAGGAACGCTTGCCGGCGCTACCGGGTTGGTCCTCGCCACCAGCCTGTTGATCTCCACGCAGTCGGTCACGCAGGCGTCCGCCTTCGCGGAAGGCGCCACGGCGGACCAGCAGGGACCCGCGCCTGCGGCGCCGACCTTCAACCGGGACGTCCTCCCCATCCTCCAGAAATCCTGCCAGGGCTGCAACCATCCCGGCACGCCGGCGCCGATGTCGCTCGTGACCTATACAGAGGTGCGGCCGTGGGCGCGGGCGATCAAGCAGCGGACGACGGCGCGCGAGATGCCGCCGTGGCACATCGATCGGACGATCGGCGAATACGATCCCGATCCCTCCCTCTCCGAAAAGCAGATCGCGTTGCTCGCGGCCTGGGTGGATGCCGGCGCGCCGGAAGGGCGCGCCGCGGACGCGCCACCGCCGTTGAAGTTCGCGTCGAGCCTGGAATGGACCTACGGCGAACCCGACCTCATTGTCCGGATGGAAAAGGGATTCAAGATTCCCGCGACTGGCCCTGACTTCATTCCGGAAGAAGTAGTCGACCCGAAGCTCACTGAAGATCGCTACGTAAAGTGGGTGCAGGTCATTCCTGACGCCACCAAGGGCGTGCATCACGCGCATGTCTATGTCGATCTACCTGAAGGCACGGACAAGGAAGGGCTGCCGCTCCAGATGGGTTCCAACGTCGGTGACTCGATGGACCTCATCGAGTACGGCGCCGGCAACGACGCCGACGTCTTCCCGGACGGCACCACGAAGATCCTGAAAAAGGGGGCGATGTTCCGTTTTGAGGGTCACTACCATCCGTACGGTGAAGAGACCTTCGATCGCATGCGCGTGGGCATCAAGTTCTATCCCAAGGGCGTGGTCCCGAAGTACGTCGTCACCTCCCACCGCATTCGCACCGGCCTCGGGAACGACTGGGTGTTGAACCGCGAGCGCGTGGAAGATCTGTTGCTGCGCGCGGGCTACAAGCTGTCGATCGATGAACCGTCGATGCCCACCGGTGCGCTGATCGCCGAGAATCCCCTGCACGCGGCGGAGCTACTGAGCATTCCACCGAACACCGTCGCGACCCACGAGCGTTTCTGGCCGCTGCCGAAGCCGGCGCTGATTGTCAGCTTCCAGCCGCACATGCACTTCCGCGGGTCGAAGATGGTGCTCGAGGCCATTCACCCGGATGGCCGGCGCGAGACGTTGACCAGCGCCACGGCGTACGAGCAGAACTGGCAGATCACCTATAAGTACAAGACGCCGCACCTCTTCCCCGCCGGGACCATCCTGCACACCATCTCGATCCACGACAACACCGCCAACAACAAGCACAACCCGGATCCCACCGCGTGGGTCGGCTGGGGCAGCCGGACGATGGATGAGATGGGACACGGGTGGACGGACGTGGCATTCCTCACCGACGCGCAGTACCAGGAAGAGCTCGCCAAGCGAAAACTCCGCAAGGCGACGACGACAGACTCGCGCCAACGATAGTGACCAGCCTGAAGCCTGCAGCTCGAAGCCCGAAGTCGGCGGGCGCCATCTTGCTGGCGACCGTGCTGTGTTCCGCGCCGGTCGCCGCGCAGTACGGCGCGACCAATGGCGAGTGGCGCACGTGGGGTGGCGATCTCGGTGTCACCCGCTACGCTCCCCTCGATCAGATCGAGGCCGGCAACTTCAGCAAGCTGCAGGTGGCCTGGCGATTCAAGACCGATAACCTCGGCTCGCGGCCGGACTTCAACCTGCAAACCACGCCGTTGATGATTCACGGCATCCTCTACGCCACCGTCGGCGAACATCGCAACGCCGTGGCCATCAACGCCGCTACCGGCGAGATGCTGTGGATGCATCGGCTGGAGGAAGGCCAACGCGCGCTGCGCTCATCGCGCCGCCTCTCTGGGCGGGGCGTGGGCTACTGGACCGACGGCAAAGGCGACGAGCGAATCTTCTACGTCACCATCGGCTACCAGCTGGTGGGCCTCAACGCCAGGGACGGGGTGCCGCTGAAGGACTTCGGCGTCAACGGTGTGATCGATCTCAAGAAGGACAACGACCAGGAGATCGATCCCATCGAAGGCGAGGTGGCGTGGAACGGCGCGCCGGTGGTGGCGAAGAACGTCGTGCTGGTGGGCGCCTCGCATCGGGCGGGAACCGCCCCGAAGAGCATGCGCAACGCCAAGGGCTACATTCGCGCCTACGACGCGCGCACCGGCAAGCGGCTCTGGATCTTCCACACGATTCCTCAACCGGGCGAGTTCGGCAACGACACCTGGCTCGAGAAGTCATGGGAGTACACCGGTAACACCGGCGTGTGGACGCAGCTGACGGTCGATGAGAACCTCGGCATCGCCTACCTGCCCATCGAAGAACCGACCGGTGATTACTTCGGCGGCCATCGTCCCGGCAACAACCTCTTCTCTGAAAGCCTCGTCGCCGTCGATCTGCAGACCGGCAAGCGGATCTGGCATTTCCAGCTGGTGCACCATCCGATCTGGGACTACGACATCCCGTGCGCGCCGATGCTGGTGGACATCACCGTCGGCGGCAAGAAGATCGCCGCGATTGCGCAACCCACCAAGCAGGGATTTGTCTTCGTGTTCGATCGCAAGACCGGGGAGCCGGTGTGGCCGATTGAAGAGCGACCGGTTGAAAAAGGCACGCTGCCGCGCGAGTGGTACTCGCCGACGCAGCCCTTCCCCACCCGGCCGCCGCCATTCGAGCGGCAAGGGTTCCTGCCCGAATACGTCATCGACTTCACGCCGGCGTTGCACGCCGAGGGCTTGAAGCTCCTCGAGCAGTTCAAGTACGGGCCGATCTACACGCCGCCGATTGCGAAGGGCGAGAATGGCAAGGACGGGATGATGTACATCCCCAACGGCGCCAATTGGCCTGGCGGTTCGTTCGATCCGGACACTGGAATCATGTACGTGTATTCGCACACGCTGTTGCGCGTGTTGTCGATGGTCAACGACCCGAAGCGTTCGGACATGGCGTACATCAGCGCCGGCGCGACCCTGGAAGATGGCGGCGGTGGCGGCGTGAGCGTGCAGGGCCTGCCGCTGGTGAAGCCGCCCTGGGGCCGCATCAGTGCGATCGACTTGAACAAGGGCGAAATCCTCTGGCAAATCGCCCATGGCGAGACGCCGGATGCCGTGAAGAACAATCCTGCGCTCAAGGGGGTCGCCGTTCCACGGACAGGAAGGCCCGCCGGCGCGGGCGGCAGTTCCGGCGGCATTGGGACGCTGGTCACCAAGACGCTCGTGATCTCGGGCGAAGGCGGCACGGTGATGATGCCCGACGGCCAGCGCGGCGCGATGCTGCGCGCCTACGACAAGCGGACGGGCGCTGAGGTCGGTGCCGTGCCGATGCCCGGCGCGCAGACCGGATCGCCCATGACCTACATGCTGAACGGCAAGCAGTACATCGTCGTGGCCAGCAGCAGCTCGGTTAGGCCGGGCGAACTGGTCGCGTACGCATTACCATGAAGACCTTTGCCCTGGCGGTCCTGCTGCTGCTGGCGCCGGACCAGTTCCGCGACGTCCAGATCACCACCTTTATCCACTCCAGCATTCAGCTCGAATACGCCGGCAAGGTCATTCAGATCGATCCGTGGAGCCTGGCCGACCTCTCCCGCGCGAAGCCGGCGGATCTGATTCTGATCACCGACGATCCCGGGCACCACCTCGATGTGAAGGCGATCGCGAAGCTGCGAAAGACGGGAACGCCCGTGGTCATTCCCGGCGTCGGCCAGAAGCAAGTGCCGGATGGCCTGGTGGTCGCCAACGGAGAGACCAGGACTGTCGCCGGCGTTCGCATCGAAGCCGTGGGCGCGTACGACCTCACTCCAGGCGAGCCGTATCATCCAAAGGGCAAGGCCAACGGCTACATCGTTACTCTCGGCGTGACGCGGATTTATGTGGTGGGCGTCACGGAGTGCGTGCCTGAGGTGCGCGGCGTGACGAACATCGATGTGGCCTTCTTCCCGCTCAATCTCCCGCTTCAACGGATGGAGTGGTTGTCGGCACTCGACTGCATCCGTGCGTTTAAGCCCAAGGTCGTCTATCCCTACCACTACGATCAGGATTGGGTGGCGCGCGTGGGCCGCGGCGAGGCGCGTCCGGTGCCGACGGTGAAGGGTCTGTGGGAGCTGAAGACCGCGCTCGAACGCGACAAGATCGATGTGAAGTTTGCGGACTGGTATCCCAAGTGATCAGGGATCAGGGATCAGGGATCAGGGAGATGAGTGTCATGCCAATCGCTCGCGTCACCGCCATCCTGATTGTCGCGCTCGTGGGGGTTGCGTCGGCGCAGTCGCCGCGGCCGCGGGCCGGCATCGACTGGCCAGGCTTCCGCGGCATCGACGCCCGTGGCGTTGACGAGACTGCGGCCCTGCCCGTCCAGTGGAACGTTCCGGAATCGCGCCTGGTGAAGTGGCGCGTGCCGGTGGCGGGACTTGGCCACTCCAGCCCGGTGGTCTGGGGCGATATGGTGTGTACGACGACCGCGATTAGCGGCACACCGGATCCGCAACTCAAGGTCGGGCTGTACGGAGACATCACGTCGGTGGTCGATACGACCGCTCACAAGTGGCTCGTCATGTGCTTCGACAAGCAGACCGGCGCCCTGCGGTGGGAGCGTACCGCGACGACCGGCGTGCCCACGGTGAAACGGCATCCCAAGTCCACCCACGCCAGCTCCACGTTGGCGACCGACGGGAACCACATCGTGGCGTTCTTCGGCTCCGAGGGACTCTATGCCTACGACATGAAGGGTGAGTTGATCTGGAAGAAGGACTTTGGACTGCTCGATTCCGGATTCTACATGGTGCCCGATGCCCAATGGGGTTTTGCCAGCTCGCCGGTGATCCACGGCGGGCGGGTCGTCGTGCAGGCCGATGTGCAGAAGGGCTCGTTCGTGGCGGCGTTCGACGTTCGCACTGGCCGCGAGTTATGGCGCACGGCTCGCGCGGATGTGCCAACCTTCGGCACGCCGGCCGTGGTGTCGATGGGCGGCCGCGATCAGGTCATTGTCAACGGCTGGAAACACATTGGCGGCTACGACCTCGAGACCGGCAAGGAAGTGTGGCGCATGACCGGCGGCGGCGACATTCCCGTGCCGACGCCCATCGCCGCGCACGGCCTGGTGTTCATCACCAACGCCCACGGCCAGGCCGCCCCCATCTTTGCCGTGAAGGAAACAGCCACCGGCGACATCACGTTGAAGGCCGGCGAAACGTCGAACGCGCACATCGCCTGGAGCTACATGCGCGATGGCGGCTATATGCAGACGCCGCTCGTCTACGGCGACCTGCTGTACGTGTGCCGCGACAACGGCGTGCTGAGCGTGTTCGACGCGAAAACCGGCGTGCGCCACTACCAGGGACGCTTGGGAGATGGACGAACGGGTTTCTCGGCGTCAGCCGTCGCCGCCGGCGGCAAGGTCTACTTCACGAGTGAAGATGGCGAGGTGTTGGTGGTGAAGGCCGGCACCACCTTCGAGTTGCTGGCCACCAATCCGCTCGGCGAGGTGGCGATGGCCACGCCGGCGATTTCGGAGGGCATGCTGCTGTTCCGGACGCGCAATCACCTGATTGCCATTGGCGAGCGCTAGCACATGTCCGGATTTCTCGGCGATCTACGGGCGGCGTTCCGCCGGCTGCTGGCGGCTCCCCTCTTTACCCTCTTCGCGGTGCTGTCGCTGGCCGTTGGTGTCGGCGTCACGACCGCGGCCTATTCGATCGTTGAGAGCCTGTTCCTCAGGGCCATTCACATCGCCGATCCTGCCCGTGTCGCGTTCATTGCGACGCCGTACAGCGGTCGCATGCGGGCGGGATCCGTTTCGGAACCCGACTTTCGCGACCTCCGGACGGCGCTGCATTCGTTCAGCAGCATTTCCGCATCCGCCCAGTTCTCGCCGACGCTCACGACCAGGACCACGGCCGCCATCGCGCGGGCGGAGTCGGTGGACGGGGCCTACTTCTCGACGCTTGGTGTGACGGCGGAGTTGGGCCGCACGATCCAGCCGTCGGATGATACCGATCACGCCAGTGTGGTCGTGTTGAGCGACCGAATATGGCAGGCGCGTTTTGCCGGCGATCCGCACATCGTCGGTCAGGTGATTCGAGTCGGCGGCCGGCCGTTCGAGGTCATTGGCGTCGCGGCCAGGGAGTTCGCCGGCCCGCGCATCGATTTTGTCGGGACCGACATTTGGATTCCACGGAGCGCAGAACCATCAGCCGCGCCAACGGGGCAGCCGGCGCCGGCGACGGCGCGTGATCAGCGCCGCCTCACGGTGTTTGGCCGGCTGGCGCCGTCATCCACGATCGCCACCGCCACCAGGGAGCTCGAGCTGGTGGCGCGTGCCCTGGATGCCGCGTTCCCGCCGCCAGGCTTCGGCAAGCGCGGTGTGTTCAGCGAGCGCCAGTGGTCCGCCACCTCCGCGGCGGAACTTGGCGACGAAGAGTATGCGATGCGCCGATTTGGCCTCACCCTCCTCGGCCTCGTGGCGTTGGTGCTGATTGTGGCCTGCACCAACCTCGCCAACCTGGTACTGGCGCGTGGGACGACGAGGCAGCAGGAAATCACCATCCGGTTTGCGCTCGGTGCGTCTCGATGGCGCCTGATCCGCGGCCAGTGCGCCGAGAGCCTGTTGCTGTCCGCGATGGGGGCCGCGGGCGCCTACGTGATGTTCAGGGCGCTCCAGCTCGTCATGCACACCGAGTTCACCATGGGCATTTCGCGCGATGGCGCGCTGGCCATTGCGATCGATCCGCAACTGAACATGAAGGCACTGGCGGTCGCGATTGTGTCGCTGCTGCTCTCGCTCCTGGTCGTGGGCCTCGAGCCGGCGCTCCAGCTGACCCGCAATCCCGACATCCGCGGCGAGCTGGCGATCGGCGGGAATCCGCGTTCCCGCCGGCAGCGGATGCTGCTGCGCTGGCAGGTGCTCACGGCGACGGGCTTCTTCATCGTGTCGACGATGTTCGTGAAATACATGCTGGTGGAAATGCGGCACGATTCGGGTGTCGATCTCGAGCGGATGGGCGTAGCGATCGTCAGCTTTTCGGCGCAGGACTGGAACGAGGCGCGTGCCCGGCGCGCGCTGGAACGCGCCGTGGAGTTGGCCGGCAAGAAACCCGGCGTCGAGGCGGTCGCGGTGTCGACCAGCTTGCCGTTTGGCGCGCCATACGAGGGCCGGTCCGTGCTATCCGCTCCGGGCCAGGTCCCCACCGGCTTCAATGGCCAGCGCGCCGTGCTGATGGGCGCGACACCGTCACTCTTTCGGGTGCTGGGTGTCCAGATCACGCGCGGGCGGGGCTTTGACGACCGCGACACCGCAGCTGGCCCTCGGGTGGCCGTGGTGAGCGAGTTCACGGCGCGCCAGCTCTTCGGCTCGGTCGATTCCGCGGTCGGCCACGAGGTGGTCATCGACGAGACCGTGCCGCGAAGTCGATCGCTCGCCATGATTGTCGGCGTGGCCAGCGACACGGATGTCGGTAATATCCTGGCGAATCCGCGCGCGTGTGCCTATGTGCCATACGCGCAGCGCTTTGCTTCATACGCCGCCATCACTGCGCGCTCCACGGGCGCGCCGGCTGACGCGATCGGAGCCTTGCGCGAGGCGATTCGAGCGGCCGATCCCGACATCGTGGTCAACGCCATCGGCAGCGGTCGCTCGGTATTGGCCGGGCGCTTCGAATTCCTTCGCGGCGCAGGTCTGACGACGGTGGGTTTGGGATCACTCACGCTCCTGTTGGCGATGGTCGGATTGTTTGGCATTCAGTCGCACCTCGTGTCGCGCCGGACCCGCGAGATTGGCGTCCGGATGTCGTTTGGCGCCACCGCCGCGCAGATTCGATGGATGGTACTGAGCGATGGCGCTCGTCCGGTCGTCGACGGGATGATGCTCGGGCTGGTGGCGGGGCTAATCGGGCGGCTCTTCGTGCGCAACTATCTCGAGCTGCAGGTCGACGTCATCGATCCCTGGGCCTTCGTCGTGATTCCCATTCCGCTGATCCTGGCGTCATATTGCGCCTGTTACCTGCCCGCCCGTCGTGCCGCGAGTGTTGACCCCAACGTCGCCCTCCGGCACCTTTAGGGTGAAGGAGCCGAACCGATGAGCACTGCAATGACGCCACAGACCGCGACCACGCGATTGCTGAGCCGGCAGGTGGTGGCGGACGGCACCATGGCCTTCCACTTTGAAAAGCCGCACGCCTGGGCGTTCAAGGCCGGCCAATACCTCGACATGACGCTGATCGATCCGCCCGAGACGGATGCGGAAGGCGACATCCGCAGCTTCACCATCTCCAGCGCGCCCGAGGAAGAGGCGCTCGCCATCACCACCCGGATGCGCGACACCGCATTCAAGCGGGTCCTGAAGACGATGGCGATCGGCACGGGTGTGAAGATCGAGGGTCCCTCGGGCGACCTGACCTTGCCGGAGGAGGCGTCGCGGCCGCTGGTGTTCCTCGCCGGCGGCATCGGCATCACGCCGTTCCGAAGCATGCTCATCCATGCGGAGCGCCAGCAGCTGCCCCACCGGCTGTTCCTCTTCTATTCAAACCATCGGCCTGAGGATTCGGCGTACCTCGACGAGCTCGAGGCGCTCCAGGGCGCGAACCCGCACTTTACGTTGATTGCGAGCATGAGCGACTTGGAGAAGTCGCGTCGGCCCTGGGGCGGTGAGACCGGCTTCATCGATGCCGCGATGCTGGCCCGGCACCTGGGACACGTCTCGTCACCCGTGTACTACGTCGCCGGGCCGCCGGCGATGGTCGCGGCGATGCACGAGATGCTGATCACGCAAAAGGTGAAGGACGCCGACATCCACGGCGAAGAGTTCTCGGGGTATTAGCGAGCTGGCGGCGTCTGTCGCCCGCCCGCTAGGTCTTCTTGCCGCCCGCCAGCAGGAGCCCGCCACCAACGACGATCGCTCCCACGCCGACCCACATCGGGACGTTGACCGTCTCCTTGTCCTTGATGGAGAGCTCGATCGGCCCCAGCTTGGCATCGTGAGTATCCTTCGTGTAGGTGAAGCCGCCATACACCAGCGCCAGGACGCCGGCCACGATGAGCACTAGTGCTGCCAATTTGATCGCGTTCATGTCTTCTCCTTCAGGGTCCGTCAGACTTATAGCGACCCATTTGGTTCACCCCTTCACCGCTTTGCCGGCCTTGGTAAGCGCGTCGCCAACCTTGCGTTGGGCTTCGCCCACCGCGGACTTGACCTTGCCAACGGTCTCATCGGCCTTCCCTTCCGCTTTCAGGTCCTCGTCTTCGGTGAGCGTGCCAACCGCCTGTTTGACCCGGCCCTTGACCTGGTCGACCTTGCCGTCGAGTTCATGTTTGTTCATGAAACCAGCATGTGGCATCGGCAGCGGAACGCGCTGTGCAATTAGAGACAGCGTGGTGCGGCCAACTCACGCAAAGTCACCTCAGATACCCGCCATGGACCCTGTGCCGCCTCTCCCGATGGCGCTCGATCCGTCGTTGCGCGAACCTCAACCGCTCGACGACGGCTACCGGGCAGTGTTCGACCGGAACCCCACGCCGATGTGGGTCTTCGACCTCGACACACGTCTATTCCTGGCCGTGAATGCTGCGGCCGTGGCGGAGTACGGCTATCCGCCTGAGAAGTTCCTGACCCTGACCATTCGCGACGTCTACGGCGAGGCCGACCTCGCGCGATTCGACCTGGGGCTGGCCAGTGACGCCCAGCAACTATACGAAGGGCTCTGGTTTCATCGCCGCCATGATGGCTCCGCCCTCCAGGTCGAGATTCGCTCCAACGACCTGATATTCCAGGATCACCGTGCCCGGCTGATTCACGCCACTAATGTGACCGCGCGCCTCCAGGCTGAAGCCGCCAGGCGCGAGAGCGAACAACTGCTGGGCGCCATCGTCGAGTCAAGCGACGATGCCATCCTGAGCAAGACGCCCGACGGCCGGATCCTCACGTGGAACGCCGCCGCGGAGCGGATGTACGGGTACACCGAGGCCGAGGCCATCGGGGCGTCGACCTACCTGCTGGTCCCGCCGGACGGGCACGCCGAGCTGGCTGCCACCCTCAAGACCCTTGGCGACGGCGGCCGCGTCGCACCGTTCGAAGCCACCCGCGTCCACAAGAACGGCAGGCGCTTCCTGGTGTGGGTCGCCGTGTCGCCGATCGTCAATCGCGCCGGCGCGGTCGTCGGGATCTCCTCGATCGCGCGCGACATCACCGAGCGCAAGGCCATGGAAGATCAGCTGCGGCAGGCCCAGAAGATGGAAGCCATGGGCAGCCTCGCGGGCGGCATCGCCCATGATTTCAACAATCTCCTGACCGTGATCATCGGCCAGGCCGACATGGCGATCGAGGAGCTGGACCCGGCCAGCCCCGTGCGGGCTGATCTCGAAGAGATTCGGTTGGCCGGACAGAGCGCGACGCTGCTGACCCGCCAGTTGCTGACGTTCAGCCGGAAGGGCATCATCCAAGAAGCGCTCGTCGACGTGAATGACATCGTCACGCGCCTTGACAAGATTCTTCGCCGGACGCTCGGAGAGGACGTCGCCTACGTGTTGCGGCAGCGGCCCGCGCTGTGGCGCGTCAAGGCCGACCCGAGCCAGCTCGAGCAGATCCTGATGAACCTGGTGGTAAATGCGAGGGATGCGATGCCCGAGGGTGGCGAGCTGACCGTCGCCACCGACAATGTTGAGCTCGATGAGGCATTCGCGGCGCAGAACCCGGGCACCGCCTCGGGCTCGTTCGTCGCCGTGGCCGTGACCGACAACGGCTGCGGCATGACGCCAAGCGTGTGCGCGCAGATCTTCAATCCGTTCTTTACGACCAAGGGTCCCATCAACGGCACCGGGCTGGGACTATCGACGGTCTTTGGCATCGTGCAGGGAGCCGGCGGCTTCATCGGCGTCGACACCGAACCGGGGGCGGGCTCGACCTTCACGGTGTACTTGCCGCGCGCCGCGAGCGAAGGTGAAGCGACGGCGCCGAGCGATGCGCCGTTGGTCGACAAGGGGACGGAGACGATCCTGCTGGTCGAAGACGACAACAACATCCGCGCGCTCGGCGCGAGAGGCCTTCGCCGGCATGGCTACACCGTGCTCGTGGCGCGGCACGCGGTCGAGGCCTTGAAGGTGGTCAAGGACTACCATGGCACGATCAACTTGTTGCTGACCGACATCATCATGCCCGGGGCGAGCGGCCGGGCGCTGGCCGAGACCCTGATGAAGTCGATCAGTGGCCTGCAGGTCCTCTACACGTCGGGTTACACCGACAGTGTCGCGACGCTCAAGGCCATCCGCGCGTCAGCGGCTGATTTCATTCAGAAGCCCTACACGCCCGATTCCCTTGCCCGCAAGGTGCGAGAGGTCCTCGATGCGGCGGCGGCAAAGCGCAGCAGGTAGCATGTCTGTGGGTCATAATGCTCGCCAATGGCCCGTTGGCGATGGTGAGCAGTCCGCAGGCGCGCGCCTCGTTCATGTTGTTCGTCGTGCTCGTGGCGGGTTGCGGCCGCGGGCCGGCACCGCCCGATCCAGCCGCGCTCGGCGAGCTTGATCCGGCCGTCAGGTCGCTGCTCGACGAGTTGACGGCGAGCGTGAACGCCGATCGGGCCGACGGCGGGCGTTGGGGGCGGCTCGCGATGGGATTCGAGGCGAACGGCTTCCTGGTTCAAGCCAGTGACGCGTACGTGCGGTCCGTCGCCCTCGACGATCGTGACCCACGCTCGCGGTACCGCCTGGCCTTGCTCCGGGCGCGTCGAGGCGAGGTGGGTACCGCCCTCGCCGATCTGGATCGCGTCATCGCCCTGGACCCGGGCTATGCGCCGGCGCGCTGGCGGCAGGGGCTCTGGCTTCTGGATCGGGGAGACACCGACCAGGCGGAGGCGGCGTTTCAGGCCGCCGCCCAGGCCGCTCCCGGCGACGCCGGCGGACCTGTGGGACTGGCGCTCGTGCATCTGTCGAAGCGCCACGATGCCGAAGCAGCCAAGACCCTGGAGACATTCCTGGCCGCCCATCCGGGCGACCGCTATGCGCTGCAGCTGTTAGGCACGGCCTACCGGCGGCTCGGCCGCGACGCCGACGCGCAGTTCGCGCTCACGGTGGGAGCGACCGGCCAGCCGGCCTGGGCCGATCCCTGGTCGGACGAGGTCAGCCAGTACCGTCGCGGGTTCCCCGCGATGTTGAAGGAAGCCACACAACTCGGGCTCGAGCGACGCTTCGACGCCGCCATCACACTGCTCAAGAAGCTGGTTGACCTCCGGCCCGATGACCAGCCCCTTCGCGTCTACTATGGTGGCATGTATGCCGCGGCCGGCCGCGTCGCCGAAGCCGCCGCCATCCTCGACCCAATCCTCGCCGCCGATCCATCCCAGTTCGACGCCACCATGCACCTGGCGAATGGCTATTTACTGGCCGGCGATCTGGACCGGTCCGCGTTATATGCGACGCGCGCACTGGCGCTGCGGCCGTCAAACGCCGACGCGGCCAAGCTGCGAGGCATGGTCAATTGGCAGCAGGGCCGATTGCGCGAGGCCGAGGAGTTCCTCAATGCGGCCGCCGAGGCCGACCCGAGGGACCCGATGCCGCACCTGTGGAGCGGGATGATTCTCGGGCAACAGTCCCGCTACCTCGAGGCCCGCCGCCGATTCGAACTGGCCCTGTCGAAGAACCCTTTGCTGGGCGATGCGCTCATCGGCATCGCCGACACGTTCGCGGCGACCGGCGCGTTCGCGGCGGCCGAGACCGCGCTCGAACGCGCCGAGCAGGCCGAGCCGGGCAACCCAAAACTGGCCGCGGCCCGCCAACGGATCGGCACGGCGGCCCAGAGGCAGCGATGAGGCGGGCCGTCGTCCTGATCCTGGCGCTCACCGCGGCTGCGTGTGGCGCGCCGGCCGGTCGCGGGCCAACGGCCGACACTTCGGCGGCGCCGGGCGGTCCGGCCTGGTTCGAAGAGGCCGCCGCCTCGCACGGCATCACCTTCGTCCACCACTCCGGCCACGAGACCCGTCACCTGTTGCCGGAGATCATCGGCGGCGGCGCGGCGCTCTTCGACATGGACGGCGATGGCGATCTGGACCTCCTTCTCGTCCAGAGCGGCCGCCTTGGGGCGCCGGCGAGGACGCCCGCCGGGCACCGCTTGTACCGCAACCGCGGTGACGGCATGTTCGAAGATGTCTCGGAACAGAGCGGCGTCGCCACCGTTTCGGGCTACGGCATGGGCGTGGCCACCGGTGACTACGACAACGACGGCGATGTCGATCTCTATCTCACCGGCTTTGGCGCCAACCGGCTGCTGCAGAACGATGGACACGGTCATTTTGTCGATGTCACGACGGCCGCGGCCGTCGCCGGCTCAGGCTGGAGCACCAGTGCGACCTTTGTCGACATCGATGGCGACGGACGCCTGGATCTCTTTGTCGCCCGGTACCTCGCCTGGTCTCCGGAAGTCGAACGCGAATGTTACAGCCTGACCGGGGTCGTCGATTACTGCAGCCCGAAAAACTACGACGCGCCGACCAGCGACCTGCTCTTCCACAACGACGGCCATGGCACGTTCACCGACATCTCGCGCGCCGCAGGCATTGGCGCCGCGATTGGCAACGGGCTGGGCGTCATCGCCGACGATGTGAATGGTGATGGGCGTGTTGACCTGTTCGTTGCCAACGACGGCACGCCCAACCACCTCTGGATAAATCAGGGCAACAGCCGCTTCGCCGAGTCGGCGCTGATGTCGGGCGTGGCGATCGACCAGGACGGCGCCCCCAAGGCCGGCATGGGCGTTCACGCCGCCGACGTCGATGACGATGGGGACAACGACTTGATCGTGATGAATCTCGACACTGAATCCGACTCGTTCTTCCGCAACGAGGGCCGGTTCTTCGCCGACGCGACCACGAGCGTGGGCTTGCGCATCGCGAGCCGCCGCTTCACCCGCTTCGGGACGGCGTTGCTCGACTTCAACAACGATGGCCGGCTCGACTTGTACGAGGCCAGCGGGCGCGTGGGGTTGCAGGCGGAGACGTTTGCGCCGGACCCGTACGCCGAGCCGAACCTGTTGTTTCGCGGCGTCACTGGCGGAGGCTTCGAGGAAGTGCAACCCCGCGGCGGTACGGTGCAGCCGCTGATCGCGACCAGCCGGGCCGCGGCATTTGGCGACGTCGACAACGACGGCGGCATCGACATCGTCGTTGTCAACCGCGACGCGGCGCCGTACCTGCTGCACAACGTCGTGAACGGACGAGGGCACTGGCTGATGCTGCGGGTCATCGACAGCCAGGGCCGCGATGCCCTTGGTGCGTCGCTCTCGATCGCCGTGGGCGCGCGAACCCTCCGGCGCGACGTCCGCACCGGCTACAGCTATCTGGCCGCCAACGATCCGAGGGTGCATGTGGGCCTTGGCGACGTGACGCGCGTTGAGGGCGTGACGGTGCGATGGGTGGACGGAACACGCGAGCGTTTCGGCCCCTTCGAGGCTGACCGCATCGTCGAAGTTCGTCGCGGTAAAGGCACACCGGAAACGGGTTCGAAGCCGTAGCCGCCCGCTCAGAAACCCGACGCATATCGCGTGTTGAACAGCGGATGCAAGCGGGCCCGCGCCGCGGTTTGTGTCCCGGGCAGCGGTTCGATTGTCTCCCCATCCTTCGTGTAGAGATCCATGTCCTTGCACCACCCTCGCGCTTCGAGGACCAGCCGGCGCGACCAGCCCGCGGCGATTGCTTCAGACGGCGCGTCGAACTCGAAGACGATCCCCTCGCCGGGCCCGAGGATCGCGACCGCATCATCGGCGTCGGCGACCAGTGGATCGACGCGGCCAAAGGCGGTGTACCAGCCCCGCGGGTGACGCGTGTCGCCAAGCGGCGCTCGC
This sequence comes from Vicinamibacterales bacterium, assembly GCA_039934485.1. Classification (GTDB taxonomy): domain Bacteria; phylum Acidobacteriota; class Vicinamibacteria; order Vicinamibacterales; family UBA2999; genus 12-FULL-67-14b. The sequence goes on from JBDTMB010000026.1 coordinate 17,126, forward strand.
GCGTTGTCGTCGTAACGTGGCGCGCGCTGCGGACCCGTGATCCGGCGAGCAAAGCCCGCCGCCTCGAGCCGCGCTGCCCGCAGGGGCAGCACGCGCCGTTGTACCTGGGGCAGCGGTTCCTGATAGACCACGGCGATACGGTCCCAATAGATTTCCTGCGACGTGCGCAGCCGGAGGGCGGTGGATCCTGAGGGCAAGGCCGGCAGGGGAAACGCCATCTGTCGCGGCATTCCGGCGGGATACCCGAACTCCCGCGCCACTTCATGCCAGCGTCCCTGCTGATCTCGGGCCTCGAGCGTTGGCGCCTCATAGACCGCGCCCGCTTGCCACGCGGCGAAGACGGTCTGGGCGTACGGGTACTCCACCCAGCCGTCGATCAGCAACACGGGACGCCCGGGACCGCGATCGATCGGCCGATCGAACGTCAGCGTCACCGAGTACGGACGCGCAAGCCCGATGAAACGAGGATCGACGTGCGAGGGGCCGACGGCCGAGCGGTCCGCGTCGGCCAGGCGTGCCGCGACGGCGTTTCCGTCGTCGTCCTCGGCGTGAACCGCGAGCCGTTCTTCCCGATAGAAGATGGGCGCGCCCGAAGGCTCGGGCCCGGCCACGGCCTTTCGTTCGTCGAGCGCCATGCGCCAGCCCGGAGGCAGGTCGTAGGCCACCATCGAGGCCCGATCGAGATAGGTCACCTCTTCCATGGGTTCGGCCAGTTTCAGCCGATAGACGCCCTCCTGTGGTGCGACGGCGTCCGGGAGCATCACGTTCTCGCGTGGAAATGGCGGCGAGTAGATCCCTGGCTTTTCGAAGAAGCCGATGCCGCCGACGCCGAGTATGTCGGTCACGAATCCAAAGCGCGTGCCGTCCCATGCGAAGAGTACGGGACAACTCGACAGCTGCCGCTGCGTCTCCGTGATCTGATGCAGCTTGCCGGCGTCGAGCGCGAGTTCCGTCTGAAAGACGCCGTCCGACCACGTGATGGCGATGAAATCGGCCCGTGGCGAGCCACCCAGCCCAATGGCCGTCGGCTGTGAGCTCTGGCCTGGACCCGACTCGAGGCGCGTGGTGTCAAACGCGGTCCACCGCGACGCCGTCCGGAGCGCCACGCGCGCGCCAAGTCCAGAAACGTTCGATCGCCGTTGATCGCTGTTTGGATCACTGCCGGATAAGCGGAGGCCGAGGTAGGGCCAGCGTCCAGGGCCAGGCTTCCAGATCATCGGGACGCCGTCGTCTGCAATGCCGACCACTGACGGCCCGGTGGCGGCGTCGAGTTGGGCCACGGTCCAGCCGCCCGGCGCGGACGTGCTTCCTGCGCCGGCCGGTCCGGTAATGAGTTCCAGCACGCCGTCGCCATTGGTATCGGCAATCGCCAGTCGCGACGCGGTGCCGGACGCCTGGGGCTGGGCCTGCGGCCGCCACACTCCCCCGCCGTCTCGTCGCCAGCGCTCGACGCCTCGCTCGCCCGATGTGTAGAGTTCCGTTTCGCCGTCGGCGTCGAAGTCGCCGGCCACCAGCGCGGAGGCCGGTGCGGTGGCCAGCGCGGCGGCCTTTTCGTCGCGGCGATATTGCCACACGCGGCCATTCAGGAAGATGTCGTGCGGCGGTGTGGCCTTGAGGACGATCACGTCCGCATCGCGGTCGCCGTCGAGGTCGGCCACCGCGATGCCGACCGACGGCCTCCCATCACCACCAACGCCGGCGGTGGCGCCGATCGCGCGGAAACGCCCATTGCCGTCGTTGTTGAGGAGTTCGTTCGGACCGGCGGCGTTGACCAGCCAGATGTCGAGATCGCCGTCGTGGTCGGCGTCGAAGATCGCACCGTCGACGATGTCGGTCCTGGGGAGGCGAACGCCGCTGGCGGCCGTGATGTCCACCCATCGCCCTGCAGAAGCCTGCCTCCAGATCTCGGTGCCGCCTGCAGCCCGGCACAGCACGACGTCCACCAGACCGTCATCATCGAGGTCGCCCCACAACGCGGCTCGAACATGGTCCAGCCGCGCGAGCGCATGGGCGCGGTCGAGCACGTAACCGTCGCCGCGGTGCAAGAGCACGGCGTTCGACGTGGAGCCCTCCAGTGTATCTGCGATGAAGACATCGAGCGCGCCATCGGCATCGATGTCGGCGACGGTAATCGATCGCGATCTCCCGCCGCGGCGCCAGCGGACGGTGGTGTCGGCCACGAGCGGCGCGGGCGGCAGGAAGCGCGCCCCCGGCGGAAGCGTCGAGGGTTGAGCGTTCGGCACATCGAGCGTGATCGCTTCGGAGAGCGGGCCCATCCGCGTGTATTTGAATTCGGCGACCGTGGCTTGCGGATTGGTCTCCAGCGCCTGGAAGCGCGTGAGCATCGCCGTGGCTTCCTCGTCGCGGTTCAAGCGACGCAAGGCCAGGAACGCGCCATAGTACGCGCTCCGGAGCAGGGGCTGTCGGGATAAGGCCCGGCGGTGCCATTCGAGAGACTCGGCCGGGGCGTCGGCGAGCCGAAGCTGCCCGACGAAGTAGGCGGCGAATCCATCGGGTGGATCTTCATTGGCGACGGCGGTCAGCAGCGGCAGCGCTTCCGCTTCACGCCCGTCATGCATGAGCAGCAGGCCCAGGGCATATCGGGCGCGCCGAGAAACGGCCTGCACGGCCACGAGTTCCCGCAGCAACGCCTCTGCCCTGGCGCCATCGGATGGCCCCTGGCGGTTCATCAACGCGATGGCGAGATTGAGGCGGCCTGCGGCCCAGTCGGGAGTGGCGACGTGGATGGCCTCGAAGGCGCTAACGGCGGCGCCGAAGTCGAATTGGCCCATGAGGCCCACGCCGCGGTTGTTGCTGGCGACCAGCAGCGGCGTGACCGCCTCGGGGGCCCTGGCCCGCTGGCAACCGGAAACGACAAGCAAAACACATAACGAACAAGCCGCTGTGTTCACCCGGTGCGACTTTGTGCGAAACTGCAGCGGAATCGTGATGCGCAGGTTCACGCTCTCCTCATTCGTTGGATTCGCGGCCGTGGCGTTGCTGGCGAACACTGCCTATATCGCGGCGTCGGCGTCGCCGACCGTATTCTACATGGGCAACGTTCTCGGCCATGTGGTCCTTGGCGTGATCGTGTGGCTCGCCGCGCTCGTGTTGTTGGCACGCGATCGCGACCTCCGGCGCAGCAGGGCCGTCCAATCCGCCGCCGCGGCCTTGACGCTCTCGCTCGGGTTTGCCGCCGAACTGATTCGACGCGGCAACCTGCTTGAAGAGCGGCCGGTCCTCGTGGCCCACGTGGCGGCCGGCGCCCTCGCGGTGGCAGCGCTCCTGCCGTTGGCTGTGCGCCTGAGTAAGGGCGGCACCCGTAACCAACGCCGGTTTGGCGTCAGCTATCCGATTGGCGCATTGCTGCTCCTGATCATTCCTGCCGCCTCGACGATGTGGGCCAGCACGCATCCCAACGCCGCGGACCGCATCGTCAATCCGGCGACCCCGCCGCTGTCGATGCAGGGCGAGGGCGGCGGCCCAGGGTCGCCGTTCTTTCCGTCCTCCGCGCAGACGGATGTTGGTGGCACGATTCCGTCGGACTTCTTCATGGACTCCGAGCGATGCGGCGAATGCCACGCCGACATTTATCAGCAGTGGAAGGGCTCGGCGCACCACTTTGCGTCGTTCAACAATCAGTTCTACCGAAAGTCGATCGAGTACATGCAATCGTTGGCCGGCACGAAGCCAAGTAAATGGTGCGCTGGCTGCCACGACCACGCGGTGTTCTTCAACGGCCGTTTCGAGCGTCCGATCAGCGAGCAGATCGAGACGCCGGAGGCCCAGGCGGGCCTGGCCTGCACGTCCTGCCATGCGATCGCGCAAGTGGACGGTTCGACTGGCAACGGCGGGTTCACCATTGCCTATCCTCCGCTCCATCGCCTGGCGTCGAGCCGGCAGCCGGTGATTCAAGCGATGGATCGCTTCCTCACCTATCTCGATCCGGCACCTCATCGCCGGACGTTCATGAAGCCCTTCATGCGGCTCGACTCCGCCGAATTCTGCGCCACGTGTCACAAAGTCCACCTCGATGTGCCGGTGAATGACTATCGGTGGGTCCGCGGCTTCAACGAGTACGACAACTGGCAGGCCAGCGGCGTGTCCGGCCAGGGGGCGCGGTCGTTCTACTATCCGGAACAACCATCGACCTGTGTGGGTTGCCACATGCCGAGCGTCGCGTCGAGCGATGCCGGCCACCATGCGGACGGCACGATTCATTCGCACCGGTTCCCGGCGGCCAACACCGCCGTACCATTCGTCAATCACGATACCGAACAACTGAAGGTGACCACCGATTTCCTGACGTCGGGCTTCGTGTCGGTGGACATCTTTGCCGCCTCGCCGATCGCGGAAGGTCCCGCGGCGTCGCCGATGGTCCGTCGCACCGACGCCGCACCGCAGGCGATGTCGAGCTTCGCGGTTGGTGAAGAAGCCGAACAAGCCGCGCCCGCGGTGATCAGGGAAGTTGGTGAAGTGGCCGCCCCCGTCGATCGCGCCGCCCCGGCGCTGCAGCCGGGGTCCACCGTGCGCCTGGACGTCGTCGTGCGGACGCGCAAGGTCGGGCACTTCTTCCCCGCCGGTACCGTGGACGCGTTCGACGTGTGGCTCGAAGTGCAGGTCGGCGACGTTGATGGACGCGTCATCTTCTGGAGCGGCCAGGTGGAAGACGACGGCCGCGGCGCGGTGGAACCCGGCGCGCATTTCTATCGTTCGTATCAGCTGGACGCCCACGGCAACCCGATCGACAAGCGCAATGCCTTTCAGACCAGGAGCCTCCTCTACGTCCGCTTGATTCCACCAGGCGCCGCAGATGTGGCGCACTACCGGGTGCGGATCCCCGAGGCGGCACGCGGACCGCTGACCTTTACCGCGAAACTGCAGTACCGCAAGTTTGCGCACTCCTACACGAAGTTCGCCTACGCCGGCCAACCCATACCCGGGCAACCAGAGGGCGCGGTCGGCAAGGGCTTCGACGACCGCGTCTTCTCCTTTGACCCCGCCAATATCCCGGACAACGTGTCAGGCGGGATCAAAGACCGCATCCCCGCACTGCCGATCACCACCCTCGCCAGCGCGACGGCCACGATCGGGCTCAAGGGCGGCGCCTCGCCGACCGCGTGGCCGCAGGTCGTGGACCCGCAAAGCCGCGAACGCTGGAACGACTGGGGCATCGGCTTGCTGCTGCAAGGCGACTTGAAGGGTGCCGAGTACGCATTCACGCAGGTCACAAAGGCAGAGCCCGGCTACGCCGATGGCTGGCTCAACGTGGCGCGAGCGCTGATTCAGGAGGGCGAAACCGAGGCGGCCAAGCCCTTCATCGAGAACGCGCTCACGCGCAACAGTTCGCTCGGACGAATTCATTTCTTCAAGGCGATGGTCGAGAAGGCGGATGGCGACTTCAAGTCGGCGCTCGCGTCGCTGGAGCGGGTGGCCCGGCAATATCCGCGCGACCGCGTCGTGCTCAACCAGATGGCCCGCATCCTCTTTCTCGATCGACGTTATCAAGAAGCGTTGACCGTCCTCGACCGGGTGGCGCAGGTGGATCCCGAAGATCTGCAGATGCACTATACGGCGATGCTCGCAGCCCGGGGACTGGGCGACGACACGCGTGCCGCACGTGAGGAACAACTCTTCCTTCGTTTCAAGGCGGACGAATCGGCCCAGGCCATTACCGAGCGACCCCGCCTGCTCAGCGTGGAAGACAACAACGAACGGCAACAGATTCACGAGCACGAGAGCGTGCGCCTGCCGGCGGAGCGCCCGGCGACCGCTGGTGCGCCGCGATGAGGATGCTCCTGGCCCTGCTGGCCGGCGGCCTCGTCCTGGCCGCCGCACCCGGTCCGGTGTCGTTCACCGACGTGACCTCCGCCACTGGGATTCACTTCGTGCACAACAGCGGGCGCGCCGGAAAGAAGTGGCTGCCCGAGACGCTCGGCTCGGGTGTCGCGTTCTTTGACGCCGACGGCGACGGCTGGAGCGACCTGCTGTTCATCAACGGCCGGGACTGGGAGCCGGGGCCACGCCGCTCACTCCCCGCTCTCTACCGCAACGACGCGGGTCGCGGCTTCAGGGACATCACCGGCGGCAGCGGGCTCGATATCTCCACCTACGGGATCGGTGTTGCCGTGGGCGACTACGACAACGACGGCCGGGACGATGTCTACATCACGTCGCTCGATGGCGACCGGCTGTTCCACAACGAGGGCGCCGGGAAGTTCCGCGACGTCTCGAAGGCAGCCGGCATCGCCAACGCCAACTTCGCCACCAGCGCCGCCTGGCTCGATTACGATCGCGACGGACGGCTTGATATTTTTGTGGCGAACTACGTGCAATGGACCGCCAGGACCGACCTGCGCTGTTCGCTGGACGGCTCGACGAAGTCCTATTGCACGCCGGAGTCGTACCACGGCACGGCGTCAAAGCTGTACCGCAACCTGGGCAACGGCGGATTTGAAGACGCCGGCGTGAAGGCCGGCGTGGCCGATCCGAGCAGCAAGTCGCTTGGCGCCGCCGTGCTCGACTACGACAGCGACGGCTGGCCGGACCTGTTCGTGGCCAACGACACGCAGCCGAACAAGTTGTATCGCAATAATCGCAATGGGACCTTCACCGAGACGGGGCTGCGGTCGGGCGTCGCCTACAGCGAAGAAGGGATCGCGCGCGGTGCCATGGGCGTCGATTCGGCGGACTACGATCGCTCCGGACGGCCGCACCTGCTGGTCGGCAACTTCTCCAACCAGATGCTCGGGTTGTATCACAACGAAGGCAACGGTCTCTTCGTGGACGAAGCGCCGCGCTCCACGGTGGGACGCGCATCATTGCTGTCGCTGGCGTTTGGCGTCTTCTTCTTCGACTACGACCTCGATGGCTGGCCGGACATTCTGGCGATCAACGGCCACATCGATGAAGAGATCGGCCGCATCCAACCCAAGGTCCAGTACCGGCAACCGCCGCTGCTCTTCCGTAACCTTGGCGGCGGACGCTTCGAGCAAGCGACGGCTGCGGTCGGTACGGACTTCGGCCGGCCGATCGTCGGCCGCGGCGCCGCCTACGCCGACTATGACCACGACGGCGATCTCGACGTCGCCGTGAGCACCAACCAGGGCCCCGCCTACCTGTATCGAAACGACGGCGGCAATCGAAACAATTGGCTGGCCATTCGGACGCGGGGAACCAAGTCCAACCGGGACGGCATCGGCGCGATCGTCCGCGTCGAGAGTGGCGGCGGCCGCCAATGGCAGATGGTCCGGAGCGGCTCGAGCTATGCATCGCAGAGCGACCTCACGGTGACATTCGGTCTCGGCGCCGACGCGATGGCGACGGCAGTCGTGATCGAGTGGCCGAGCGGCGCCACAGATCGCGTGGCGAGTGTGCGGTCGAAGCAACTGCTGACGATCGAAGAAGGCCGCGGCATCGTGCCGCCGGGCGCTCAGGCGTCCAAGCCGGGCGGCGGAGTGTAGCCGCCGCAGCCGCGCTCGATCGCCGCGGCCGCCTGCAGGACAAAACGGTCGTCGAAGGGCCGCCCCACCACCTGCACCCCGATTGGCAGCCCCTCCGCTGAATGGCCCACCGGGACCACCACCGCCGGATTTCCGAGAATGTTAAACCACTGCGTGTAGCGCATCGCTTCGACATAGCCCACGCTGCGCCCATCGATGTGCCAGCTGCGCTCGCCATGCTTGAACGCAGGAATGGCGGCGACCGGACAAATCAAGAGACGCCGCGGCCCCATCTGTTGCAGCAACTCCGCGCGCGCGAGGTCACGGTGGACCCAGGCGTCGGTCAGGCCCCGTGCGGACAGCGGTGAGCGCAGCCCATCCCGGCCGAGAAAGTCCCGGAGGATCGGCAGCCCGCGCTCGGCGCCGTTCATCACGTCGTTGAGGACGAGCAGGGCCACCTCGCAGAAGAACACGTCCCACAGTGCTCCCGTCGTCGCGAGCACGGGCGGACGATACTCGTCCACCACGCATCCCGCCGCCGCTGCGGCACTCGCCGCGGCGCGAATCGCCAGCCGCGTGTGGGAGGTGACCGGAGCGACGCCGTCATCTT
>JBDTMB010000027.1:0-24417 GCA_039934485.1 Vicinamibacterales bacterium
GCGAAAACCTTGTCCCGAATTCTCTGGCAGGCGTTGCAGGCCTGGTGGAATGACGACGCGATGCGTCTGGGCGCGTCGGTGTCGTACTACACGCTGTTTGCCATCGCGCCGATCTTGATCGTCGCCATCGCGGTGGCGGGGAGCTTGTTTGGAGCCGAGGCGGTGCGCGGAGAAATCGTCGGGCAGATCGACGGGCTGGTCGGCAAGGAAGGCGGCCAAGCCGTGCAGGCCCTGCTGCAAGGGGCGGCGCGGCACAATGACAACCTCCTGGCGGGCATCGTCGGCGGCATCACCTTCGTCCTGGCGGCGTGTGGCGCCTTCCTCGAACTGCAGGCCGCATTGAACACGATTTGGCGCGTGAAGGCGACGCCGAGGGGACACCTCATGGGCTTCTTCCTCGACCGCCTGCGGGCGTTCGGGCTGGTGGTGGCCATCGGCTTCCTGCTGATGGTGTCGCTCGCGGCCAGCGCGGCATTAGCAGCCTTCAGCACCTGGCTCAGCTACTGGGCGCCGGACATGCCGATGCTCCTGAGAGCTCTCAACCTCCTCGTCTCCTTCGCCGGATCCGCCGTCCTCTTTGCGATGCTGTTGAAATTCCTGCCGGGCGTCAAACTCAAGTGGTCTGATGTGTGGATCGGCGCGATGGTGACGTCGGCGCTCTTCACCCTGGGCCAGCAAGGCATTGGGCTGTATCTCGGCCAGAGCAGTACCGCCTCCACCTATGGCGCCGCAGGCTCGGTGGTCGTGCTGCTGCTATGGGTGTATTACTCCTCGCAGATCCTCTTGTTCGGCGCCGAGTTTACCCGGCTCTACGCCGAACGCGAGCGCGGCAAGCGCGTGCCGCCGACGGAGTTCGCTGTGAAGGCAAGCTAGCGCGCCAGCTCAGCTGCCAAAGACTGGGCGTTCCGCTGCCCTAAACAGCACACAGGCTACCCACACCCGCCTGCTAGAGTCGAGCCTGAGCCGGTGAATGACTGGCATCCACCTTGCTCTCTCACTGGACAGTTTCACTACGCTGATTCGAGGAAGAGGTGTCCCCATTTCGTCAGATTGCGCATCGCCCGTTCTGGTCCGGCATTTGGCGGGGACAAGCGCCGGCGCCGCCCTCAGCCAACGATGAACTGCTCAGCGTCGAGCAGCTCGAGGAACGCGCGAAGGCGCTGGCCGCGGCGCTGCCGGTTGAGGTCTCGCGTCGCCGAGGCGGGTCACGGCGCCTGCTGGGCCGCTTCAGGGAGAACGTCGCGGTGCTGCGGGACACCTACCGCCTGCTCACCGACGATGCGCGAGAGTCGCAGGCAATCACGCCGGCCGGCGAGTGGATCCTCGACAACTTCCACGTGCTCACGTCGGAGATTCGCCACATCGGCGAACACCTGCCGATGGATTTCTATCGCGAGCTGCCGCGGGTCACGTCGGGCGAATTTGCCGGCGCCGCCCGCGTCTACGCGCTGGCGATGGATCTGGCGCGACACACCGACAACCGCCTGGATGAAGATCAGCTCCGCCGGTTCCTCAACGCCTTTCAAACCGTCGCGCCGCTGACGCTGGGCGAGCTCTGGGCGTGGCCGAGCGTCATCCGGCTCGCCCTGATCGAACACCTGCGGCGGCTGGCCGAAGAGTTACTCGAGGCCCGCGAGGCCCGGCGAACCGCCGACCGCCATCTCGAGCGGATGGACACCGCCGTCGATGCGGCCGGGTTCCTGCCCATCCTGCCGGGACTCCACCCCGCCCACATCGTCCGGCTGCTGCACCGCCTTCGCGAGATGGGCCTGCGCTCCTCGCCGGTGCGCGCCGCCATCGATACCTACCTGGCGGAGCATCAGTTGACCACGGAAGATGCGGTCCGCGCCGAACTGCAGCGACAGGCCGCCGCCCAGGTATCGGTGGCCAATGCGATCACGAGCCTGCGACTGACCTCGATGCTCGACTGGCGAGACCTCGTTGAGGCCGTGAGCCTGGTCGAGCGCGTGCTGCAGCACGACCCGGCCGACGCCTACCGGCGCATGGATTTCCTCAGCCGCGATCGCTTGCGGCAGGCGATCGAGGCGATCGCGCAGCCGACCGGCGCCGAGCAACTGCGCGTGGCCACGTGCGCCATCGAGCGCGCGCGGCAGGCGGCCCTGGAGCGATCGACCAACGATCGCGCGGCCCACGTCGGCTATCACCTGATCGACACCGGCCGGCGGCCGCTCGAAGCCGAGTGCGGCAGGCGGCCCAGCCTGGGCCTGCGGGTCCGGCGCGCCCTCCGCGCGAACGCCACCCTGCTCTACCTGGCGTCGTTGGCGGCGCTCACCGCGGTCTTCACCCTGTTGGCGACCGGCTATGCGCAGAGCGCCGGCGGCTCGCCCGCCATGCTGACGCTCACCGCCCTGCTGCTGCTCCTGCCGGCCAGCGAAGTGGCCACCGGGCTGGTGCAGCGCGCGGTGGCGGCGCTGGTCCCGCCGCGGCGCCTGCTGCGGATGGACCTGGTGGCCGCCGTTCCCGACCATGCCCGAACGATGGTCATCGTGCCGACGATGTTTTCCACCGTGGCGCGGGTCCACGACATGGTGGATCGCCTCGAGGTGCTGGCCCTCGCTAACCTCGACGCCAACATCCACTTCGCCCTGCTCAGCGACTTCGCGGACGCGACGGCGGAGGAGATGCCCGACGACGACACGATCATGGCGGCGGCGCGGGAGCGCTTCGCAGCGCTGACGACGCGCTTCGGCCCCGACCATCGCAACCGCTTTTTCCTGTTCCATCGCGAACGCCGCTGGAACGACGGCGAACAGATCTGGATGGGCTGGGAGCGCAAGCGCGGCAAGATCGAGGAATTCAACCGCCTGCTGCGCGGCGACCCTGCAACCAGCTTCACGGAGCAACTCGGGCAGCTGGACATCCTGCCGTCGGTGAGGTACTGCATCACGCTGGACTCCGACACGCTGCTGCCGCGCGATGCCGCCAAGCGCCTGATCGGGGTGATCACCCATCCGCTCAACCAGCCGCGCTTCGATCCGGCCGTGGGCCGCGTCGTCGAAGGCTACGGCATCCTGCAGCCGCGCGTCAGCGTGACGATGGCCAGCGCCACCGGATCGGCATTCGCGCGCACCTACGCGGGCCACACCGGCGTGGATCCGTACACGACGGCGGTCTCAGACGTCTACCAGGACTTGTTTGGAGAGGGCATCTTCACTGGCAAGGGCCTCTACGACGTCGATGCGTTTCAGGCCGCGCTCGAGGGCCGCGTGCCCGAAAACGCGCTGTTGTCGCACGACCTCTTCGAAGGCCTGTATGCGCGCACCGCGCTCGTCAGCGACGTGGAAGTGGTGGACGACTATCCCTCGAGCGTGCTGGCGCATGCGCGGCGTCAACACCGCTGGGTCCGCGGCGACTGGCAGATTCTCCGGTGGATGCTGCCGGTGGTGCGCGACCGCGCGGGTTTCCGCCGCAACCAGTTGCCCGTCATCTCGCGCTGGAAGATCGGCGACAACCTCCGGCGCAGCCTGGCCGGTCCGGCGCTGCTTGCCCTGTTCATCGCCGGCTGGACCATCCTTCCCGGGCATCCGGCGATCTGGACCGCGATCGCGCTGTCCACGCTGATCTGGCCGCTGGCGATGCGCCTGCTGGTCGCGCTCGGCGGACCGACGACCAGCCGGCGCTGGAGCACGTTCTGGCGAACCCTCGCCGACGACCTGAGCACGGTGGTCGCCCAGACCGTCCTGCAATTGACGCTGTTGGCGCACCAGTCGTGGGAGATGCTCGATGCCATCGGCGTCACGATCGTGCGCATGGCCATCACCCACCGGCGCCTGCTCGAGTGGGAAACCGCCGACAGCATCGAGCGGCGCGAACGGCCGACGCGCAAACTGTTCCTGCGGCGGATGATCGCGAGCCCGGCGATCGCGCTGGCAATCGTGGTCGTCGCGGCCGTCGTCCGTCCGGACGCGCTCATCTGGATGGCTCCGATCGTGTCGCTGTGGGCCGCGGCGCCATGGGCGGCGTATGCGCTGAGCCGCCCGATCGTCCCCGTGGCGCCGCAGGTCTCACCGGCGGATCGCGCCTACCTCGAGAGCGTCGCGCGAGATACCTGGAAATATTTTGAGACCTTCGTCGGTCCCGGCGATCATGGCCTTCCGCCCGACGCCGTGCAGACGGCGCCGGCGCTCCGCATCGCCCACCGCACGTCGCCCACCAACATCGGCATGGGCCTGCTGGCCACGCTCGCCGCGCACGACCTCGGCTTCATCGCGACGGCGGCGTTCGTGGACAAGATTGAGGCCACGATTTCCACGATCGAAGACCTCGAGAAGTTCGAAGGCCACCTCCTCAACTGGTACGACACGGAAACCCTCGCGCCCCTGCCGCCCTCGTATGTCTCGACCGTGGACAGCGGCAACCTCGTGGGCGCGCTGATTGCGCTGGCCGCCGGCCTGCGCGGCCTGGCCTCGACCGATGCGTCCGAGTCGGCACGGATGCTGTCGCTCGCGGACCGCGCCGGGCAGATTGCCGACGAGACGGGTTTCAAGTTCCTCTACGACCCGAAGCGCAAGCTCTTCTCCATCGGGTATCGCCTGGCGGGTCGTGAGGGACCTGGACGGCTCGACCCCTCGCACTACGACTTGCTGGCGTCGGAAGCGCGGGTGGCGAGCTTCCTGGCGATCGCCAAGGGCGACGTGCCTGAGAGTCACTGGTTCCATCTCGGACGGCCGGTGACGAGCCTGCACGGCGTCCCGGTGCTGTTGTCGTGGAGCGCGTCGCTCTTCGAGTACCTGATGCCGCGGCTGCTGATGCGCTCGCATCCGCAAACGCTGCTCGACGCGTCGTGCCGGATGGCGCTCGCCAAGCAAATCGAATACGGCGCCGAACGCGACGTGCCCTGGGGCATCTCCGAATCGGCCTACAACATCGTCGACCGCGCGGGGAACTATCAGTACAAGGCTTTCGGCGTACCCGGCCTTGGCCTCAAGCGCGGACTCGCCGACGAGCTGGTCGTGGCGCCGTACGCCTCCGGCCTCGCGACGATGCTCGACCCCGGGGCCAGCGTCGACAACCTGCGGCGGCTGGAGCACAGCCACGCGCGCGGCCAGTACGGGTTCTTCGACGCCATCGACTACACCGATCGATCGCCCGGCGCGCTCGATGAGGCCTCGCCGTTGCTGAAGACGGAAGGCGCCGTGGTCTATCAGCACCTGGCCCACCACCAGGGCATGACGCTCGTCGCGGTGGCCAACGCGCTGCTCGGCGACGTGATGGTCGAGCGTTTCCATTCCGATCCGCGGGTGAAGGCCACCGAGCTGCTGCTGCAGGAGCGCGTCCCGGTGCATGCCGCCACCAGCGAGCCCCGGCCCGACGACGATGTCCGGGCGATGGCGCCGCTTCCGGCGGTCACCAGCCGGCGCTTCCGCTCACCGCACACGGTGTTTCCGCACACCCAGTTCCTGTCAAACGGCAACTATGTCGCGGCCATCACCAACGCGGGCGGTGGCTGGAGCACGTGGCGCGGCGTGGCCGTCACCCGCTGCCGCCAGGATTCCACCACCGATCACGGCAGCCAGTTCCTTTACATCCGGGACATCCGCAGCGGCTCGGTGTGGTCGCCCACCTACCATCCGACGCGACGGGACGCCGACGACGAGCTCGCCTCCTTCCGCGCCGATCGCGTGACGATGTCGCGGCGGGTCGACGACATCTCGACGCAGCTCGACATCGCCGTCTCGCCGGAGGATGACGTCGAAGTGCGCCGCTTGACGATCACCAATCGGGGCGACCGCGGGCGCGAACTCGAAATCACGAGCTACGTCGAACCCGTGCTGGGCCCGCCGGCCGAGGATCTGGCGCACCCGGCCTTCGGCAAGTTGTTCATCGAGACGGAGTACCTCGCCGGTCCCGCCGCGTTGCTCTGCCACCGGCGCCCGCGCGATTCCAGGGATCCCTCGCTCTGGGCGGTGCACGGGCTCGCCCTCGACGGCCACGCGCAGGGCCAGCTCGAATGGGAAACCAACCGCAGCGCGTTCCTCGGCCGCGGGCGCGGCCTCGACGATCCCGTCGCGCTTGACGGGCGGCCGCTGACCGGCATGACCGGCGTGGCGCTGGATCCGATCCTGAGCTTGCGGCAGCGCATCCGGCTGGTGCCCGGCGCGTCGATCCGGCTCTGCTTTGTCACCGGTGTCGCACCCAATCGCCAGAGCGCCGAAGCCCTGGCCCACAAATATCACGACCCTCGGGTGGCCGGCCGCGCCTTTGCGCTGGCCTTCACCAACACGCAAAACACGCTGGGCCATCTCGAAGTGTCCGGCGCCGAAGGGCTGCTGTTCGAACGGCTCGCGTCGCGCACGCTGGCGAGCGATCGATCGCTGCGGGCGAAGGCCGACGTCCTCGCCGCCAACCGGCAGGGCCAGCCGGCCCTCTGGCAGTACGGCATCTCCGGCGACCTGCCGATCCTCGTCGTCCGCATCCTGTCTGGCGACAACCTGCTGCTGGCGAAACAGGTGCTGCAGGCGCAGGAATACTGGCGGCTGAGGGGCCTGAAGGCCGACATCGTGCTCCTCAACGAGCGACCGGTGAGCTACATCGATGAAGTGCAGACGCGGATCGCCACCCTGCTCGATGCCGGCTCGTGGCGGTCGTGGCAGCATCAGCCGGGCGGCGTGTTCACCTTCCGCGGCGATCAAATCGGCGCGGCCGGATGCACGGTGCTGCTCGCGGCGGCGCGCGTCGTCTTGCGCGACCTCGATGACGACCTCGCCGCGCACCTCAATCAACCGCCACCCTCGTGGCTGGCCTCGGCGCCCAGCTGGCCGGGGCCGCCCAAGCTGGTGGCCGACTCGGGATCGCTCGCCGATCCCTCGTTCCCGCTGCCGACCACGCTGGCGACCGGCCTCGGCGGATTCTCCGGCGACAGCTTTGTGATTCCGATCGAGAACGGCCGGCAGACACCCTTGCCGTGGGTGAACGTGCTGGCCAATCCGGCCTTCGGCACCGTGATCACGGCCGGCGGCAGCGCGCATACGTGGGCGATCAACAGTCGCGAGAACCGGCTGACGCCGTTCGCCAACGACCCCATCAAGGATCCGACTTCCGAAACCATTTACATCCGCGACGATGTTTCGCGCGAAGTCTGGTCGCCGACGCCCAGTCCGCTGCCGGCGCAACCCGGCCGCTTCGTCGCCATCCACGGCCAGGGGTTCACCCGATTCGAAGGGACGATGGGCCAGGTCCGGCAGACGCTCGAGGTCTTTGTCGATCGTCATGACCCGGTGAAGTTCTCGGTGCTGACGCTCGTCAACGACGGCGAGGACACGCGCCAATTGAGCGTCATTGCCTACAACGACTGGTGGCTCGGGCCGCCACGCGATGGCCAACAACTGCACGTCGTCACCGAACAGACGCCGGATCTGGGCGCCGTGTTGGCCCGCAATCCATTCGCCGAGATTCACAACAACCGCGTCGCGTTTCTGGCGTCGAGCGAGACGCCGCGGTCGGCCACCGGTGACCGGCTCTTCTTCGTCGGTCGAAACGGGTCGCTCGGCTCGCCCGCAGGGCTCAACGAGGACACGTTGTCGAACCGGTTTGGTGCGGGCCTCGACCCGTGCGCGGCCGTGCAGGTGCAGGTCGTGCTGCCGCCCGGCGCGCAGCACCAGCTCGTCTTCATCCTCGGCCAGGGCGCCGACACCGAGCACGCGCTCACCTTGATCGACCGGCATCGCTCGGTGGCTGCGGCGCTCGAAGCCCGGCGCGTCGTCACCGGCGAATGGCGGCGGACGCTCGACGTCATCCGCGTCAAGACGCCTGATGATTCGTTCGATACGTTGATGAATGGCTGGCTCATCTACCAGACGATGAGCAGCCGGCTGTGGGCAAGAACCGGCTACTACCAGCCGAGCGGCGCCTACGGGTTCCGCGATCAGCTGCAGGACGTGATGGCGCTTGTCCACGCGCGTCCCGATCTCGCGCGCGAGCACATCCTTCGCGCCGCCGGCCGGCAGTTTGTCCAGGGCGACGTCCAGCACTGGTGGCACGAGCCGAGCGGCCTGGGACTGCGGACCCGCTGCTCGGACGACTTGCTCTGGCTGCCGTTCGTCGTCACCCACTACGTCCAGACCACTGGAGACGCGGCCGTGCTCGACGAACAGGTGCCGTTCCTCGAAGGGCCGGCGCTGGCCGCCGGCGTGATGGAGCTGTTCGGTCCCGCGCAACAGAGCACGAGCGGCACCCTCTTCGACCACTGCGTCCGCGCCATCGAGCGCGGCACCACGGCCGGCTCCCACGGCCTCCCCCTGATGGGCAGTTGCGACTGGAACGACGGCATGAACCGGGTCGGCGAAGCGGGACGCGGCGAAAGCGTCTGGCTTGGCTTCTTCCTGCACACCGTCCTCACCGGATTCGCACCGCTTTGCGACGCCCGCGACGAACTGTCGCGCGCGCGGCGCTGCCGCGGCGACGCCGCCGCGCTCGCCGCTCGCCTCGAGTTGGCGTGGGATGGCGAGTGGTTCAAGCGCGCCTTCTATGACGATGGCAGCCCGCTGGGATCGGCACAGAACGACGAGTGCCAGATTGATTCGATTTCGCAGACCTGGGCGGTGCTCTCCGGAGCGGTGCCCGCGCCGATGGCTGAGCGGGCGATGGACTCGGTGCGGGCGTCGCTGATTTCACGCGGGTCGCGGCTGGTCCGGCTCCTGACGCCGCCGTTCGATCACACCCGGCAGGATCCCGGCTACATCAAGGGCTACCCACCCGGCGTGCGGGAAAACGGCGCGCAGTACACGCACGCTGCGGCGTGGGTGGTCATGGCGCTGGCCAGGATGCACAGCGGCGATGAGGCGATGGAAGTGTTCCACATGCTGAATCCGATCAACCACAGCCGGACGCCGGCGGAAGTGGATCGCTACCAAACCGAGCCGTACGTGGTGGCTGGCGACGTTCACGCCCGGGCGCCCTGGGTGGGCCGCGGCGGATGGACGTGGTACACGGGATCCGCGGGATGGATGTATCGGGCCGGACTCGAGTCGCTGCTCGGCCTCAAGCGCGCGGGCGCGATGTTCCAGGTGGATCCGTGCGTTCCCGCGGCGTGGACGAAATTCGAGATAACCTGGCGGTTTGAAACGAGCGAATACAAGATCCGGGTCGCCAACCCCGGCCGCCGCTGCTACGGCGTGAAACTGGCCCGCCTCGACGACAAGGTGGTCGACGCGAGGTCAATCCCACTCGTCGATGACGGGCGCGCGCATGTGGTGGACATCGTGATGGGCTGAGCCGGTGGGTCAGTGCACGCGCTGGACTCGCAAGCCGGTTGACGGACCAGCCGCGGTCGTCTGCAGGTTGATGGGCTCAGCTTGGGGGTTTACCCTCGTCAGTTCCGAGCCGCATGAGCGGCAACACCAAATCAGATTGTCGCCGCCCATCGTCGGCGGAATCCAAATCTCATTCTGCGTCCCGCAATCATCACACCGTACCCAGTCTACCTGCTTGATCGCCATGCTTGCCCTCCTGGCCCTGCCAACGTTCCGTCCACACTCACCTATCAAACGGTGTGCCAGCGCGCGTCTCGGGCATGGCGCGAATCATCGCGATCGACGGCAGCAAATCTTGGTAACGAGCGACTGACTATGAGGCGGAGGCTGCTCAGCGTTGTGAGGCGCCGCAGAGGCGCAACCGCTGGCATGCAATTAGCACCTGTTGGTGTCATCGATTTATTTCCTTCAGGAGACTCAGCCATGACCGAAAGCGGAACCTTGCACGATGCGTTTATCGACGAGCTGCGCGACACCTACGACATGGAAAAGCAGCTGACCAAGGCGTTGCCGAAACTCGCGAAAGCCGCGACGTCTGATGAGCTACGCACCGCGTTCGAGGACCACCTCGAAGAAACCAAGAACCAGATCGCGCGCCTCGACCAGGTGTTTGCCATCCTCGACGAGAAGCCGCGCGGCAAGCATTGCGCGGGCATCGCCGGCATCATCGAAGAAGGCGGCGAGATGATGGCGGAAGACTTCACCGATGAGGCGATGGACGCCGTCCTCATCTCCGCCGCGCAGCGCGCCGAGCACTACGAAATCTCCGCCTACGGCACGCTGATCGCCTGGGCGACGGCGATGGGCCACGATGACACCATCAAGTTTTTCCAGCAGAACCTCGACGAGGAAAAGGCCGCGGACGAGAAACTGACCAGCCTGGCCGAAGGCGGCATCAACCAGGACGCCGGCGACATGGCCCACGCCGGCGAAGACGAAGACGAAAACGAAGAACCTAAGAAGGTGGCCGCATCGCCGGCGAAACGCGCGAAGTAAGTGTCGAGCCGCGAGGAGAGGTGACCACACTCGCCTCTCCTCGTGCGAGACTTCTCAGGCCCGCCTGACCTTCTTCTCCTCGATCGCCACTTCCACCCGCTCGCGCTTGATGTCGAGGCGCAGCCGGCCAAAGAGGCTCATGTAAATATTCGCCACCCACACCACGGCGAACCACGCCAGCATCGCGCCCACCCAACCCGGCACCAGCAGGCGGAACTGGGTTGCGAAGACGGCCGCGGCCGCCACGTAATGGCTGAAACAGTATTCACAGGTAAAGAGGTAGAAGAACGTGCGCGCCATGGCCGGCTTCGCGGTGCGGCTCTTTTGCTCGCACGCGCGGCGCAGGCCTTCGAACAACTGCTCGTGGGTCACGGTCCACGCCACGCACGCCACGGGCGCGGCCAGGACCAGCAGCCAGGTGACTTGCACTCCCAGGGTCATGCGCTGGACAAAGCAATCTGGTTGCCATGGATTCCCGGTGTCCTGGGCCCGCGCGTGCCGAGATCTGGAAATGAACTACTCTCCTGAGAAGCTCGAGGACGCCCAAGCGAGCAGTTGAGCCGGTCTATTTTTTGCACCTGAGCAGGGCGGTGTGGCCATATGTCATCGACCGCCCGGGGGTTGAACCGGTGAGCAAGGGACGCCTCGCACCAAAGAGCCGGCCTTCCGCGTGGCGCTATCGGCGCCACAAGCCCGGCTGGCGCCGTGTCGATCCACGCACGCGGCCACCCAAGGGAATGGTCGGCTTCTGGGCCCAGGCACGGCATCTGCTCTGGTCGTGGGGCCTCTGGGTGGCGATCTCCGGCCTGATCGTGGCGGAAGGCCCACGGCTGCTGCTGCTCCTGACGATTCCGCTCGCGCTCATCACCCACCTCGCCAAGCCGGCGGCGGAACCGCCGAAGTACGGGCTCGACCATGAGTTCTCGGTCGATTCTCCCGAGTTTCTCGACACGATAGCGGGGTCGAGCGGCGTGCCGTTCCTGGGCGGCAACACCGTCGAGTTGCTCAACAACGGCGACGCGTTCTATCCGCGGATGCTCGAGGCGATTGACCGCGCCGAATCCACGATCACCGTCGAGGCCTACATCTACTGGGCCGGCGAGGTGGGGTTGCAGTTCGCGCGCGGGCTCGCCAAGCGCGCGCGGGCCGGCGTCCGCGTGACGATTCTGCTGGACGCCGTCGGCTCGTCGAACATCGGCCCGGACATCCTCAGGGAACTCGAACGCGGCGGCTGCCAGGTGGCCTGGTACAACCCGATCTCGTGGCACACGCTCGGCCGCTTCAACAACCGCACGCACCGCAAGTCCCTGATCATCGACGGCGAGGTGGCCTTCACCGGGGGCGCCGGCATCGCCGACCACTGGCGCGGCGATGCGCGCGGGCCCGATGAATGGCGCGACGTGCAGGTCCGCATCGCGGGGCCGGCAGTGACTCCGCTCCAGTCCGGGTTCGCGCACAACTGGAAAAAGACGACCAGCGAGCTGATCACCGGGGCCGCCTACTACCCGGATATCGAGCCTCGCGGCCCGCTGGCGGTGCAGACGATGCTGAGTTCGCCCGAGACCGGCGGTTCGAGCGTGAGCACGATGTATTACCTGTCGATCGTCTGCGCGCGCCGCTTCATCTACATCGCCAATCCGTATTTCATTCCGGATCCGGTCGCCATTGAGACACTCATCGAGGCCAGGCAGCGCGGCGTGGACGTGCGCGTGATGGTGTCGGGCCTCCGCAACGACAACTGGGTGGCCCGGCAGAACAGCATCCGCCTCTACGGGCGGCTCCTGGCGGCGGGGATCGACATCCTCGAATACAACCGGACGATGATGCATCACAAGACGATGGTCGTCGACGGCGTGTGGTCCACTGTGGGCACCGCGAACTTCGACAATCGATCGTTCTCGCACAACGAGGAAAGCAACCTGTGCGTGGCGGACCGCGGCGTCGCCAGCCAGCTCGAGCGCACCTTTCTCGATGACGCCGCAGTCTGCGACCGCGTGACCCTGGGCCAGTGGAACCGCCGCGGCGGATGGGCGCGCCTACAGGAGCTGGCGGCTGCGCTGCTGGAGGAACAAGCCTAGGTTGCAGGATGCTGGGAGTCTCTAAGGTTGGGGCATCGGGCGTAAAATGCCTGGCAGCGAGAGGACGTCATCATGAGCGACGCGCGCAGGATCATCATCGGCTTCGCGGCAGTCGCGTTGGTGGGCTTCGGCCTGACCGCGCTGGCCAGGACGGAAGGCGTGGCGATTCCGGCGCCGGCCGCCGATGCAGCGCTGGCCGGGCCGGGTTCGCCGGAAAAAACCGCGGTGGTCGCCGCCGGTTGCTTCTGGGGCGTGCAGGCGGTCTATCAGCACGTGCGAGGGGTCAAGACCGCAATCTCCGGCTACGCCGGCGGCACGGCGTCCACCGCCGAGTACCGAACGGTGGGCACCGGCCGGACCGCCCACGCCGAATCGGTGGCGATCACCTACGACCCGTCGCGCCTGACCTACGGGCAGCTGCTGCGCGTGTTCTTCAGCGTGGCCCACGACCCCACCACCCTGAATCGCCAGGGGCCTGACTACGGCACCCAGTACCGCTCGGCGATCTTCTTCGAGGACGCAGAACAGGAGCGAATCGCGCGCGCCTACATCGCGCAACTCGATAGCGCGCACGTCTTCGAGGCGCGCATTGTCACCGAAGTGACGAAGCTGCCCGGCTTCTACCGCGCCGAGGACTATCACCAGGACTACGCGACGCTGCACCCCTCGGACCCGTACATCGTGATTAACGATGCACCGAAGGTGGTCAACCTGCAGCGGTTGTTTCCCGACTTGTACGCCGCGAGGCCGTCTCGCCGATAGCCTCTGAGTAGAACCACGCACCTGCCAGCGTGGCGAGCGCCGCTTCGGCCAGGCCCCACGCAATGGGCAGGAACGCCAACCGCGCCGTGACCAGGCCCGGGATGCCCATGCCCAGGTAGACGCCGGACCAGAGGTGCGCCATCACCCACACTGCGAAGCCGGCGAGCATCGCGGTCTTCGGGCCGGCGCCGTAGCGCGGCCGGATCGCGGCATAGAGCCACACCGCGGCGATCCCCAGCACGAACGTCGTCGCCACCAGCGACGCGATCGGCACCGCCGACGCCGGCGCGTTAATCTGATATTGCGCCGCCAGCGCCTGGGCGTCGGCGCCGAGGATGCCGCCGTGCAGCGCCGCTTCGCCGGCGTTCATCACCAGGCCGGCGACGAGCCCGCCCAACCCCACGCGCGTCCAGTTGATTCCTGTCATTTCCGCCTCCGGTTTATGTGTGATACTAATATCACATGTCAGCGAGAGTCAAGCCGCGCCGGGCCGCCGACCTCGACCCGGTGTGGCGGGCGCTGGCCAGCCCGATTCGCCGGCACATGCTCGACCTGCTGCACGAACGGCCGCGCACGACCGGGGACCTGGCCGCGCAGTTTCCCGGGTTGTCGCGCTTTGCGGTGATGCAGCACCTGCGCGTCCTCGAGGCCGGCCGGCTGACGATCTACCGGCGGCAAGGGCGGGAACGCATCAACTCGATGAACCCGGTGCCGATCCAGCAGATCTTCGATCGCTGGGTGAAGCGGTACCACCAACCGTGGCTCGAGACGCTGGTCGCCCTCAAGCACCAGCTGGAAGCCGAGCCCGCGAAGAAGCAACGAGCCTGAGGACCCATGCCGAGCCACGTCCTGCAAGACAACGTGTTTACAATCGACATCGCGGTGCCGCGCCAGCGCGTGTGGGACGAGATCACCACCACCGGGCGGATTCAACTGGCGTTGAACAACACCGTGCTCGAGGGCCGGCTCACCCCCGGCAGCAAGCTGCGCTATTACAGCCCGGACAAGAAGCGCGTGTTCGTGGTGGGAGAAGTCGTAGAGGTCACGCCGCCGAAACGGTTCACTCACACCTTCAGGCTCCTGATGCAGGCCAACGAGGCGCCGAGCCTGGTGACGTGGGACCTGGAAGAGACGACGTCTGGTTGCCGGGTGACGCTCACTCATAGCGGCTGGACCAACCAGGTCAGGACGCACAAGGGCACCGCCGGCGGCTGGGTGGGCATCCTCAAGGTCTTGAAGCAACACTTGGAGACCGGCGACATTCCGTGGACCACCAAGCTGCTCTACGCCGCGATGGGCGCCATGATGTTCCTGTTGCCGAAGGCGACGAAGGTCGAGGAAGTGGAGCGCCGCGGCTGGTGAGGGTTCCGCTTTCGTTAGCCGTGTTCCGCCTTGCAACTCAAAGCGCGGACAAAGAGTTACATCGAATCCCAAAGGTTCCCGCATCGGCCATGGCATGGAGGTTGATGTAGTCGAGGGACCTCAAATGAGACGGTTCGCCGGCGCAGCGCTCGTTCTGTTGGCAGGCATCATCCTCGTGTCCGCCGGCCTGGCGGCCAAGCAGCAGGCGCCGGGTGGCCGCGGCCGGCTGGCGGAATACGTCGTCCAGTTCCAGGGGCCTGTCCTCGAACGCTGGAAGGCGGCGATTACCGCCGAGGGCGCGGACATCCACGAATACCTGCCCAACTTCGCGTTCCGTGTGCGGATGGCTCCACCTGATGCCGCGCGCGTGCGGCAGTTGCCGTTTGTCGCCGCGGTCACACCGTTCCAGCCGGCCAACAAGTTCGCCCGCCGCCTCGCGCGCAACGGCCGCCGCCCGTACGTGGTCCGACTCGAACGCGGCGCCGACGTGAACGCCGTTAAAGCGGCGCTGGCCGCGACCGGGGCGCAAGTCCTGCGGCGTGGCGGATCGCTCCTGACGATTGCCGCTGATTCCGCGCAGCTCGATCTGCTCGCGCAGGTGGACGGATTGGCCGGCGTCGAGGACTACGTGCCGCGGATCAAGCACAACGAGTTTGGCGGCGGCGTCATCATGGGCAGCAACGCCGCGAACCTGGGCGGCTTCGACGGATCGTCGCAGACCATCGCCATCGCCGACACCGGGCTCGGCAATGGCACGGCCGCGGGCGCGCACGCCGGCATCGCCGCGGCGCGGGTGTCGTCGATCTTCAACTGGCCGGGCACGCCGGACGTGTGTTTCGACACGATCGTCGATGACGGCGCCGCGGATGTGGACACCGGTCACGGCACGCACGTGGCGACGGCCGCACTCGGCGCGGGCAACCTCCTCGGCGTCGGGCGCGGCACCGCGCCGGCGGCGAACCTCGTCTTCCAGTCGATCGAGAACTACGCGATCCCATCACTGCTGTGCAGCCTGATCTACGGATTGCCCGAGGGCTATTACCTGGTCGGCGTCCCCGCCGACCTTGGTGACCTGTTCCAGCAGGGCTACAACACCGGCGCGCGCGTCCACTCCGATTCGTGGGGCAGCGAAGTGGGCGGCGAGTACACCGCCGACAGCGAAAGCACCGACGCGTTCGTGTGGAGCCATCGCGACATGGCGATCACGTTCTCCGCCGGCAACTCCGGTTTCGACCTCGACGCCGACGGCGTCGTCGACGCGACGTCGATCAATTCACCGGCCACCGCCAAGAACGTGATCACCGTGGGGGCGAGCGAGAACGATCGGCAGTCGCACTGGGGCTGCGATCCGTCGCTCGGCTATACGACCTGCGCCGCGCAGGGCGGGATGAACGACATCTTCACCTACGGCGCGGCCTGGCCCGATCGCTACCCGGCCAATCCGCTCAAGGACGATCCCAGCGCCGGCAACGCCGAGCAGATGGCGGCGTTCAGCAGCCGCGGGCCGACCGTCGACGGGCGCATCAAGCCCGACGTGGTGGCACCAGGCACGTGGAACCTGTCCGGCTATTCCGACAAGTTCCAGCAACAGTACGACGCCTCGCCCAATCCGCGGAACGGCCTGTATCAGTACGACGGCTGGGGATTCCCGGCCGACCAGGACTACAAGTACATGGGCGGCACCTCGATGGCCGCGCCCCTGGTGGCCGGCGGCGCGGCGGTGGTGCGTGATTTCTATGTGAAGCACCACGGCCACCAGGCCACCGCGGCGCTGGTCAAGGCCACGCTGATCAATTCGGCCGTGGACCTGCTCGACGAGAACAACGACGGCCTCTTCGACAACGCCAACCCGATCCCCAACATTCACGAGGGCTGGGGCCGCGTCGATCTCGCGCGCGCCACCGACGGCAGCCATCTGTTCGATGACGAGACGACGCCGCTCGCCACGGGCTCCTCCGCCACCTTCACGTTTGACGTGAGCAACCCGGGATTGCCGTTCAAGGCCACGGTGGCCTGGACCGACTACCCCTCGTCGGCCTCGGCCACGGTCAACCTGGTCAACGATCTCGATCTCACGGTGGTGGCGCCGGACGGCACCACGTATCGCGGCAACGCCTTTGCGGGCGGCTGGTCGGTGGCCGGCGGCGCGCCGGATCGCCTTAACAACGTGGAGAACGTATACGTCTTCGCGGCACAGGCCGGGACCTGGAGCGTCACGGTTTCCGGTTACAACGTCCCCGTCGGGCCGCAGCCATTCGCCTTGGTGGTGGACACCGGATCGCAAGGCGGATCAACGCTGCCCATCGTGCGCGTGTCGGCCGCCGACAACACTGCAACTGAGGCCGGCTTATCGAGCGGGGCGATTCGCGTGTCGCGCAGCGGCGAGACGGCGGCGTCGCTCACGGTGTTCTACGCGGTGACCGGCACCGCCACCCCCGGCAGCGATTATGTCGCGCTCACCGGGAGCGTCACGATTCCCGAGGGCGCCAGTGAGGCGCTGGTGCCGGTCGATCCGCAAGACGATGAATTAATCGAAACGACGGAGACCGTGATCGCCACGCTCGCGCCTGACGCCGCGTACACCATTGGCTCGCCCGCCAGCGCCGTCGTCTCGATCACGAGCGACGACCTTCCTCCAGATCTCGTCGTCACGGCGGTCACTGGGCCGACGGCGGCAGCGGCGGGTAGCGTGGTGAACGTCACGGACACGACCAAGAACCAGGGAACCGCGAACGCGCCGGCGTCGGAAACCGGCTTCTACCTGTCGGCGAATACGGTGTGGGACGCGTCGGACACGTTCATCGGCAGCCGGCCGGTGTCGCCGCTGGCGCCGGGCATCGCGGAACTGGCAACGACGCCGCTCGAAATCCCCGCCGCCACGGTGGCGGGACGCTATTACGTCCTGGCCAGGGCCGATTGGTCCGGCGACATTGGCGAAACCAATGAGACCAACAATACGCGCGCGAGCGCGCAACTGAAGGTCGGTCCCGATCTGATGGTCTCGGTGCTCACCGTCCCGGCCACGGCTGCGGCGGGCGACACCGTCCAGGTCACCGACACCTCGAACAACTCAGGCGCCGGCGCCTCCGGCCCGTCGGTCACCGCGTTCTATCTGTCGTCCAACGGATCCCTGGACGCGGGCGATGTGCGGCTGGGCGACCGGCCCGTGCCGGCGCTCGATCCCGGCGCGATCGACACGGCCACCACGTCGCTGACGATTCCAGTCGCGACCACGGTGGGTTCGTACTACGTGCTGGCGCACGCGGATGCCAACGCGACCGTCGCCGAATCGTTGGAGACCAACAACCTCAAGGCCAGTGCCGTGATCCGGATCGGCATCGATCTCACGGTGTCGGCGCTGACGGCGCCGGCCACGGCCGGCGCCGGCCGCGACCTCGTCGTAGCGGAGACCACGCTGGACATCGGCGGCGCCGACTCGCCCGCCTCAACCACGTTGTTCTACCTGTCGGCCAACGCCGTCCTCGACGGGTCGGACTTGCTGCTCGGCTCGCGCCCGGTGCCGCCGCTCGATGCGGGCGCCGCCGATGCCACGACCATCACGCTCGCCCTTCCACCGGCGACGGCGTCCGGCACCTACTACCTCCTCGCGAAAGCCGACGGACCGCTGGCGATTGCGGAAACCAATGAGAACAACAACGTGAAGGCCAGCGCCCCGGTGAAGGTGGGCATCGATCTCGGGGTGACGGTGTTCACCGCCCCGGCCAGCGCCGGCGCCGGCGACGTGATCGCCGCCAGCGACACCACGCGCAACAGCGGCGGCGGCGACTCGCCCGCCTCGACCACCTACTTCTATTTGTCCACCACGACCAGCCTCGATGCCACCGATATCCTGCTCGGATCGCGCCCGGTGCCGCTGCTGGCGGCCGGCGCGTCTGATGCGGCCATCACCCCGCTGACGATCCCGGCGGGCACGCCGCCAGGCAGCTATTATTTCATCGCCAAGGCGGACGGTCCCGGCGCCGTGACCGAGACCAGCGAAACCAACAACCTCAAGGCCAGCGCGCTGGTGAAGATTGGCCCCGACCTCACCGTCAGCGCCCTCGTTGCGCCCTCACTGGGCGGCGCCGGCGAAACGATCAGCCTCACGGACACGACGAAGAATCTCGGCGGCGGTCCGTCGCCGCCGACCGACACCGCGTTCTATCTGTCGACGAACACGGCGCTCGACGCCGCGGACCTCCTGCTCGGGACACGGCCGGTGCCGATGCTGACGGCTGGAGCCACCAGTTCCGGATTGGTTTCACTCGTCGTCCCCGCCTCGGTCGCGATGGGCAGTTACTACGTGATCGCCAAGGCCGACCAGGGCGCCGTGGTGGCCGAGCTGCTGGAGGGGAACAACGTGAAAGCCAGCACCGTGGTGAAGATCGGTCCGGACTTGATCGTGTCGGCCCTGGCCGGACCGGCGTCGGCCGTGCGCGGCGCGACCATTGTGGTGACCGATACGACGCGCAATCAGGGCGGCGGCGCCGCGGACCCAACCTCCACGACGTTTTACCTGTCGGCCAATTCACTCCTGGACGCCACCGATGTGGCGGTGGGCAGCCGGGCCGTTGACTGGCTCGGCGCCGGCGCGTCGCTGGCCGGAGCCACGTCGCTCACCATCCCCGCGACGATGACCACGGGCACCTACTACCTCATTGCCAAGGCCGACGCTGCAGGCGCGATTGAAGAGACCAGCGAATTGAACAACACGCGCGTGATGGCGCTGAGGGTAAATCCGTAGCCTTAATCAAGTGGGCTTCGGGATTAGGACGTAGCGGACCTCGGACCAGAAGAAAGGGGCCGGCAGGATGGTTGATCCCACCGGCCCGTGATTGACTTAGAACCGGTACTTCACGCCGAGGCGGAACACGCGCGCGGCGATGATGTCGGTCGGCTGCAGGAAGGTCGTGCCGTTGCGATTGTTCTGCGCCGTGATCGTGTTGACGTTCAGGCTGTTATAGAGATTGATTTCGCCTTCGATCGACTGGTTGCCCCAGGTGTTGAATCGCTTCGACAGACGGTTATCCCAGAGCTTCGTCCATTCATACCGGCCGGCTTGCGGCTGGACGCGAATGGCGACGAGCGTGTTCAGCGCGTCGCGGATTTGCACTTCGCGGAAGAAGTAATCGCCGCTCTGCGCATTCAGCGAAGACGCGAACGTGATCCCGTACGGCAGGCGATAGCTGCCGCTGACACGGAGCGCGTAATTCCAGGACGCCGAGGCGTGCTGGAAGTTCTGGATGCCGTAGTTGTTGCCCGTCGTCGTGCCGGGTCCGTAGAGCGCCTCGTTCGGATTCCGCGCTGCATTGTCCGCCAGGTCACGATAGTCGGCGTCAAACGACACCAGGAAGGAGTAGTTGTTGGCGAGCTGTTTGTTCAGCGTGACGCCCATCGCGTGGTAGCTGTTGTTCCCCTCCGCCTGGACGATGCGTTCGATGTTCTGGCCGAAGGTCGGATAGGTGTTCGGCACCGAGTAGACGGTCAGCGCCTGGTCGTCGCCCGTTCCCGTGACGTTGTCCGGGCCCGGATCGATGCCGGTCCGCGTCACCGTGTAGGCGTCGTACGGCAGGGCCGTGTTGATCGACTTGTTGCCGTTGCCGTCGATCTTCCGGACGTAGTTGAACTGCAGCGTCACCACGCGGCTCAGGCCGACGTCCAGACCGGCCGTGTACTCGTCCACGAACGGCCCCTTGAGGTTCGGGTCGATCGAGCGGTTGGCGCCACCGCCGGAGGTGGACGTCAGGTTCGCGGCAACCGGCGTGTACGGGATCCGGCCGTCCCAGTTCGAGTAGGTCCGCGTGATGATCGCGTTGGGGTTGATGTCGGCCCCGCCCGGTCCGGGGTTCGCCGACGCGCCCGAGCTGCCTCCGACATAGCGGCCGTAGCTGGCGCGCACCGCGACGCGGCCCTCGCCCGTGATGTCATACACCGCCGAGATACGCGGCACGAAAGACTTGTAGATCGGGAAGTTGTCTTCGGCCTTGTACGGATAGATGTTCTTGGTGGCGAAAGGCCCCGTGCCGGGGTTGCCCTGTTCGGGCAAGAAGCTCGAATACCGGTCGAAGCGGACGCCGACATTCAGCGTCAGCTGCTTGGTCATCGTGATGCGGTCGTTGACGTAGGCCGAGTTGTACCACTCGCCCGACGCGGTGGTGTTTGGATAGTCATACACGAGCACCGAGTCGGGCCTGGTGAAGCAGCCGTCGTAGTTGTGCGCTTCGTCGCAGTTGGGATCGCCGGCCAGGCTGCGATAGCGGTACTGCTGCTGGTTCGGATAGCCGAGGTTCTCGGTGGACTGGATGTTCCGCCAGCCGAGGTAGCCGGTCTTGAACTCGTGGTTCTTGCCCGCCAACTCCGTGAAGTACGAGTAGGTGGCGCCGTACTGCCACCGCCGCGGTGTGCGATCGGTCTCGAGGAAAGCGCCGCGGGTGGGGCCATTCGTGGTGCTGAGATCGGTGATGCGGACGTCCGGCGACCATGGCACGTCGGGCCACCAGTAGCCGCCGCGCTGCGCGCTGGCGTCAAAGGTGGACCGCGCCGAGACAATCGAGAGCCACTTGAAGGACGGGCCCACGAGCGACCAGGAATCCTGGTTCTGCGTGGACTCGAGCGGGATGTAGCGGCTCGCCGTGCGATACGGCTGCCACTTGCGGCCCACCTGCCCCATCGCCTCGAACTTGTTGTTCTTGGTCACCTGATAGGTGATCTTTGCCGTGGGATCCTGCAACTTCGTGTAGAACTCCACCTGCTGGCGATCCGCCAGGCTGATGAAGCCGGGAATGAGGTTCCCCGACGACGCGTCGCGGTGGCTCGCGTAGAACCAGAGGCGATCCTTCAGGATCGGTCCGCCGATTTCGCCGTAGTAGTCAACGTATTTCGTGAACTTGTTGGCGCCGGGCGCGTAGCCCTTCTTGGTCAGTTCCGAATCGACGTTATCGCCCTGGAAGTCGCCGGACTGGTAGTTCGCCGAGCCGAGGCCCTTGAACTTGTTGCTGCCCGACTTGACGACCAGGTTCATCGTCAATCCGGGGTTCATCGCATCGGCGCCCTTGGCGGCGGTGGTGATCTGCGCTTCTTCGTAGGTGCCGAAGTCGCCGTAGGTCTGGTCCCAGATCATGCCGTCGTAGCTCACCACGCCGCCGCCGGCGCGGCCGAACGTGCGCGCCGCGGGGCCCGAGCCGGTGCCGAACTGCGAGCCGCCGACGTCGAGGGACGTGGCGTACAGGCCGGGGATGAGGGCGACGAGGCCGGTCAGGCTGCGGCTGTACGGAATCTCGTCGAGCTTGGTCTGATCCCAATTGACCGCGACCTTGGACGACTCGAGGTCGATCGTCGGTGACTGGCTGATCACCGTCACGCTTTCCTGGAGGGCCGCCACCTCCAGCTTGCCGTTGATCGTCGCGGTCGCGCCGGCGGTCAGGTTCACGCCCTCAACATTGAGGACCGCGAACCCGGGGATATTGAAGGACACCGTGTACTGTCCGCCAGTCAGCAGCGTAAAGCGGTAGACACCCTGTTCATCAGTGACGGCCGTACGGGCGCCGCCGATCATGTTGGGGCTGGCAATCGTGACCGTCACGCCAGGTAATGCCGCGCCGCTTGAATCCGTGGCCCTGCCGGTGATCGCTCCGGTCTGTGTCTGCGCGTGGGCCGCGGTCGCCATCGTCAAGAGCAGCGCGAGCGAACTCAACCATCTCACCAATCCAGACTTACAAATCATGGGGTAACTCCTTTTTCGCGAGAATCTTAACAGCACCCAGCCCCGGTGGGTCGCTGTTTCATCACATTTTCCCTATGCACAATAGCGAAAAATGACATGCGACTCGTCTCCAAATATCTCCGGAACACTCTTTGCAGTGTGTCAGGTATGCCCGGAACAAACGGGATCCCGATGGGAACCGCCGAGTCGGGGCTTCCCCGCACGGCTGCACAATCTTTCACCGCGCCGGCTGTCCTCAATTGGACATCCCCCAATGCCCGCCACACTCATACTTGATGCGAGAGGCTCACAACGATGAGCTGAGGCTGCCATGGCTGACAAGACATTCCCGGAAGAACAGCTCCGCCAAAAAGCTGAAGGCGCGCGCGTCAAGGCCGAAGACGGTCGTGAGTTGTCGGAATCGGATCGCAAGCACTCTGAACACTTGAGGGAAATCGCCGAGACGGCGCGGATGGCCGGTGAGGAAGCCCGCCTCGCCGCCGAAGAGGCCCGTCACGCGGCGGAAGAGGCGCGCCACGCTACGGTCGAATCGGTGAAGGCCACGGCCGACTCCCTGTCGACGACGCTCGACAGTATGAGGGTCGTCGAGGAAATGCGGCAGACCCTCCGCGACATCGCCAGGCTTCGCAAGCCCGAACCCAACTAGGGCTGAGGTATCGTACCTACAGGATGATTCCGCTTTCGGTGCTCGATCTCTCGCCGATCGTCGAGGGCGGCACCGCCGCACAGGCCTTTCGGAACACCGTCGATCTGGCGCAACACGCCGAGCGATGGGGGTACACGCGCTTCTGGCTGGCCGAGCACCACAACATGCCGGGCATCGCCAGCGCCGCCACGGCCGTGCTGATCGGCCAGGTGGGCGCCGCCACCACGCGCATTCGCGTGGGCGCCGGGGGGATCATGCTGCCCAACCACGCCCCGCTCCAGGTGGCTGAACAGTTTGGCACGCTCGAAGCGCTGTTTCCCGGCCGCGTTGATCTCGGGCTGGGCCGGGCGCCGGGCACCGATCATGCGGCCGCCGTGGCGCTGCGCCGCACGCTCAACACCAATCCCGACGACTTCCCCAACGACGTGCTCGAAGTGATGGCCTTCCTGCGCGAGGTCCGCCCCAATCAACCCGTGCAGGCGGTGCCGGGCGCCGGGCTCAAGGTGCCGATCTGGATCCTCGGGTCGAGCACGTTCGGCGCGCAGGTCGCGGCCGAACTCGGCTTGCCGTTCTCGTTCGCCTCGCACTTCGCGCCGGCGATGCTGTTCGAGGCGATGCGCATCTATCGCGAGCGCTTCAAGCCGTCCGCACAGCTGGCGGCGCCTTTCGTGATGCTTGGCGTCAACGTCGTCGCCGCGGACACCGACGAGGCGGCTCGCTTGCTGGCATCGTCGGGCCGGCAGTCGTTTGCGAGCCTGCGGGCCGGCCATCCCATCCAGTTGCCGCCGCCCTCGGCAGAGTGGGCGCGCGACGCTTCGGAGCCGGCGGATCCGCTGCAACGCACACGGGTATCCTTCGTGGGATCGGCGGACACCGTTCACACGCAGATGCGAGAGTTCGTCGAGCGTACCCGCGCCGACGAACTGATCATCGTCTCGCACATCTACGATCACGCGGCGCGGCGGCGGTCGTATGAGCTCGCCGCCGCAGCGCCCTGACCGCGGTCACAGATGTGGCTTGACCCGGCGCACCCTGGCGTCATGCACGAGTGACACCACCATGGCCAGGATGATGGCGTCGAGGATCATCATCGGCAGCAGGACGAACGCCGCGGGAATCATCGTCAATTCCTCCAGCACCCCCGGTATGGGGATCATCGTGCCGGATGCAATTGCCTGTCCAGTGGAGAGGACCGCAATTGCGCCGGAATCTCGCGTCGCAGTCTCGCGGCAGCATGGTTCGGGGGGAATTAGTCCCCTCCCTGGGTCCCCGCTACAATCGAGAGGTGCGTCGCCCGCCCCCTACGCTGACCGTCGAACTGCCGACCGACGAGCCAACCGGCCCGCGCGAGCGGCGGCGAGCGGCGATCTACCTTGCCACCACCGCAAGCTTGGTGGCCGTCGTCGTCCTGGCGGTGGTCTTCGATCAACTGGCCGCCACCGGCGTGCTGATCGTCGTGTTCCTGTCGTTCGTGCTGGCCTACCTGATCGGACCGGCGGCCGAGCGCCTGCGATTCACGCTGGCGCCGGAGCGCCGCGGCCGCCCGCTCTCGCGCGGGCTGGCCGTGCTCGTCATCTA
>JBDTMB010000028.1:0-24189 GCA_039934485.1 Vicinamibacterales bacterium
CTTCATCGCGCGGCCGATGGTCTCCCCGAAGGACTTGTTCAACTCCCGCACCTGCGCGTTCGTGTCCTGCGCCAGCGCGAGCTCGGCCTGCTGGGCGGAGATGATCTGCCGGAGCTGCTCGGTGTAGTCCGGCCCGCTGATAACAACGGGCGGCGGTTGAACGACTGGCGGGGGCACAACCACTGGCGGCGGAATCACGACCGGCGGCGGCACAATCACGGGCGGTGGCGGCGCGACTGGCCCGTCAAATGTGAACGACCCGCCCGACCCGCCGGGCCAGCGCACGGACACCACCGACGACCGCGCCGTGACGGTCCGGACGTCCTTCGCGCGCGCGTCCCCAGCGGTGACGAAGAACCCGACCGTCTCGCCAGGCGTCAACTCCCCGGCGGTGTGCAGCGGTCCCCACGAGGCGTCGTAAAACCAATTCGCGATGTAGCTGGCGGCCGGCCCGCAGCCACCGATGCGCGTCGGCGTGCCGGTCGTACCGTTCCAGAATTCGATCCCGCCCCCGGCATGTGTTTGGCCGTTGACGATCCGGACCATCCAGAGGGTGTAGGCAATCGAACCACCGCCCCACCCGGGGATCGGCACGTTCGGCCAGACTTCCTTCATGCTGAACTCGACGTTGCAATCGCTGGCGCCGAGGTCAAGGCGCGTGATCGCCGTCGTGATCGGCCAGGTCGCCACATCGGGCGCTGACCGCTGGATGTTCGCCTGGCTGATGTCGATCTGGTCCTGCGCGCGCACCGGCGCCGCGAGAGCGAGCAGCGCGACGATGGCCACGATTCTGCGCTTCATGTGTCAGCCTTCCATTCGTGCCCGCACGCATTGCACTGCGCCTGGGCGAGCTCGTTCACTTCGATCAAGTTCGTCGCTGTGGCTCGGTTGCTCTCGTTGCAGGATGGGCAGACCGCCGTCTTCAGCCACCGCGCCCGCACGTCCTGCGATCGAAAATTGGCCATCGCCCATCCCCTCATACGACGTAGGCCACCGTCAGGCACGCGAACGCCAGCCACTCGCAACGGACCTTCATGCCAGTCGGCAAGGCCGCAAGGAAAAAGAACATCGCCGCCACCACAAACAGTAAGAAATGCACATCCACCTTCATGGCCTACTCCTTCTCGGTGTTCTTGGCGATGGCCGCCGTATTCCGGTCGATGTGCTCGAGGTGACCGGCCGCTGGTGAGCTCACAATTTTCTCGATCTGCTCGCTCGTCCTGGCGATCTTCTGGTTCAGGTTGTTCGCGACGTGATACGCGTCCTTGGCCGCCAGCGCGGCCTCTCGCGTAATGCTGGTGTTTTCTTCCATCTGTTTTTTGAGCTCCGCATCTCGAGCCTCTGAGGCCGCGACGACCTGCGCTGTCCGATCGGCCAACTCAGAGGCCTTGACCTTCAATTCGGCGAGCAGATGTTCCTTGCTTTGCACGACGGCCAGCAGGTCCTTCACCATCCTCGTGTGCCGAGCCACGATGCGGAGCCCGACGATGAACCCAATCACAAAAACGATCTGCATCGCCGTGCGGTAGGCCAGCCAAAAGAAATCCCATAGGGTCGTCGGTATCGGTACGATGGGCATCGGTTTATCCTCGCTGCACGCGCCGCTGGTCAATACTGGCCAACTGCTGTCGCACCCGCTCCAGCCGCTCTTCGACTTCCTTGATCTGTCGCGCTTCCTCCCGTTGGAACCACGAGTCACGGAAATCCGAATCAGTGCGTTGTTCCGGTGTGGCAAAAAACAACTTGACCGTTTTCCAGAGGCCGCGCGACAGGGGCGTCATTTATCGGCTCGCTTGGCGATATTCACGGACGTCTCCGCGAGACCAGCCGCTTGCAGGGCCATCGCCTTCCACTGCGCGCTCTCCTCTTCGGATTTCCGCAGTTGGAAGCCCCACACCCACACCCCTTTGTAGCTGCCGATCAGGATGAAGATCAGGATCGCCGCAAGGCTCGCGCCGCTGAGTTTTTGCGCGAGATCAACAAAACTCGTCACAGTCGTTGGGTCCATCAGCGTCTCATCGCCAGGCCACCGGCTGCCTGGTCACGAGCCGTAGTCCAATGTTCACCGCTGCAATCGTCCACACGAACCACATCGGGTCCACGTAGAAGCTCGAGAAGCGGAACCAATAGGCCAGCGCGATCACTAGCACGTTGGCCGCGATGGTCTTCGAGAGATACATCCGCTTCATCGGCCCTCCGCGACACAAAAGCCGACCGTGTTGTTGTAGGCACCGCCGTACGCCTTCGTGGCGGTGACGATGCCGCTGTTGAACGAGAGGCGCACCATTGCATCCCCGTCCGACGTCGACGATCCGGTGCTATACGAGTCCGTGATTCCCGTATAGAAGAGGGCAGCCTTCGACGCCGTCACCGCTGGCGACAGCCCGATGGATCCGGTGAGTCCAGACAGGGAGACCGTGTTGCACTGGACGCTCCGCATGAGGCCTGCAGCAAATTCAACAACGGTGACGTTCGCGACCACGGTGTACCCGATCACGCCGCGGGTACAGGTCACGGTCGTGGTCGCGGTCGGCAGGCAATACGCCCAGCCGCCACCGTTGTGGAACCCGGACGATGAATCGCTGGTCTGCCCAGCTGACGCCACCACGGTATTCGCGAGGACGACGGCCGGACTCAACGTCCCCGTGCCCGTGAGCGCCCCGCTACTAATCGTGATCGACAGCGCCTGGATGGTTTTGAACGGCGTCGGCAGGTACGTCGCCTCAACAGGAATGCCCTGAAATAGCCAGATCGTCGGCGAGAGGTTCCGCCAGACCAAGCCGTCAGGCTCAGACGCCACGCGGCCGACAATCGCCGTCCACGCGAGTAGGCACAGCACGCCGGCGACGAGACGCATCGACTTTTTCATAGGATGTGCCACCCTAAGGGACTGGCTTGCACGGTTAAGGATCGGTACTGCACGTCTAAAAACAGTCCGGGCGTTCCGTCAACCTCACCGCCCAGCGAGATGACGTTGACCGCGTTCGCGGAGGCGTCAATCTTCTTAATGTCGTAGCGCTTCTTAGGCGTCGTGCCTGCCGGTGGCAGATAAATCGCCACCGGCCCGCTGGTGCAGTCGACCAGAATGACGTCGTCGGTGGCGGTGATGGCGTAGGTGCTCGTCTTGGCGACGACGTCGTACGACGGTTTTCCGTTGCCGTCGATGGACCGCTTCAGGATGTTTAAGTTGTCTCGAACTTGCTGGTTCATATTCGAGACGGTGACGACTTTCGCTTCCCACGTAATCGGATCATGCCAAGCCATATCGAGCCTTCCCTAAAACGGCGCCGGGATCGCCAACGGTCCCGGCCCATGCACAAGTTCGCCGTAGCCGAGCTCCACCATGAACACGTCCTGCCGCTTGTTCGGTCCCCATTCAAACGGGTCGTCGCCGAGACTGAACCCCCAGTTCGACGTGAAGATCAAGAACTTGCCGTCCGGACTGACGTTCGGCCGCGGCGTGTAGTAGAACGCATTGACATGCGCCGGATCGCCGGCGCCGAATACGCTGCAATCGCTTCGATGGTGGCAGTAGCGCCAGACCGTGACCTGGAGGCCGTCCGTTCGGATCCCAATGATCTCGTCGTCCCACTCCCGCCACGCATAGGCGTCGTGGTTGTAACGGTAGAGGCCCGCGAAGAGTGGCTGGTCTCCCGTCGCGTTCGCGTTGTTCCAGTTGGCGTGACTGGCCGTGCCGAAGGCGCTGATCGTCGGGTAGGGCGTGACCAATTCGCGGGTGGTCATCGGCGCGAACAGCGACCGATACTGCCACTCCGCCGAATCGCTGTTGTTCGCGTTGTTGACCAGGGCCTGCCAGCCGGCCGCCTCGTGGCCGCCGCCGTCCACCGTGTTGTGACTCACGGTATTCCCGTTGGTGTCCCAGACCCACGTCACCGAGTCGTTCTGCTTCGTGATGATGATGAACCGGCCGGACTGGTCCATCTGGATGTTGTGCACGTTCCACCCGAGCGTCGTGCCCATCGCGACGCCGTTGATCGTGGACGCCTGCGTGTCCATCAACTTCATAGCCCCGAGGTTGCCGGCCGGCCAATACGCGATGTAGTGATCGGCGTCCTGCGCCACGCCGCCGAAGGTGAAGGCGAGGAACTCCGACGAGCCATTCGATCCGGACGAGATGCCGCGCAGGTAGGTGCGTCCACCGGCGTCCACGGTCGGAACGAGGTCGCGCACACCTAAAATCTCGGTATAAGTGTTCGTGGCAAAGTTGTAAGACCGGACGGTCGCTTCACTGCCGGCGCCGCGCACCCAGCCGCCATAAATCAGATCGGCATTGTTCCGACTGAACTCCGGCTCGGTGTTGAACGCCAACACGAGCCCGCCATCACCGCTCCCGGCAATCCGTGAAGCCGTCATCGTGCTCGCGTCAAAGGCGTACGGAAGGACGGTCCCCTGGGTATTCACTATAAAAAATTTGGTCGAGGCCGCATTCCAGCCACGCGAGGGCGACGAGGAGGTCGTGCGGTACGACGCATTTAACGCCGTGGCCAGGACGCCGCCATCTGTCACGCGGAGCATCCTCGAGCGGAAGATCGGGTCGGTGAATTTGAACCCAGCGCCGAGGACGGACATCGGCAGGAGCGGCGGGAGCGTGATGATGTCCCGCGTCGTGTTCGCCGTGGACCCGTCGCCAGGCTGGCCGCCGCCCGGATCGATCACGCCTGGTGACGTCGACTCGAAGTTATCGAACCGAGGGAACAGGCTCGTTTGACCAGTCAGCGCGTGAAAGCCGGGATTCCCTTCGCTCAGTGAGACATCCGTCGCCGTGAGGACCAGAGCGGCGTTGAGCCTGACAGTCAGCGTAATGCCAGCCACGGTGATCCGGATCGTGTAGTCGGTGTCCAACGCCAGGGCCGCCGCGACATCGGCCAGATAGACGTCCACTCCGGAGAGGTGCTTGTACACGGCGATGGCGGTTGGCAGGACGCGGACTTTGTAGCAGTCCCCGGACGGCCCCATCCGCACGGCAACGCCGGCATATGAGCTGTCGCCAGCGCCAGAGGGCATCCGGATCACGGCCTCCGCGTATTGATCGCTAGGGAACGTGCCGACGGCCCTGATGCCGGTGTACGCGTAGGTGCTCGACGGCTTGAGATAGAGCGAGCTCGCGATGACCCACGCCGAGCCGGCGACCGTCTCCCATGAGGCGCCGGGATCTGGGCCAACGCGATCGAACGTGTCGATGAATGACATTTACCCAGCCCCCAGCACGTTCGTGCCAAGGATCCAATACAGCCCAGCGAACGGGTCCTGCGCCGGCGCCAGGATGTAGCTGGCCTGCAGATGGCCAGACGGCAAGTACTGCAACTCGATGCCGTTGATGAAGTAGCCGTTACTGAGGCCAGTGACGGTTTCACTGATCGTGAGCCGGTCGCTGATGTCGCGCGCCAACATCTGCGTCAGCGCGTCCGCTGTGTCGGCAAACACCACGATGGTGCGCGCCTGCGGGAACGCCGACGAGTATTTATTGCGCAGGTAGAGCGCCGCGCCGCGGCCCACATCGTCGTTTGCTTGGTACGGCATGTCGAACTCGACGGCATGCTCGCCGATCGTGATGATGCTCTCCGCGCTCACCGCATCGGCCGGCGCCGCGAACGTCTGAGAACCGCGATCGTAGATCCCTCGCCCGCGCAGTTGATTCCTCGTGAGCGACACATCCGCCGAGTGATTGTTGGTGATCGAGAAATTCGCGCCGCTTTGCCCGACCTCCACCGTGACCGTCACGAGGGCCGTCTGGTTCGTGCCCGTCCCATCAGGCAGCGTGTTGGCAATGTAATCCGTCCCAGCGACCGGAGGCACGACGACATCCGTCGCACCAATCGGATCGCCCGTGACCGGATCCCGGAAGGACCCGAGCAGAAACTTGGTCTCCCCCGCCACTAGCGTAATGACGCTCGCCTGGTCGTACACGATCGTCGTGGCGGCGGCATCGACCACCTTCGGGTGAATCGTGACCCGGACGGTGTTGATGACTTCGGCTCGTGTCGACGGCATCGAGAGCGCTTGCAGCTCCGTGTCGTCGAGGACCCAGTCATAGGTCGTGCGGAGCAGACGCGTGTGTCGCCCTTCTGCCCGAAAGGTGCCATCCGCCTTCACGTAGATCAGCCCAAACTCACTCGCCGCCAGTTTGACGAACTCGCCGAGCGCCGTCTGATTCGTCACTGAACTCGTGTCCAGCGCGTACGGGTAGGTTTCGGCGCCGGTGTCCAAGGCCGCGGCCAATGGTTGCCGCGGCATCTCCGCTAGGATGGCGCCGAGAATTTCATCCCAGCGCTTGCCGACTTGTTCACCGATGGACGTTGACAACTTGAACCGCGCCGCCTCGTCCATCCAATCCGTCGCCGTCACCGCGACCAGGCGCGGACCGTCGACGCCAGGACTCGGATCGATCGCGTCGATCCGTCCGAGGAACCGGGCGTAGAAGAGGCCGGTGCTGGGATCCTTGAACCGAATGCGGCAGCCGATCCCCAGGCCCCAACCGATGCGCTTGTTCGCGTGATACGGCGAGTAGTACCCCAACAATTCCGCTTCGTTGTGGTCACTGTTGTCGAGCACGAACTTGGCGGTGCCCGTTGGCGCCACCAGGTCAGCCGGCCCGCCTGACTGGATGCCGTGTCGGATCGTGATCCCAAACGCCTGCTCGCAGTCGCCCGTCACGTCGGTCCAGCCGTTGCCGTAGCCGTCGAGCTCGACCTCCACGTAGGGGAACGGCTCGATCGGCACGCTCGGCACCACTTCCAGCCGCACCGTCGCCGAGGGGATCGTCCAGGCGCTGACCGCGGCTGGCGCCGACACGACGATCGCCGCGATCACGATTGCCGCCCCAACCGCCCACGTCGACACCGCGACTGGCGCCGCGATCGTGACCACCCCAATCGTGGTCGCCGTCGCCCAAGGGGAATATGTAATCCGTGACATCAGGCGGCCTGTGAGACGGAACCGGCACCGTCCTGCGTGCGGATCCGGAAGGTATAGCGCGTGGCCGTCGTGAGTCCGGTGACGGTCGCGGTGAGGCCCGTCTGCGGCGGCAGACTCGTCCACGAGCCGATCACAAATCCATTGGCGTCGAGCGCCGCGTACTGCGGGATGTAGAGATACGGGCCGATGCCATACGTCGGCGCCGCCCACGACAACGCGACCGTCGTCTCCGTGACCGTCCCAATCGTCGGGGCCTGCAACGTCGGCCCTGGGTTGTTCGTGGTGATGTACCGAACATTGGTGTAATAGACCTCGCCGATCTGCGTCGGGAGGCCGGGGGAGCCGGCGGCCTGGAGGTTCACGGCAGCATCGCTGACGGTCCGGGTGACCATCACGGTCGCGGTTGTCAGATCGGTCAATGTCGCGACGAGGACCGTTGGGTAAATCCCCGTGCAGGAGAACGTCAGCCGATAGCGATGGGTCGGGTTGAACGGCGCCGCGGCGATCACGGCATCGAGCGAGGTATACCCGCCGTCGACCCGGTAGATGTTCAACTGCCCATCGAGTGGCTGCGTCGGCTGATAGTTAATCGACGCGAAGTAGTAGCGCGCCGCGTTGAGGTTGACGAAGGTGTCGCCCTGATGACGGAGGCTCACACTCCAGACCGCCTGCCCGCCGGACGGTACCGCCTGCGCGGCGTCGAAGTCCACCGACACCGACTGATCAACCGATGGCAGGCCGTAGTAATCAACCAGCCCGACCCCGATCGCTCCGTTCGTGCGCTTGACCCGATTAGCATTGCGCGAGAACGACTGCCCGGCGTCGAGCTGCGCCCAGCCCAGCGTAAACGTGGTGTTGTTCGTCCACGCCCCTGGGGTAGTGTCCGGCCCAGACAGATCGAGGACGTGCTCTTCCCTGGCCTGCAGCGCCACCTTTGGCACCGTCAGGTACGGCGCGATCATTTCAGGGTTAGGCGTCGTGAAGTTGTACGAGGCATCCTGCGCGATCTGGTAGATGCCCCACCGCTGATCTGGCGTGTTCCACTCGTCGACGGTGCCCCAAATTTGGACCAGTTGGAGATCGAAGCGATGGCCCAGCGCGCTGACCATGTCCATGTAGTGCCGTGCCCGCAGCTCACTGCTGTAGGGATGGACCGTCGTATTGATCGGCTGCGCGGGGTTGAAATAGAACCCGTTGAAGCCGATGCCCGTTTCGCCAACGACCAGCGGTAACTGATGGGAGTTCGGCCCAAGCAACGTCAAGATCAACGGCTCGCCGTAGAAATAAATATGGATGTCGAGATAATCGACGCCCGCGGCCACAGCGACGGGGATCCACTGTTCCCACGAAAGAATGTAGCTGAGGCTATTCGTGATCGGCAGCGCGCGCGCCAACCCAGCGCGCGCCGTCGCCATCAGTGAGTTCAAGACGCCAGGCGTCGTGACGTAGACGCTCCGGTCGAATTCCTGGATCAGATCGAGGCCAATGATGTTGCGGTAGGCCGGGTCGCTCGCAATAGGCACGAACGCTGCGATGTAGTCCGTCATCATCGTCGGCGTCATCGGATCGATGTAGGACGGTTCCGCCGCGGCCGGATAGAAGTACGCGCCGCGCGACGCCAGATAGTTCGCGATCAAGGCGAACATGGCCGTAAATTGGCCGAGCGTCAACGTGCCGCGAAACGTGGCGGGGCTGTGATGGCTGGCATCCCCCACGAGCAGCTCTGGAACGAAGATGATCCGGAAGCAATTCGGACCCGCGTTGTCCACCACGATGTCGATCTGCGGCTTCATCCACTGCAGCCACGCAGGACCGGTCGGTCCCTCGATGCCGATGTCATACAACAGGTCATAAAAATTGGCCGGTGTGAAGGTCGGCGAGTTCGGCCCGTTTCCCGTGTCGGTGATACGCGGGACGAGGTTGATCCCGCGGAGCTTCACCCCCCCTAATTGCGGAAAGGCGTACGGGTTCGCGGCCGTGGGGAGGAGGTTCCCACCGCAGTAGCCGCGACCGTAAGAGGTGCTGCCGACCATCAGTAATACGTCGTGATAATCGCGAGGCCGTCCGCGCCCGCGCCACCCGCGCCGGAGTTGCCCACCGCATCGACCGAGGCGCCGCCGCCGCCGCCGCCCGCGCTGTATTTCGCCCCGGCGCCGCCGGTCTGGGCCACGCCACCGGTGTTCCCAGCCCCGCCGCCGCCGGCCGTTCCGCCGAACGGCGTGTTCGCGGTGATCGCGTTTCCCGCGCCGCCGTTACTGACGCCGCCGGCGATCGTGGTGCCGTAGCCCGTCAACCCCCCGATCCCGCCGCCCGCCCCGCCGTTCTGGGCGATGTTGCCGGTGGTAATCCCGCCCCCGCCGCCGCCGCCGGGAGGCGCGCCGTTTCCACTCGTAACCCCCGCCGCGGCAGGCGCCACGGCCGAACTCGAGCCGCCACTGCCGTACGCCAGGTACACCGCGCCAGAATCCGGGTAACTCAGTGGAGGATTCGCACCCGCGCCCGTCGTCGCGGTGCCGGCGCCGCCACCATTGCCGCCGGCGGCTTTCAACCAGCCACCAAAGGACGTCGTCACACCACTGGTGCCCGCGTTGCCGTCGGTGCTGTTCGTGGCCTGCGCTGCGCCACCCGCGCTACCCGCGCCGACCGTGACCGTCTCCGAACTGCCCAGGAGGCTGGCTTGGAACGTCTTCTCTGACACCGCACCGCCGCCCCCGCCGCCGCCGCCGTACCGCGCGGAACCCGCGGCGCCCTTCCGGCCTGACCCGCCGCCGCCGCCTCCAGCGAGCAACTGCACGAGCACCGACTTCGCCCCGCTCGGCTTCGTCCACGTCGCGGCACCCGTGGTCGTAAAGATTTGGACGTCGCAGTTCGTTTCCGCGTCCGTCAACGTCTTGGCCGTGATCGCCGCCATGATCTGATCGCCAGCGAGAATCGTGCGCGCCGACGGACCACCGGCTCCGGTCTCCTGAGCCCTGGTGATCGTCAACGTGTCGGTCGAGATGGCCGTCACGCGGACGATCTCCGCGTTGGTCCCGCCAGGGTTCGCGCCAGCGGCCCACACGACGGCATTGAACGGCACGGCAGGAAACCGCGTGCCGGTCCCCGCGGTCACGACGAGTGAGGTGCCGCTATTGGCCGGGCTGGGCGCCGTGGCCACTTCCGAGACAGCGAAATTTTTGTGCGCGTCAGCCATAAATGATCACTGCTGCAAGTAGAAGGCGCCCGCCGCGTTTAACCCAATCGTGACGTCTAAGCCGTTGGTCGCCGTGTCTGGGAGATCGAGCACCGCGATCGGAATCGAGTCGGCGTCGTTGGTCACAAACTTATAGATAACCAACCAGCCGAACGTGCTGCCGATCGTCACCGTCGGAAAGACCGGATCGGCCGCGTCGTATGTCACGCGATCGGTGGTATCCGACTTGACCTTGGTCTTCGATCCCAGCGTCTGATCGGTGCCGATGCCGGTCTTTCCGGTCATGACGTCATCGTCTTTATCCGGCGTCACCGACGCCAGTACGAGCCGCGCCTTGATGGTGTTGGCGGCCCAATCGATCGACCCGCTGAGTAATCCGTCCGCCCCGGTGTTCGTGATGAACGACGCCACGTCTACCCTCTATTCCTGCTGTTACCCGCGCCGGCCTGAATGACCGCGTCACGCGTCATCCGCGCCTGGTCCTGCGGCAGCTGCCGCAGCACCATCTCGATGCGTGCGTTCGAGGCCGCGATGTCCTCCCGAAGTTTTCCGATCTCGCCGAGGTCGACCACTGGACCAGACGAGGCCGCGTGCAAGCGGTCGGCGAGGTTGCCCTGCTGCGACGCGTTCAACACGAGCTCGCCAGGCGTCAGCATCGTCGGGACCGTGTCGGTGCCGTTAGGAATCAGCGAGCCCACCATCCCGCCCAGACCGAAGTGCTGCACGATGCCTCGCGTGGACGCGAATCCACCGGTCGCGGCGTACGGGTTGTAGGGATCGCCCGGATCGCCGCCCGTGTAGACGCTCTCGTACGTCGTCGTCACCGTGGTGTTGACCTTCGGTGGAATCCCGTTCAGCTTGTCGATCAATTCGGAGACCTTGTCGACGAGCTTCTTCATCGCGTCGGTGACCGCATCGGCCGCAGACTTGCCTTTGTCCTTCCAGATCCCTAGCTCTTTGCTCTGGTCGACCATGATCTGGGTATTGGCGTCGAGCGGGATTCCGAGCAACTCGGCTTGATACGCGGCTTCCTGAAGCCACCCCTGCATCGGGACCAAGGCGTCGCGGGTGGAGCCACCGGTCTTCGCGACCTCACCCTGCAGCCGGGTGTACATCTGGAACCCGGTCCGCTCCATGGCGCCAAACGTCTCGATGTTCAACAGTCCCATGTTGTCGAGCGCGATCAGTTGCTGATTGAGACCAGCGATCGCCGAGATCAACGCCGGGTTTCCCTGATTGATGGTGTTCTGCATCATCAGGTTCTTGAGCGCGACGTTATCGACGTTCAGGCCGAGGTCTTCGTAGGACTTCTGCAGCGTCGTGAGCGCGGGACCGATCGCCTGCAGGGCCTCAGCGGATGAGGATCCGCTCGCCACCATCGCCGCGTACGTGGCGATGGCTTGGATGCCCAGGTCGGACAGTTCGCCGCGCGCGCCCTCGGCGGCTTCCGCCTGATCGTGCAAGGCCAGGGCGTGCGCCTGACTGGACACCGCTGTGCTATCGACGGCTTGCTTATATGCGGCGTAGCCAGCGGCCGCCGCGGCGGTGCCGGCGACGACGGCGTTGAACCCTTCGACGGCGGCGCTGCCCTGCGCTTTGAGATAGGCAGCAATCTCCTTGGACTGAGTCCCCATGGTCTGGTCCAGGGTGATCATT
Source organism: Vicinamibacterales bacterium (assembly GCA_039934485.1). Classification (GTDB taxonomy): domain Bacteria; phylum Acidobacteriota; class Vicinamibacteria; order Vicinamibacterales; family UBA2999; genus 12-FULL-67-14b. The sequence continues at coordinate 11,786 of JBDTMB010000028.1, forward strand.
TCCTTGAGCTTGCCGTTCAGCCGTCCGGCCCCATCGGTACCCGCTGCGACGAACGCACTCCAGTTCTCGTCGAGGATCTTGGCGCCCTGCGCGGCCGACATCCACCCCATCTCGATCATCGGGAAGACGTTGCGGAGCTTCCCTGCGAGCTGGTCGAAGTTCTTGGCGGTGACGCCGCTACCTTCCGCGAGGATCTGCGAGAGCGCGTCGAGCTCCGCGACGACACGACGACCAAAGAAATCGGACTTGGCTTTCTCCGCGATCGCGTGCGCGAGGCCGTTCGAGATTTTCACACCGAAGTCGCGGCCGACGTCCTCCGCGGCCTTGGCCCATTCCGGCTTGCCGCGCACGATCCCGACGATCAGGCCAGCGGCCGCCCCGATCGCCATCCCGTAGGGTCCAAACGCGGCACCGGCCTTCGCGCCCGCGAGCGCGCCGGCGCCCGCATTCCCGGCTGCGGTGGGATGATCGTCTGTGGCGTCCCAGACGGCCTCGCCCCCTTCTGCCGCGGCCGCGATGGCTGCCGAGGCGGCCTGCGCCTTCTGCAATCGGGTGGCGTTCTTGTCGAACATCACGCCGCCGAGGCCCCACTTACCACCACTGAGCGCCGTGCCGTCTTTCCCCGGCCCCATCTGCTTGATGAACTGATTGCTCTGGCCGAGTAGACCCAGCAACTCGCCAACCTGGGCAATCATCGATCCGAACACGCCGTCAGAGTTTCGACCAAGATCGATGAACGTATCGGCCAGCGTGCCAACCACGTCGTCAAACGTGGTGAGGTGCTCGGCGACGACCCTCGTCTTTGTCCCGACCTTGTCAATCGAGTCGCCGAGGCCGAAGACGCCGTTCTCGACCTTGATCACGGCATCGCGGTTCTTCGTCCACTCCTCGGCGAACTTGATGTCGGTGTTGCTTTTTCCGACTTTGTCGATCGCCTCTCCCAGGCCGAAGACGCCCTGCTCGATCTTCTCGACGTTCTCTCGAAGCTTGTCGAACGCCTTGTCGTCAGCGAGGCTCTTTTGTAGAGCCTTCATCTGAGCATCAGTCAGGCCGAGCACGGTCTTGAGCGATCCGGCATCTGAGCCGGCCTTGAGCATGTTCAGCGCGAAGGCCCGAGCGAGCGGATCGATTCCCTGCAGCGTCCCGCGCCACGAATCCCCGACGGTGCCAAGGTCTTCGAGTGCATGGTTGAGTGTCTTGACCTCTGCGGCGTGCTCGCTCGCCTCTTTCTTGGCGACTTTGTCAGCTTCCGCCTTAGCCTTCGCCGCCTTCGCCGCCTTCTCCAGTTCGTCCGCTGATAGTGCCGTGACTTTGCCGTGAACCGCGGTGACCTTCGACGACTCGCCGAGATGTGCGGTCATCTCCTTGACGCTGGCGATCGCCTTGTCCCCCCACGCAACCCAATCTTTTTCGTTTTGTTTGTCCTGCTGCAGTGACTTTCCGCGCTCGCGCATCGTGACTTCGAGTTGTTTGATCTGGTCGTCAAGCTCCTTCCATCTCTTGAAATCGACCTGACCAGGCAAGAGCCCCAAGGCTGCCGCACGCTGCAGCTGCATGAACCCGCTACGCAGCCCGTCAATGACCTGGCGCAGATCCCCGGCCACGACTTTCGCGGCGTTGAATTCCACCATTAGGAACGCAATCGTCTTGATGCTGCCGTTCAGTCCGCTGGTGATGAGATCCGCGAATGCCTGCTTCGTTGACGCCGTTGACTTCGCGACGTCGCCCAGGCTGCCAGACATCGAGTCGAGCGCTCCGTTGACCTGCTGACCGAGGTCTCGAATGACTTCGAAGTACGGCTTCAGGACGTCGGCCATCATCATGTTCACCGTGTCGGTGAACGTCGACATGACGCCTTCCCAGGTGCCGGCCTGTGTCGTCATCGCGCCGGTGAACTGACCGAGGCTGTCTTTGAAAACCTTAAACACCTCAGACGCAGAAGCCCCACTCTTCTGCATCGCCTCCATCTTGTCGCGCGCCTGCGGGGTCATCACCGCAAGCTCCTGCAACCGCATGGCGGCTTCGCCGAATGGCTTGCCACCCTGAATCGACGAGTACATGCGGCCGACCCAGAACCCCAACTCATTAATCGGGGCACCGGTCGCGGCTGCGGCATCGCCGAGCAGAATGATGTTGGCCTTGGTGTTCAGCGCGGCGCCGCCGAACGTCTGCAATTTCAGCGACGCTTCAATGATCGGCCCGGTCTCGAAGGGCGTCTTTTTCGCGATCTCGAACAGGTCCTTCACATGCGACGCGGCCTGATCCGAGTCCTTCATCAACGTCGTGAATTTCAGGGTGGTCGTCTCGAGCGAGGCGTTCATCTTGAACGCGCTGCCGATGGCGTCCGTGAACATCCCACCCATACGAGAGACGGCATTGCCGGCGAGCGTGCCAATGAAGGTGCCGACCGCTGAGCCCAACGCGACCATCTTGGTCGTGAGTTGCTCAGTGGAGGCCGCCGCGCCCTTGGTCTGCTCGTGAAGCGCCAGGATGGCGCTCGGTGCCTCCATCCCCATGGCCTTGTATTTCTGAATGGCCTTGTCGAGGATGCCGTTGACGCGCTCCTGCTCTGCGGCCGTCAACTTCGAGACGCCGCCCATCTCCATGATCGCGGCCGCCGTTTTGTTCGCCGTGCCGAACAGGCCCTGCCCGCTCATCGAGTTGACGAGCCGATCCACCGAGGACTTCATCGCGTCAACCGTGTTGACGCCGTCCATCAGGTTCTTCTTCAGTTCAGCGGTGTTATCCGCCCAGCGCACAGAATTTACGATCGTGGCCATGTGTTAGCTCACCAACCGTCGAAGCGAGACAATGCATTCACCAGAGGCAATCTCTCGCTCTGGTAGCCTGCACACGGTGTAGCCATTGCGAATCATCCAAGCATCGCGTCGGCGGTCCTTCTCTATGGCAGACGGCAGCGAATGCCAATATTCACCATCGCATTCAAGGACGATCTGTCGAGAAGGAATGTAGAAATCGACTATGAATTTACCGATTGGATATTGGGCGGTGTACTCGATCTGCAGCGCATCAAGTAGCCGGGCAACCGTAACCTCTAGACTCGAAGGATTAGAAAGCTGAGCCGCCCTGCGCCCTGGCTCGGTCCGTAGTGCGCGTTCCTCTGGGCCGAGGCTCGCCCACTGGCGTTTCAGCGCGTCAAGGCCAGGACGACTACGAAGTTTCCTGCCATCCGATCCAAGTCGTGACCAGCCGGCACGAAGCGCAGCGCGCGCAGATTCCGATCGGATAGTTCCAGAATGTGCAGCGGACAACTTTTTCCGAGTCTCGACGGATACAGCCTTACCTTTGTGCGCGCGTGAGATTTGAGCCCTTTGCTCGTCAGTGATCTGGTATGACTTTGCTCCACGATGAGCATCGGCCAACTTCGCCAAACGCTCCTCTTGGCTCAACTTTGCCCAAAGCTCCTTCGTCGCCTTGGCGCCAGCCGCGGTGAACGCGACTATCTTCGCGGCCCTTTCTTCTGGTCGCATCCTGGCCCATCTAGCTTTCTGTCCGCGGCTCCGCGCCTCGGACAGACTCGCCCGCTTCTCATCAGTCAATGAGGCCCACCACAGACGGCGGGCTTCCCGATGGCGCTCCACTGTCTCCGGCCTGTTACCGGCCTGAGCATGCGAGACTCGCATCGCCGCCCGTTGTTCAGGCGAACGCTTCTGACCACGATTGGCCGCTCCGATTTTGGCCTTGGTCTCTTCGCTGAGAGGTCGCCGCTTGTCTGTGTTGGTGGCCATTACGGGCCGAGCGTCTTTCTGGCCGCCGCGACGGACGCTGCGTCCATGTCCCGGCGATACCGGTCGACTTCGGCATCAGCCGCCGGACGGACGAACGGGCGCGCGGCCTGGTGCACCGTGCCGTATTCAATCCAGATCGGCAGATGCGCCGGTCGGCCTTGGATCCGTCCAAACCGGACGATGAATCGTTTGTTGGCGGAGTCGTCCTCGATGAAGAGCGCGTTGGCCGTGTTGCCTTCCCCGTGCGTCTGCGAGGTGAGCAACTGGCGCTCGCGCTTCAGGATGCGTTCGGCGGTCTCCCTGGCGACCGCCTTTAGTGCCGCGGCCTGGTCCGGTGCGAACCGTTCGATTTGGCGCCGCATCTCCGCGACGCCTGACTGCTTGAACGAATTGTTCCCACTCACAGGTGGGCCTCCAATCCGTCCACGGCCGCCGCCAACACGGCGATGCCGCCGATGTCTTCGAGGATGGCGTCGAGCTCGTCTGGTTCGAATAGCTCGACCAGCACGGCGCTCAGGAATTGACGCGCCAGTTCATCGTCCGGCTCACGCTGCAGCGTCCAAATGAACACCGGTAGCCGAAGCGCCGTCGCCTCTTCGATTCGGACGAGCGCCTGCGCACTCGTGCAGTCGATCTCGTAGGTTCGATCCGCGCCCTTCAGCCACACGCTCATTTCGACCTGACCTTGCCTTTGACTTTGCGCTTTCGGAGCGGGATGCCCAACTGATCGCCGAGCATCTGCAACATCGCGCGTTGTTCACCCACGGTCTGCCGCCGCCGGGTTCTCAGTAGGTCCTCGAGTGCCGGCAGCTTCTTCTGCCGCTGTAACGCTTCGATGTGCCACGCCAGCACCAGGTCCCGCTGAATCTGTTGTTTCTGCCGCGCCTTCGCGGCCTCGAATTCCACCCACACTTCGCGGAGCGACAACCGCCAGAATTGGTCCGAGCTCAGCCCGATAACGCGGGCGTCAACGTAGAGTCGGCGCCAACGACTACCGACTGAGCGTTGGGAGGGTCCAACGGAGCGGCCTCGCCGCCACGGCCGTCAGACTCGGTGTCCGCCTGGCGCTGGTTCAGGACAATGAAGGCCTTCATCTGCTCGACCAGGCCCTCGAAGCCGCCGGCGTCGTCGATCAGCTTGCCAACCGCCCGTAGTGACTTCGGGTCGTCGGTCGCAATGTCTGAGTGAAACTCTCGAAGCGCCCCCCAGAACAGCAGGCGCATATCCTTCGCGCTGCCTCGCATGAGCCCCAGCTGCACCTGATCCCACGTCCGACCGCCCGAGATGTCCTCGATCTCGACGACGGCGTTCGTGGTCAGGCGCAGCTTGAAGGTGCGATCGCCCGCGACGAGTTTCATCTCGCCGCGTTCTTTGTTCGCCATCACTCAACTCCTGCCGATTACGGCAGCGCCGCTGAGAAGTCGCGAAGCGGCGTGATCTCAGCGGTGAACGCCACTTTCTCGTTCACGCCGATGACGCCGGGCTGGAACTTCGTGACCACCCCACGGAAGGGCAGCTCCGTGCCTGGCGTGCCGTCGCTCAGCACGATCTTCATGTTCCGCTCGGTGCGGTTCCGCCACAGCGCAATCAATCCGCCAGTCGCGAAGGCGCCCGAGCCGCCACCCGCGTTTGACTGCGACTGATGCGAGGGCCGCCAGTTGCCTGTCAACTGGAAGGGTCCGCTGTCGCGCAACGCGGCCAGCTTCTCCTGGTGGCCGTCGAGACTCCGCAGATGCGTCTTCGTGACGACCGCGGTGCTCATCTCGCCGAAGGTGATGGATTCGATGTCGGCGATTGCCTCGAACGTTTCCGGGCTGGCGCCGTCACCGACGAGCAGCTGCGAGCCATAGCCGATGAAGGCCTGACCCTCGTAGAAAGTGTTTGATACGTCAGCCATGTGCGCTCTCCCTCTGAAACCGTCCGTTTACGTTCACTGCCACCAAAGAAAAACGGCCGCCTGCACGCGCAGTTCCTGCGAACTGCGAACACAGAGCGGCCGTTCTCTATGTGTGGCCTTGTCGGAGTCGCGGCTGGCCGGCCCTGTCCGCGCGTTCATGAGGCGCGCGTAGCGACTCCTCGAAGATTCGTCTAGCTCAACTCACCACCCGCGCCCACACGATATAGTCGCGCCCCACCTTGAACTGGTTCAACTCCGCCTGGTCGTAGATCGGCGGCGTCGCTTCGCTGCGCACCACCTTGAGCTCCAGGACCGTCTGGACGGCCGGCGATCCGCCGTCGCTCACCGTCACCTTGAACGGCGCCTTGTTCATCATGGCGCCTTCGATCGCGCCCGCCAGCGCCACGGCCTGGCCGTAGGCGTCGACCCCGCTTGACTCTTCGCCGACGGCATCGACCTGCACCCGGGCCGGCCGCGTCGCGCTCCCTCCGCGCAGATGCGCCTGTTCAATGTCGTCGATCAGCTGCACCCGGAAGGCCGGAAACTCGGCGCTCTGCGGAAACTTCTGGACGTAGCCGCGCGCCGCCGCGATGGCAGCCACCGCGCCATTCGACAGAAGGTAGTCGCAGACGGCGATCTCGAGCATCAGGCCACCTTCGATTTCGCCAACGTCGTCAGCACGATGCGTTCCTTGCGATCGATATGTTCCGCCTGCACGATGCCGTAAATCCGTCCCTGGTAGGACAACCGCCGCTTCGTCGGCACGTCGACCAGGTCCGGGTCCATCGAATCGACGTACCGCATGAACCACGTCGTCGTGGCCGAGGCCGAGACCTGGGCCGCGTTGAACCGCTCCGAGCCGGTCTGCGCCTCTCGACCCATCCACGCCGTCAGCAGCGTCGTCCAGCTTTCCACCGGCGCATGCGAGGGTCCGGTCGACGTCGTCAACTGCTGGATGACCACTTCGAGATTCAGATCACCGGCATTCAAAGCCATGTCGCCGTCCGCATCTGGATCGATGGTAACGCCGAGTACTTGAAACCATCGATCATCATCTTCACGCCGTAGGGCACCTCAGCAATCGTGCCGCGGTCCTGTTGGTGCACGGCCGACCGGAACTGATCGAAGGTGCCGATCAGGAAGCACAGAATCGACAGGATCAAATCGGGCGGTGACCCAGCGACCAGCGCGCCGGTCGACGCGTCAATACTGCGCGGCGTGTCGCCGTAGCCGCAGCGATACCGAATCCGGACCGCGCCAGATTCCGCCAGGGTCGACGGCCACTGCACGCCCGAGACCGGCTCGATCCAGCCGCGCGCCGCGTGCGGGCCCTGCGGCGCCTTGACCGCGTACGACAGGACTTCCGGCGAGGCGCCGTCCCCGAACGACGGCTGCAGGGTGCCGCTGGCGTCCACGTACGCCACGCTGACGATCTGCTGTAACGGCGGCTTCGGGATTTCAATCCGTCCCCTCGAGTCCGGACAGGCATCCAGCCACGCCTCGCGCGTCGCCGTCATAATCTGCCGGCCGGTCAGCTCTTCGAAATAGGACGTGGCCGCCAGTACCCAGCCATCGACGAGCGCGTCTTCGGCTGTCGAGATCGCCTTGATGTGCTTCTTGGCGTAGGCCGTCGTCATCGGCGGATTGGCCGGCGCCGTAATCAGCGAGTCAGTGATCGTGATCACGCGGGACATGCGGTCCTCATAGTGGCCAGAATCTCGCGATACCGGGCCGCCACAGCCGGCAGCCGGTACGCCCCAGCGTGCGCGACGCAATGTTCGAACACCTGCTGACGCATAGAGAGGGGGGCCGCCATATCAAGCGCCGCATCTAAAGTGACGCCCTCGTCGCAGAGCACCACTGGCGCCGCGGTAATCTCTCGCGCGGCCGCTGAAATTTGCGTGATGATCGGACGCCCCGCCGCCAGGGCGTTGACCAGCTTCACGCCGCTCTTCCATTCGCGACACATCCAGCCATCCCAGGAGCCGTCGCGGAAGGCGACCAGGATGTCCGCGTCTCGGAGGTCGCGCGGATTGACGACGAATTGCCAGCCGCGCGCCCCGCAGGCCAGCGAGACCCGAGCCAGCCAGTTCCCCAGATACGCCGCGTTGCCCTGGTAGGCGACCGTGGTGACGCGTTCGCGCGGCGAGGTAGGTTCCAGGCCAGGCCAGCTGTGATGCGGCAGGTACACCCCGCCTGCGGCCTCTGCCTGGGCCTGCGTGGCGCCGATAGTGAGCGCCGGCTTGATGGCCTGTTGATGCGCCTGGAGGATCTTGCGCGAGGCCGCCTCTGTGCAGCCGTTGTCGGTCGGCTGTCGCCAGCAGTCGAGCGCGTCCCAGACGATCGGCACGCCCGCGGCTCGCGCATCCGGCCCAAACCGCGGTTCTGAGCGCTTGACTAGGACGGCGAGATCCGCCCATCGCCAGTCGGCGTCGTTCGGCGTGGACGTCGCGCGCGCGTCCAGCGCGGCCCCGAGCTGCTGACCGCGAATCTGCCAACTGCCCGGCTTGTTTCCGAGTCCCAGCATCAAGACATTCATGCCGGCCCCCAGATTTGGTCGGCCGACAACTGCGCCAGCTTGTGATAGCCGAGCCCTGTCAGGAAGGTTTCGATCGCTCCGCGCTTCACGCCGAATCGCGATCCGAATCCCTTGTCCTCGAACAGCACCACAGGTTTCGCGCGGCCGATCGTCTGACGCGCGCCGAGCAGGGCTGGAAGTTCCGACCCCTCGACGTCGAGCTTCAGAAACCCCAGCGTTTTGAGGTTCAACGAATCGATCGAGATCATGGCAATCGGCCCATCGAGCTTCACGTACCGTGCGCCCGTGTTCGCACGCGCCTCATTCTTCTGATCGATGGCCATCGTCACCGAGCCGAGGCCCGCCCCGAGTGCGTAGTGCAACGGCACCACGTTGGGTAAGTCCTTCACATTCTCCAGCAACGCCTCGTAGGTGTCCGGCGCTGGCTCGAATGCCAGTACCGAGTCGAACCGTTCCGCCAGCGCCTTCGACCAGGTACCGACGTGTGCCCCGCCGTCGATGGCCTGGCTCCAGTCGGTGACGAACGCCAGCGCGGCGTCCAGGTGGTCGCCCTGGTACCGACCGTCCGCGCCGAGCTGCGACGCCATGAAGGCGTCGGCGTCTGGGAAGGCAACTCCGTGCACGCGCTTCATGCTGGCACCGCCGTGCGCCAGGCGGCGTACGGGTTCTGTCGGACCGTCCCAGGCACGTAGCCCACCGTCACGCCAGCCACCCAGGCCGCGTAATCGAAGCTGGCCTGATCGCGCCCGCGCCAGCGCTGCACTTCCTGCCACCAGGTCGCATTCAGCCGCGTCATGGCGGCCGAGCACCGGCGGCCGAGCAGGCCGGCCGAGGTCAGGGCGTCAGACACGAAGCCGGCGAGTCGATACTCCCGCACCACGCGGAGCGCTTCGGCGACGGTCACATAGCCCCAGCGCGCAATCGCGACCGCTTCCTCTTCGATACGGGTCCGCTTCGGGTGGCGCATGGCGACAATGTCCGCGCGTTCGAATCCCTCGATCGCCCACTGCAGCGAGCCCGTCAGCCGATACGAGGCGTCGTGCCACAGCGTCGCGTCGGCGTCCTGCAGCGCCGGATGATCCGCTAGGACCTTCACGCGGCGAGAGGGCAACGAGCCGTCTGCCGGTGTCGGTACCTCGAGCCATTCGTACGGCGCCACGCAGGGGCGGTCGCTGAAGCAGAGGTACCGCACGGTCGGATCGATGACGTCCGGCGCCTGCACGGTGTCCGTCTCGCCGCCGATGGCCGCGGTGTAGACGATCAGGCGCATGGCTTTTCTAGGTAATAGACGCGTTCGGGATGCGTCGTCGGCACGGCTTCGTCGCGCACCAGGCACGGCCCAATCGCGCGCCGGAGGTCGTCAGGATTGAACGTCCAGATCGGCCAGCCGTTCTTCCGATCGATGCGGCGCGTCACCGGCGCGTCCGGCGTGAAGGTGACGATGACCATCCGCCGGCGGAAGGCCGCCAACGCATTGGCCAGAATCGGCTGCCAGTCTGGCGTGTTGTCGAGGACGTGACGCAGGAGAATGCCGTCGCTCGGTGCTCGATACTCAGTGAGGTTCGCGAGCACTCGCGGCGCAAACACGTCGGCCTGCTCGGTCCCGTCGACGACGGTGTAGTCCCTGCCGTGCTCCAGGAAGGATCCGAAGAACCCGGCCGCGCCGCCCCAGTCCGCGATCGTCTGGCAGTCCTTCAGCCACGCCGCGGCGAGGCGATACGTCTCCGGCGCCCCGTACTGCACCAATTGATGCGGCCACTTCGCCGGCGTCACGAACGCGGCGGCCGTCATGCCATCACCGCCATCTCGCCGAGTGTGGCCCGGTAGAAATCTTTCATGTGCAGTTTCCGCATATTCCGGAAACAGCTGACATCGCGCGTGAGCTCGATCCGGCCGCCGGCGCGCATCTGATGAAGCTGCCGCTTCGTCACCCGCTCCAAAACGTCTTCGGCCGGAATCATGTGCACGCGCACGCCGGCACGGTCCACGGTCGCCCCAACGTCGAGCGGCTCGAGTAACTGCTCGAGCACGCGCGTATCCGCACCCCACGCGATGGTGTCTTCCGAAAACGTCTGCGCGAGCGCGAGCGCCTGGCGGTAGAACGCAGCGAGCCGAGCCTTACCGCGATGTGACCAGAACTGCACGCCGTTGAGAATACGGAACCCGGTCGGGTCCTTCGGCGGCAGGTCGCGCGCGAGAATCCCGAGGTCCACGTCAGGCTCGAACCACTTCGATAGGTCCCCGTAGATCAGCTGGTCCGAGTCGAGCATGACCGTATCGCGATCGAAGTCGTCCGAGGCCAGATAGCAGACCGCCGCTTCGAGATACCACAGCATCAGCCGCCGGTGCTGCGTCTCGTAGCGCAACGTCGGCAGCGGCAGGTCGGCGGATACATCCGTGATGACGTGGATCGGGCACGCCCCGCAGGCCCGCCGCGCGCTGTCGAACAGCATCCGGATCGCGGTGATCCAGTCGAAATCAGACAACGCCTTGTGGTGCTCGTGCTCCGCCGGCAGCGGGAAGAACGGGGCGACGATGCGGATGTTGCTCATGCGAGCAGCTCCTGCAGCCACGTCCACATCGCCTTCGATTCGGTCGCCGGGTTCCATTGGAACCAGGCAAGGTTGGCCAGGAACCGATCGCGCGTCTGAACGGGCAGCAGCTCTGGCTCAACGGGCAATTCCGAGGGGCAGACGGCCGCCGCGGCGCCGTCGCGACAGACAGCCGGGATGCCCATCCGGATCGCGTCGACCGCCACATTCGAATGCCAGGTGATGACGAGCGAGGAGCCGACCAACAGATCGTCGATCGGTCCCATCCCGGCCAGCGTGACGCCAGGCGGGATCGGCGCGTCGAATTGTTTTCGGCGATAGAGCACGCGACGCGTCGGCCATCGCGCTTCGCAGGCGCGCACCATGCCGATTTCCCAATCGAGTACTTGGTCGCCGTACTGCGCGCGCGCCTTGCGGCCCAGCCCCGCCACGATGATCGGCCCGTTCGGATTCCATTTGTCCGCGACGCGCACGCCATCCGCCACCAGGCGACGCGCCGGCCAGTCTTGCTTCATCACCAAGGCCTGCGGATGCGCGGTATCGATTGATACCCGGATCTTGTCGTGTCGGCTCCAGTAGGCCAGGTCCAGCACGATCACGCGGCCGCCGGCGGCGATCTGCGCCTCCATGATCGGCCAGCGATTCGGCGCGCCAGGCCCCCACAGCAGCAACCAGTCCGCGCCGCCCTCGTAGCGGTGTGTCTTGCGCGCCTCCACAGCGTCAGACGTACGCATCAAGGCATCGAGCGCGGCGCCGGCGCGCCAGGTCTCCGGCTCGAAGCGGAGGATCTCGACCGTCGTCTTCACGGCGACCGTCATGCAACCGCCTGTGCCGGCTTCGGTGGCCGCTTCAGCTTGTAGTTCGAGGCCTTCGCCTGCGCGTACCACTCGTCCGAATACGGGCAGTGCTCATACCCGTTCATGTCTGGGACACCTTCGCTGAAATGCACCAGCGCCGGATCGATGTCCGCAGACGAGTGACCGACCAGCCAGTTCCATTCAGGCGGAAGAGCACCGATCAAGTCGTCATCGAGCCAACAGAATCGATGAAGATCGCGTCCTGGAACAGAGTTCACGAGTTCAATCGTCAGGGCTTTATTTGCTGGATGCTCGCAATGCCACAAGCAAACAGATGACCAGTTTTTTCGGAAGTATCGGGTCTGTGTCTGCCCCTCCATCTTCTCGTGCTCTGGAGGCTGGTAGTCATGCTGTACGACCTGGACGGCCTTCGATTCGTCGGCGAGCGCGAACAACTCCGCGACGTCCCGCCGGAAGAGCACGTCTCCGTCGGTGAACAACGCCCAGCCTTTGTTCTGGCAGAGCGCCGGCACCAGGAAGCGCGAGATGGCATGGCCCGTGCTCATCGGCGCCTGGCTGATCTCGTCCCAATAGCTGGGATGCTCGATCGTCGGATACACCGTCGGCCGCGTGTAGAGCGCGCTCCGCACCAGCTGCGCGAGGACCAGCGGGCGGACCGCGTGGCGTGTCGTCGCGCGGACGTGCAGCGAATCCTCCGCGACGCGTGACGCTCGGATCTGATCCGCGTCCCATCCGACGTACACCTTGAACGGCGAGGCCGGCATCATGCGAAGGCCTCCGCCAGGGAGCACCGGTCAAAGCAGGTCAGCGCGGTCTCGCGCGAGCAGTTGACGACGGCGATACCCAGCG